>NZ_VIRS01000003.1:0-300000 GCF_006912135.1 Cryptosporangium phraense | reverse complement strand
GCACACCTGGCCCGCGGTCAGCGGGAGGGCCGCGCCGGCCTGGGGGGCTCGGTGCCGCTCGCGCTGTTGAGCGGGCTCATGCTGCAGTGGCTGGTCGACCCGGAGCAGGCGCCGACCGGCCCCGAGGCCCTGGCCGAGCTCCGGACGTTCGCCGCCGGGATCTGACGCGTCGGATCGGCGATCAGCACGGGAGGCAGAATAGAGCCGAACCGAAGGAGAAGCGCGTGCCAAACCCCACCGAACCGCTCCGTAAGCTCGGCTTTCTGACGATCGGCCTGTTCGACGGGGCGAACCCACGACCCGGGCACGAGTCCACGCTCGAGATCATCCAGCTCGGCGAGGAGCTCGGGTTCGACAGCGCCTGGGTGCGCCACCGGCACCTGCAGTACGGCATCTCGTCGCCGGTCGCGGTGCTGGCCGCCGCGTCCCAGCGCACCAGCCGGATCGCGCTCGGCACCGCGGTGATCCCGCTGGGCTGGGAGAACCCGCTGCGGCTGGCCGAGGACCTGGCGACCGTCGACATCCTGTCCGGCGGCCGGCTCAACCCCGGGCTGAGCGTCGGGCCGCCGATGCGGTGGGAGAACGTCAAGGACGCGCTGTACCCCGACACGGCCGACGTCGAGGACTTCAGCTACACGCGGGTGTCGCGGCTGCTGTCCGCGATCCGCGGCGAGCAGGTCAGCGACTTCGAGGGCACCCAGGGCTTCGAGGTGTTCTCCAAGCGGGTCGAGCCGCACTCCCCCGGGCTGTCCGGCCGGATGTGGTACGGCGGCGGCAGCACCCGCTCGGCCGAATGGGCGGCCGCACACGACATGAACTTCCTGACCAGCAACGTGGTCCGGGCCGAGGATTCCGAAGACTTCGCCGAGGTCCAGGCGTCCCACGTCCGGGCCTACCGGAAGGCCCGGCCCGACGGACGGGTCTCGCAGGGCCTCGTCGTCATCCCCACCGACGGAGCCTCGGCCGAGCAGCGGACGAAGTACGAGGCGTACGTGGCCGCCCGGACCCCGCGCACCTCCACCCCGCAGGGCCCGGCCCGGATGATGTTCGCCCGCGACCTGATCGGGTCCTCCGACGAGATCGCCGCCCAGCTCTACGCCGACCCGGCGTTCCAGCAGGTCGACGAGGTCGCGTTCGCGCTGCCGTTCAGCTTCGAGCACGAGGACTACGTCCAGATCCTCACCGACGTCGCGACGAAGCTCGGCCCGGCCCTCGGCTGGACGCCGACGATCTGACATGTCCGAGTCCCTCGATCTCGCCGCCGAGGCCTTCACCGCGCTGCGGCCGCGTCTGTTCGGCGTCGCCTACCGGATGCTCGGCAGCGTCAGCGAGGCCGAGGACGTCGTGCAGGACGCGTGGGTCCGCTGGCAGCAGTACGACCGGTCGACGGTCGAGAACCCGGAGGCATTCCTGGTCACGGTCGTCACCCGGCTGGCGATCAACGCGCTGCAGTCCGCGCGGGTCAAGCGGGAGAGCTACGTCGGGCCGTGGCTGCCCGAGCCGGTCGACACCAGCGCCGACCCGGCGCTCGGCGCCGAGCGCGCGGAGGCGCTCGAGCTCGCCGTGCTGTTGCTGCTCGAACGCCTGACGCCCACCGAGCGGGCGTCCTACGTGCTGCGCGAGGCGTTCGACCACCCGTACCGGCGGATCGCCGAGGTGCTGGAGATCTCCGAGGTCAGCGCCCGGCAGTTGGTGAGCCGGGCGCGCAAGCACGTCGAGTCGGGGCGGCGCACCACGGTCGCCCCGGACGAGCACCACCGGCTCCTCGACGCCTTCCTGGCCGCCGCCCGGGCCGGGAACATCGGCGGGCTCGAAGCGCTGTTCGCCGACGACGTCGTCCGCTACTCCGACGGCGGTGGCGCGGCCCGGGCCGCCCGTTTCCCGGTGCGTGGCCGGGAGCGCGTGGCGCAGTTCCAGAACGCGCTCCAGCGGTTCTTCGCCGAGGGCAACGTACGCCCGGCCCAGGTCAACGGCCAGGACGCGCTGGTGCTGACCCAGGACGGCGCGCTGTTCGGCGTCGCCTCGATCGTCGGCTCGCCCGAGGGCATCACCGACATCTTCGTCGTGCTCAACCCGGCCAAGCTCAGCGCATTCCGCTGAGGCCCAGCTCCCAGAGCCGCTCCGCGGCCTCGGGGTCGCGGGCGAAGTCCTCCACCGGAGCCTCCTTCTCGTCCTCGAAGTACCGGCCGGTGACGCCTTCCACCGATGGCGACGCGGCGAGCAGCACCGACGTCGCCGCGCCCTCCTCGGGCGTCTTGTAGTAGCTCGGGGTGATCAGGTTCCCGTCCGTGTCCATCGCGCCGAACGCCCGCATCGTGTCGTCGTCCAGGTGGCGCTGCAGCGCGGTGTGGATGTAGCCGGGGCTGAGCGCGTTCACCGCGACGTCGTCCCACTGCCGGGTGGCCTCGGTCACGAACAGCATCTCGGCGGTCTTCGACTGCGCGTACGCGAGCATCGGGTCGTACGGCCGACGCGCGAACTGCGGGTCGTCGAAGTCGAACGGTCCGTTGCGGTACGCCCCGGAGCTCACGACCACGAGTCGGGCCCCGTCGGTCAGGTGCGGACGCAGCCCCAGCGCCAGCGCGAAGTGCCCGAGGTAGTTCGTGGCCAGTTGCAGCTCCCAGCCCTGGGCGCTCAGCTGCCGGGTCGGGATCGCCATCACGCCGGCGTTGGCCACCAGGATGTCGAGCGGCCCTTCCCAGGCGTCCGCGAACGCCCGGACCGAGTCGAGGTCGGCGAGGTCGAGCGGGCGCGCGTTCGGGCTCCGCGGGGTGCGGACCGCGATCGTCACGTCGGCGCCCGCGTCCTCGAGCGCGCGGGCCGTCGCCGCTCCCAGGCCGGAGGCGCCACCGGTGACGATGGCCCGGCGGCCGGTCAGATCGAAGTTGTTCACGACACCACCGTAGGGCGCCGATGTCGGACGTACCATGATCCAGTGCCCGAAGAACATTCGCCATCGTCCAGGGATCCGCTCGAACAGATCCTCGCGCTCCTCGACGCCCGAGGCCACGTGTCGACCGGGCTGATCGCCGGCGGGCACTGGGCGGTCGCCTTTCCCGCGCCCGACGACGTCAAGTTCAACGTCGTCCGGAAAGGTCGTTGTGTGCTGAGGGTGGACGGCGGAGAACCGGTCCCGCTCGCGCCCGGCGACTGCTACCTGTTGACCCACCCGCGGCCGTTCACCCTCTCCAGCGACCTGGAGACCGCCGCCGTTCCGGCGGGCCCGCTGTTCGCGGCGGCGACCGGCGGGATGGCGCACGCCGGCGACGGCGAGGACGTGGCGCTCATCGGTGGCCGGTTCTCCTTCGGAGAACGCGCCCGGACCGTGTTGCTGGACGCCCTGCCGCCGGTGATCCACGTGCCGGCCGAGACGATCGAGGCGGACGCTCTGCGCTGGGCGCTCGACCAGATCGATCTCGAGCTGCGAGCGGGCGGCCTGGGCTCGACGCTGGTCGCCGAACATCTGGCGATCGTGATGCTGGTGCACGTGCTGCGCCGGGTGCCGTCGGCCGGGTCGGGGTTGCTCGCCGGGCTGGCCGATCCGGTGGTCGGTCCGGCGTTGCGCTCTTTGCACGGCGCACCGTCCCACGCCTGGACCGTCGCCGAGCTGGCCGGTGAGGCCGCGGTCTCCCGGTCGACGCTGGCCGCGCGGTTCTCCGACGTCGTCGGGCAGGGGCCGCTGGACTACCTGACCGGGTGGCGGATGGAGCTGGCCTCGGCGCGGCTGCGGTCCTCCGGCGACACGCTGGCCGTGGTCGCGCGAGCGGTCGGCTACGGCTCGGAGAGCGCGTTCAGCACCGCGTTCAAGCGGGTCGTCGGTGTCTCACCCCGGGAGTACCGTCGCCGCGAGCCCGAGGTGGTCGGAAGCCCAGCCGACTGACGGCAGCCGTTCGGCGAACAGCACCTCGGCCGCGGTGGCGTCGCCGCGGGTCAGCACGTAGTCGATGCGGTGGCCGCGCGCGCCGGCCGGCAGGAACTCGGGGTGGTACGTGATCGGGTCCGACTCCGCGAACGGGTCGTGCCAGTCCCCCACCAGCCTCGGGTACAGCGGCGAGTCGGCGGCGATGTTGAAGTCGCCGGTGACGACCGACGCGCCCTGGATCACCGAGTGCAGCCGGTCGAGCTGGTCACAGTGGAATTGGTAGTAGCGGCTCTCGGTGGTCCAGTCCCCGTCGCGGTTGGACGTCAGGTGCGTGTTGACGACGTGCGCGCCGTCCAGCGGGACGCTGAGGATCCCCTGGCGGCGGGCATTGAGGGCGCGCCGGGCCCGGAACAGCGCCGTGCTGGTCCGGGGTGCGGTGCCGCGGAACGAGTGGAACGCCGGGCGGCCCGTCGGCGTGCGGGAGAACGTCACCAGGCCCCCGGACGGCCCGCCGCCGGACGTCGGAACGAACGCGACGTGCGGGAACGACGGCAGGGCCCGTCGGAGCGCGCCCAGCGCCCGCCGTCCCCAGACCTCCTGGACGTTGAAGACGTCCACATCGGAGTCTTCGACGACGCGGCCGAAGGCCGCCGCGCGCCGGTCCAGCGGCGGCAACCGGGACAGCAGCGGCGGCAGGCCGCAGACGTTCAGCGTGGCGACTCGGAGCACGATCCACAGACTGCCGTTCGGGGGTCAGCCACCGCGCACCGGGGGCCGTATCATGCGGCGGGGTGAGGGCAGTGCTACCGGTCCCCGGGCACACCGGACGCGCGGGGCTGGCCGGTCTCGGTGCCGGCGCGCTGACGTTCGTCTGCGGCGCGCCCTATTGGCGCGACCACCTCTACGCGGCCGCGATCTCCGTGCTGGCGATGGCGATCTTCGCCGCCGCCGGCGGTCTGCTGCTCGGCACCGGCGACTCCCGCCAGCGCAGCGGTGTGCTCCTCCTGCTCGGCGGGGTGTTCGGCTCGTTCGCCTGGCTCGCGGCCTGGCACACCGGCGTCTGGCCGCTGGTCGCGTTCTACAGCGAGGGCATCGGGCTGATCCTGGCCGGCGCGGCCGTGCTGTCGTATCCGGCCGGCCGCGTGTCGGGCGTCGACCGCTACTGGGTCTATTTCGCCGTGCTCGTGCTCGTCGTCGGGGAGCTGCTGGCCGAGCTGGTCTCGCGTCCGGAGTGGAACGGGCTGCCGTCGTCGGTCACCTGGCCCGGCGTGGCGCCGCACCGGGGTCTGTTCGACGCCGTCGTGACCGTGGTCGTCGGCGGTCAGCTGGTGCTGGCCGCCTGGTACCTCGCGCTGCTGGTGCGCCGCGGGCTCCGGCTGCCGCCGACCGAGCGTCCGGCGGCGATCCCGGTGCTGATCGCCACCGGGGTCACGGCGATCGCGGTCGCGTCCACCGCGTCCTCGGAGGCCTTCCGGGACGTCGACGCGCTGCTCTCGCTCTACGTCGTGCAGAACACGATCTCGGTCGTGCTGCCGCTGGCCGTGCTCTCCGGCGCGCTGCGCGAGCGCTGGCGCGAGGTCGACGCGCCGCACCGCGTCGTCCGCATGACGTCGGCGACCACGTCGGTCGCGACGGTCCGCGACGCGCTCGCCTCGGCGCTGCGCGACCCGTCGTTGCGGTTGCTGTTCTGGGTCCCCGCCTCCGAGGGCTACGTCGACCGGTCCGGACGCCTGGTCGGCGACCGGCCGTCGGTCCCCGGCCGCTGGTGGACCGAGGCGCGCACCGACGAGCGTCGCCCGCTCGCCCTCGTCGAGCTGGACGACGGTCTGCGGCTGCGCCGCCCGATGGTGGACGCCGTCCTGCGGGCCGGGAGCCAGGCGCTGCTGACGGCCCAGCTGGAGGCGGTGGCGACCGCGCACCTCGACCAGGTGATGGCCGCCCAGGCGCGGGTCGAGGAGCGCGAGACCGCCGAGCGCCGGCGGCTCGAGCGCGACCTGCGGTCGGGCGCGCAGCGGCAGCTGGCCGCGCTGGCCGACCGGCTGGCCCGGATCGAGGGGTTGCCGGAGCCGGTCCGGGGCGTGTGCCACGACGAGGTGCTGGCGACGATGTCGGACCTGGAGGACCTGGCCCGCGGCCTGCACCCGCCGGTGCTGCGTACCGACGGCATCGGCCCGGCCCTGGCCGAGGTCGCCGACCGGCTCGGCCTCGCCGTCGATTTCTCGGTCGACGTCGGACGAGCCCCGCCGCCGGTCGAGGCGACCGCGTACTTCGGGCTCTGCGAGGGCCTGACCAACGTGGCCAAGTACGCGCCGGACGCGCGCGTCCGCGTGCGGGTCACCGAGGCCGCCGGCTGGCTGCACGGCGAGGTGGCCGACGACGGCCCGGGCGGCGCGACGGTCGTGCCGGGCGGTGGGCTGGCCGGAATCGACGACCGGGTGCGCGCGCTGCGCGGGCGGACGGCGCTGGAGAGCGTGCGCGGCGAGGGAACCCGCCTGACCGTCAGCCTCCCCTACCGCTGAGCGGGGTCGAGGCGGGTCTTGAAGTCGGGGCAGGCCACCAGCGGCGCGTGGTCGCACGTCGCCGCGTGGCGGAGGCCGTCTCGCATCCGGGTCAGCCGATCGATCTCGACGTCCAGTTCGCCGGCCTTCACGGCCAGATGCCGGCGCAGCTCCTCGTCGTCCGGGCCGGCGACCAGGAACCGGCCGATCTGGCCCAGCGTGAACCCCGCCGCCTGGGCGCAGGCGATCAGCTGCAGCCGGTCGACGACGTCGGGATCGAACGTGCGGCGCAGACCGTTGCGACCGCTCGACCGGATCAGCCCGCGCCGCTCGTAGAACCGCAGCGCCGACGCGGTCAGGCCGGCCTGCTCGGCCACTTCGGCGATATCCAAGGGAACCCACCTCCTTGACTTGAAGCGTAGTTCAAGTCAGAAAGTCGAATGCATGCCTCTCCACCCGCAAGTCCAGGCCCACCTCGACCGGCTCGCCGCGCTCAACTTCGCCGGCCTGCACACCGTCTCCCCCGAACAGGCCCGGGCCGGGGCGCGGCTGTTGTCGCCCGGAAGCGGCGAGCCGGTCGCCGACGTTCGCGACCTCCGCACCTCGGGCGGCACGCCGGTCCGCGTCTACCGGCCGACGCCCGACCGCAACCTGCCCGTCGTCGTCTTCTTCCACGGCGGCGGGTACGTCCTCGGGGACCTCGACTCACACGACGCGCTGGCTCGCGCGCTGGCCAACCGATCGGGCAGCGTCGTCGTGTCGGTCGACTACCCCCTCGCGCCCGAGCACAGGTTCCCGGCCGCCACCGACGCGGGTTTCGCGGCCACCGAGTGGGTGGCCGCGCACGCCGGGGAGCTCGGCGTCGACCCGGGGCGGCTGGCCGTGGCCGGCGACAGCGCGGGCGGGAACCTCGCCGCCGTGGTCACGCTGGCCGCCCGGGCCGCGGGCGCACCGCCCATCCGGTTCCAGCTGCTGATCTACCCGGACCTGGACTTCCGCCGCACCAACCGCTCGATCACCGAGCTCGCCGGCCGGTACGGCAACGTCACCCGCGAGGCCCAGCACTGGTTCATGGACCACTACCTCGCCGACCCGGCCGACAAGCTCAACCCGCGGGTGTCCCCGCTGCTGGAACCCGACCTCGCCGGGCTTCCGCCCGCGTTCGTCCTCACCGCCGAGTACGACGCCCTGCGCGACGAGGGAGAGCAGTACGCGCAGCGCCTGGCCGACGCCGGCGTGCCGGTCACCCTGCGCCGCTACGACGGGATGATCCACGAGTTCCTGCGCCACCCGTTCGACGACGCCGAACGGGCCGTCGCCGAGGCGGGCGCCGCCCTGGCCGCCGCTCTCTAGGTTTTCCGTCCCGTGAGGTTGGTGACGCGGGTTGCGGGTGGCAGGCCGCCGGGGACCATGGCCGGGTGGGACCCGGGCGAGCGGCGATCCGCGCGGACCCCAGGCGTGTGGTGACCCAGATCGTGACGATCCGCCGCTCGAGAGCGGTCAGCGATTGGCAGGGACGTGTGTGCTCGGCAGCTACACACCTGCCCGGAGGTCCCCCTCACATCAGCTCGTTGTCACCAACGTCCATGGACAGAACGGCCTAGCGGCGCAGGAAGTCCTCGAGCACCTCGGTGAACCGGGCCGGCTGCTCCTCGGCCGGGTAATGGCCGCAGTCGTCGAGGACGACCTCGGTGACGTCGTCGGCGGCCAGCCGCATCGTCTGGGCGGCGGCCGGGCCGCTCCAGAGCGCGCCGCCGACGGCGAGCACCGGCTGCGTCAGCCGGGTTCGGCTGCGCTTCTGGTTCTGGGCGATCGTCGTGTCCAGCGCCCGGTAGTACTCGAAGCTCGCCCACAGGGCGCGCGGGTCGGCGGTGAGCGCGTCGAGGTAGACGTCGACGGCGTACGACGGGATCGCGGTCGGGGTGGCCGCCTTGGTGGCGAACTGCCAGCCGAAGAACACCCGCTCCCGGCCCCGGACCAGCTCCACGTTGAGCCCGTCGAGCCGGTTGAAGCCGAACTGCCAGAGCTTCTGGTTGGCGGCCGCGGACCCGAAGAACGGCGGGGACGGGCTGAGCCCGGGGATCACCGCTTCGAGGACGGCGACCCGGCGCACCCGCTCGGGATGGTCGGCGGCCAGGGCGTAGCTGGTCCAGGTGCCGATGTCGTGGCCGACCACGTCGAACCGGTCGTGCCCGAGGGCGGTCATCAGCGCGACCAGGTCGGCGGCCAGGGTCCCAGCGTCGTAGCCGTCGTCGGGCTTGTCGGACAGCCCGGCGCCGCGGGAGTCGACGGCGACGACCGTGTGCTCGCGGGCCAGCGCGGGCATCACCTCGCGCCAGGCGTACCAGGTCTGCGGCCATCCGCCGACCAGCAGCAGCGCCGGGCCGTGGCCGCCGGTCACGGCGTGCAGCCGTAATCCGTCGAGCTCCACGAAGTGGCTGGTGAAGACATCGGTGAATCCGTCGGGCAGCGGGAGCGTCATGGTGTTCCTTTCTTTGAACGATCGGTCCAACTTCGGCCACCCTAGCGAACTTGGAACGATCAGTACAAGACGAGTACGCTCGGCGCATGGCCGGCCGTAAGCAGTTCGACGTGGACGAGGCGCTCCGGCGCGCGATGCTCGTGTTCTGGCGCTGGGGCTACTCGGAGGCGTCGATCGACCGCCTGACCGAGGGGACCGGCCTCGGCCGGGGCTCCCTCTACGGCACGTTCGGCGACAAGGGCGCGCTGTTCCGGAAGAGCCTCCTGCGCTACGCGCAGATCTATCAACCGCAGTACGAGCGGGCGATGGCCGGCCCGCACGCCGGCCCGAGCGCCGTGGTGGCCGCGTACCTGCAGGTCAGCCTGGCCCGGATCGCCGATCCGGAGGTTCCCGACGGCTGTCTGCTGACGATGTCGGCCGCGCAGCTCCCGGCTCTCGACGTCGAGAGCCAGGCCTTGGTCCGAACCTCGATCGACGGCCTGCGGACGAGGCTGGAGCAGGCGTTCCGGGCCGCCGGGGTCGCCGGGGAAGAGGCGGCCGGGCTGGCGCTGAGCACGCTGGCGACGAACAAGTCGCTGGCGATCCTGAGCCGGGCCGGCTTCTCGAACGACGACCTGGCCACCGTCGCCGCCCGGGCCTCCAGCGCATGAGGGACGCTGAGCTCCCGTTGAACGGTCGCGTCACCCAGGGCGTCGTCCGCGTCGGGAACACCGTGCGCCGACCGGCCGGCCCCTGGACCGACGCCGTCGACGCGCTGCTCCTCCACCTGGAGTCGGTCGGCTTCCGGGGCGCCCCCCGGGCCCTGGGCCGCGACGAGCAGAGCATGGCCGGGCTGCGGCCGGATCGTCCTCCGGTCGTCGCGGCCGAGCGGCTGGCCGCGCTGGTCGACGGCTACGGGCTGGGCACCGCCGACCGCGGGCTGCTCGTCCCGATGCTCGCCCGGCGGACCCGCGCGATGGTCGACCTGCTGCTGGACGGCGCGGAACGCGACATCCGTCCGTGGGCGCAGATCTGGACGGAAGACTCGCCGTACTGGACCGCCACCACCGACTACCTGGACGAGCACACCGACGTCTGGGCCCGCGCCCTACTCTGAGCGGCGGTACTCCGACGGGGACACCCCGTACCGGGCCCGGAACGACGCGGCGAACCGGCTCGGGCTCCGGTAGCCGCACGACGCCGCCACCTGCTGGACGCTCAGCCCGCTGGTCCGCAGCAGCTCGGCCGCGCGCCGCAGCCGGATCTCGACCAGGTACCGGTGCGGGGTGAGCCCGGTCGCCCGGGTGAACGTGCGCAGGAAGTGGTACCTGCTCACGCTGACCAGCCCGGCCAGCGTGTCCAGCCCGACGTCCTCACCCAGGTGCGCGTCCAGGTAGTCGAGCACGCGCTGCAGGCCCCGGCGGCCGAGCACCCCGGGATCCCTCGCGATGTTGCTCCGGCGCGGAGGACCGGCCAACCGGCGGTAGGCCAGATGGACCAGCGCGGCCTCGGCCACCGAGTCCGCGTACAGCCCGGGCGCCCCGGCGTCGAGAGCCTCGCCCAGGGCCGACATCGCCCCCGCGACATACGCGTCGCCGAGCGACAAGACGTCGAGCCCGGCCACGTCGTCGTGGGGCAGGCCGAGCCCGTCGAGCGTCTCGTGCACCAGGGCCGGCGCCACCCGCAGGTGGAGGGACTCCAGCCGGTCCTGCCCGGCCGACCGCCACCGCAGCTCGTTGCGCCGTCCCGGAACGGTGATCCCGACCGAGCCCGGCGCGTACCCGACCCGGCGCAACGCCCCTCCGTCGCGGCTCTCGATCGTGTAGTGCCCGGCGGTCACCAGCACCATCGTCAGCTGCGGCGCGGGCGGACCGACGTACTCGTCGAGCTGCGCCGGGTCCCGGAACCGGCCGACGGCGACGCGTCCCCACCCGAGGGCCGAGCTGTCGGTCAACGGCCGGCCGATCCCCGCGAATGTCACCCCTTCAACGTAGGCGCCTCAGTTGATCGGCGAGATCATCCCTCCGTTCACGAACACCGTCTGCGCGGTGACCCACCGCGTCTCCGGCGCGGCCAGGAACCGCATGACCGGGACGACGTCGACGGGGTCGCCGAGCTCGCCCGAGATCGTCTGGCCGGCGAGCCAGGCGAGCGTCTCGTCGTTCTCGGCGCCGTAGAGGAAGCTCGTCTTCTGCGGTCCGGGCGCGATGCAGTTGACCGTGATGCCGCGGTGGCCGATCTCCTTGGCGAACGCCTTGGTGAAGTGCTCGACCGGGCTCTTGCTGCCCGCGTAGGCCGAGTACGTCGGTGCGGTGACCGCCACCTGGGTGGTGACCAGGTTGATGATGCGCCCGTCGTCGGCCATCCGGCCGGCCGCCTCCTTCATCAGGAAGAACGGGATCTTGGCGTTGATCGCGAACGAGGCGTCGAACTCCTCCTCGGTGGTCTCGGCCAGCGGTTTCCGGACGATGATGCCGGACGTGTTGACCAGGATGTCCCAGCGTCCGAAGCGCTCCAGGGTCGCGTCGACGAGCGCCGTGATCGCGTCCGGGCCGGTCAGGTCGCCCTGCACCGCGACCGCTTCGACGCCGCGGCCCTTGACGTCGTTGACCGCGTCGGCGGCCTCCTGCTCGCGGCCGGGGCTGTTGTAGTGCAGGACCAATCGGGCGCCGTCGTCGGCGAGCGACTGGGCGAACAGCTTGCCGAGGTTGGCGGTGCCGCCGGTGACGATCGCTACCTTGTCGGCGAGTTTGCCGGTCATCGGGGGGTTTCTCCCATCCAGAGGTCGTGGCTGCCACCTCAGGAATTGCCCTCTCGCCGGATCCACCGTGATCGGTTCTTGCGCCCTACGCGCCCTCGATTGCCCAATACCGCCGGCGCGGCCCGGCCGGCCGCCGGAGGTCGGTCAGCTCCGGATCCGGAGGTCGATCACCATCTGGGCGGCCTCCTTCGTGCCGACGCTCGGCGGCTCGGCTCCGGCCGGTTCGATCCGCCGGTGCGTCCGGGCGATGGCCGTGACCTCCTGATCCGTCACCGGCAGAGCCCGGCGCGCCCGGAGCGCCAGCGCGGCCGGCTGCCAGGCCGCGACCCACCGCCCGCGCTCGTCCTCGTCCATCGGCTCCCAGTCCCGGCCGGCCTCGACGGCCGACGCCCGGGCCAGCCGCCCGGCCAGCGCGTTGATCTCCCCGCCACGCCGTCGACTCACCGCACCCGCACCAACTCCCGCGAACAGCTAGCCCAGCGCTACCAGCCCATGATCCCCGTCCCGCCGGACGTGCAGCACCGCGCCCCGGCCGGTCGTCACGTCCACGAAGAACACGTACGGCCGCTCCCCGGCCGCGAGCCGGGCCGCGGCCTCCTCCACGGTGAGCGACGGCGCCGGGGTGCAGTCGATCGACACCGCGGTCTCCGGGCAGACGTACAGCGGCGCCCGCCGGGCCTGCACCAGCCGGTACCCGGTCGGACCGGCCCGGTGCACGAGCGTGTCCTCACCGGTCCCGGCGTCCCGGAACAGCTGGAAGTCCCGGTCGAGCAGCTCGAGCACCCCGATCGCCTGGTCGATCGAACACTCCCCGCTCACCACTCCCGGCGTCCGCAGCCTCCCGGCCGACGGCACGCCGGCCAGGGCCCACGAAGACCCGCTGCGCCAGCGCAGATCCTGCTCCAGCCGATCGAGCGCCGCCCGCAGCACCCGCGCCAGCTCCCGGATCGCCTCGTCGGGCGTCCGTTCGGTCGTGTGGACGCGCACCGGGTTCCCGTTCAGGCTCACGGTCGCGTACGCGGCCACCGGGCGCGTCAGCTCCGGATCGGCGTACCGCACGACCCGGACGTCGGCCCGCAGCACCGGCCCGCGCCGCGTCCCGATCGCCGCCCGGACCGCGTCCCGCGCGGTCATCGTCACCTCGGGCGCGAGCGGCCCGTTCAACTGCACGGAGACCGCGTACCCCCGTTCCCGAACACCCGTGATCGTCATCGGCCCCCCGCATCGTTGCGTCTGGGCCGAATCCTTCCGGTTCACCCGATCTGCCGGAAACCGCCGCGCCGGGTGAACCGCGTGATCAGTCGCTGCGACTTGGCCGGCCCGTGGACGTCCCACAACGTCCGCATGCGCCGACCGTCCTGATCGACGTCGACCAGGCCGTCGTAGGTATCGGCGCCGCACGGGTGCACGACCGGGACCCCGGGCCGCCAGGGGTGGAACGGCCGGCCGTCCTCGAACAGCATCCACCACTCGCCGTCGACCGACCGCAGACGGGACACCCGGCTGACCGGCAGCCGGTGACCCTCCCAGAGCAGCACCCCGCTCTCGGCGAACACCAGACCCTCGGTCTCGGCGCTCACCCGCAGGTCGCCGGAGACCCGCCCATGGACGCCGGTCGCCTGATCGACCACCCGGCGGGCCAACTCCCACTCACCCACGAGGTCATAGGGGTTCACCCGGCCACCGTACTGTCGGCAAGCGCTGACCTGCGAAACTCGACGGTAGACGTACATCGGACGAGGGGACAGTCGATGCGAGCGGTGGCGGCGATGGTCGCGCATTCGGCCCACGTGAAGGCCGGACTGCTGTACGTGGAGGGCGCGGGCTGGGAGTGGGCCAAACTGCCGTCCCTACCGGCGACCGCCGACGTCACGTTCGCGATCATCCTCGGCGTCGAGCCGGACGAGGTCGACCGCACCGCGGTCCTGCGGGTCGAGATCGAGGGCCCGGCGAAGTCGCTCGGACACGTCGACCACGACTTCGTCGTGAACACCATTCACCAGATCCCCGGCACACCCATCCACGAGCCGCGGGTGATCGAGCTGGAGGACCTCACGTTCGTCGAGTGGGGCCTGCACCGGCTCACCGCGGTCCTCCTCGAGGGCGACGCCCGGCAGGAACTCGCCGTCGTGGAGTTCTCCGTCGTAGAGGGCTGAGCTGGGGAGTTATGGTGCGCCGGTGGATCCCTTCGCCGCCGCCGGAACGCTGGCCGACGCCTACCGGCGCGTCGACTGGGCCACGACCCCGCTCGGCCCGGTCGACGCCTGGAGCCCGACGCTGCGCAGCACGCTCGACCTGGCGCTGAACAGCCGCTTCCCGGTCACGCTGATCTGGGGCCCGGAGTACGTGCTGGTCTACAACGAGGCCTACGTCCAGATGATCGGCGACAAGCACCCGGCCGCGCTCGGGGAGCGGGCCGAGGTCGTGTTCGCCGAGATCTGGGACACGATCGGCGCGATGCTCCGGCGGGTGTCGTCCGGCGCGGGCACCGAGTGGGTGGAGAACCTCGAGCTGCCGATGAACCGCCACGGCTTCCTCGAGGAGACCTACTTCACGTTCTCCTATTCCGCGGTCACCGGCCCGTCCGGGGAGATCGAGGGCGTCATCGACATCGCGTCGGAGACCACCGCCGAGATCCTCGGCCGCCGCCGGCTCGAGCTGCTCAGCCGGCTCAACGACCGGCTGAGCGACCTGGACCACCCGCGTGAGCTGATCGACCGCGTCCTGCCGGTCCTGCGGACCGTTCCGAACGACCTGGCGGACGTGACGATCGAGCTGCCCGGCGGGTTGGCGCCGGGCCAGGACTTCGCGCTGGCGGATCGCCAAGACGGCCCGGTGGTGTCGATCCGGCTCGCGCCCGACGCCACGTTCGTCGCCCAGCTCAGCCCGCGGCTGGCGCCCGACGATCGCTATCTGGGATTCGTCCGCCTGATCGGGACGGCGCTGTCGCAGGCGCTGAGCCGGTCCCGGCAGCGGGAGGCCGAACGGCGGGCGGCCGAGCTCGAGCGGCAGATGTCGGAGAGCCTGCAGCGCAGCCTGCTGACGCCGCCGCCGAAGCCCGACGGGCTGGACTTCGCGGTCCGGTACCGGTCCGCGGTCGAGCAGGCCCAGGTCGGCGGGGACTGGTACGACGCGTTCGAGCTCCCCGACGGCCGGCTGACGATGGTGGTCGGGGACGTCACCGGGCACGACCGGGAGGCGGCCGCGGCGATGGCCCAGCTGCGCAACCTGCTGCGCGGGATCTCGTACACGCTGCGTCACCAGCCGTCCCGGGTGCTGGCCGGTCTGGACGACGCGCTGCACGGGCTGGGCGTCGCCGCGTTCGCGACCGTGCTGCTCGCGCACGTCGGCCGGGAGGGCCGGGACGGCAGCCGGTCACTGCAGTGGTCGAACGCCGGGCACCTGCCGCCGGCGCTGATCGAGCCGGACGGGACCGTCCGGCTGCTCTCCACCCGGCCCGAGCTGCTGATCGGGGTGCACGCCAACCCTCCGCGGACCGACCACACGACAATGCTCGCGCCCGGATCCAGCCTGGTGTTCTACAGCGACGGCCTGGTCGAACGGCGGGGGCAGCCGCTCGACGAGGGTCTGCAGGCGCTGGTGGACGCGCTCGCCGGGACGGAGCACCGGTCCGCGGACGCGCTCTGTGACCACCTTCTGGGGGCCTTCGGACCCACCTCTGAGGACGATGTCGTCCTCGCCGTGCTCCGGGTGAATACCCTCGACGAGTGGACGAATTCGCGTCTCTGACCGAGGTCGCCGATGAGCTCGGTCTTCCGCACGATCGAATACCGGTGCTCCGGCGCCGGCCGGTGGAGGTCTCACCCGGCTGGATGGTCAGCGTCGTCACCTGGGGCACCGACCCGCCCGAGCTGGTGTTCCTGCACGGTGGCGGCCAGAACGCCCGGACCTGGGATCTGGTCGCGCTGTGCCTCGGCCGCCCGGCGATCGCGATCGACCTGCCCGGGCACGGGCACTCGTACTGGCGGGCCGACCACGACTACGGCCCGGTGCGTAACGCCCAGGCCGTCGCGACGGTCGTCGAGCGGCTCGCGCCGGACGCGGCCGCGGTGGTCGGGATGTCCCTCGGCGGGATGACCACGATCCACCTGGCGGCCACCCGGCCCGACCTCGTCCGCCGCGCGGTGCTGGTCGACGTCACCCCGGGCTCGCCCGGGGTCGCGGCCCGGCTGACCGAGCGTCAGCAGGGAGCGGTGGCCCTGACCCGCGGTCCGCGCACGTTCTCCGATCTGGACGCCATGGTGGCGGCCGCGGTGGCGGCGTCTCCCCGGCGCCCGGCCGCGGCGGTCCGCCGGGGCGTCGTCCACAACACGAAGCAACTGCCGGACGGGCGCTGGACCTGGCGCTACGACGCGCCGAGGCGGGGCGTCAGCGACTCCGGGACGTTGCTGTGGGACGACCTCGGGTCGCTGACCGCGCGGGTGCTGCTGGTGACCGGGGCGGAGTCGGAATTCGTGTCGCCGTCGGACCTGGCCGAGGCCCGGCGGCGCTTACCGTCGATGCGGGTGGAGACCGTCGAGGGCGCGGGGCACGCGGTGCAGAGTGATCGGCCGGTGGAGCTGGCGTCGTTGATCCGTTCGTTCGTGGGTCTCTAGCTGGGTACCGTGCGCGTATGGCGACGAAATGGACGTTGGGGTGTGACGCGGCGGATCCGCAGCGGCTGGCCGCGTTCTGGGCCGAGGCGCTGGGGTACGTGCCCGAGCCCGGGTACGAGGAGCCCGACGGGGCCTCGATCGTCGATCCCGACGGCGTGGGCCCGGCGATCGGCTTCCTCCGGGTTCCGGAGGGGAAGACCGCCAAGAACCGCATGCACATCGACGTCCGCCCGGCCGCGGATCCGGCCGGGCGCGAGGACGCGATCCGGGCGACGGTGGCTCGGCTGACGTCGGCGGGCGCGACCGTCGTCCGGGAGCAGACGTACGGGGATCAGCTCGGAAACGTCGTACTGCTCGACCCGGAGGGCAACGAGTTCTGCGTCGCCTAGCTTGCCTCGGGTGCAGCCGATCCCAGGCTTGTGCGTGAGCGGGTCCGTAAAGACGTGTCGGGGTGTGGGTGCGCACGTCCGGATCGCCCCAGGTGGCGGGGTCACCGAAGACGAACTCACCGCCGTGGCGGCGGGGACGGCCCCAGGTTCCGGGTGGCCGCTCGGGTGTCGGGCGGCGCAGGACCCGGTCTGAGCGCATCCGGGCAGCGATCAGCCGGCAGACCACGCCGCGCAGCTGTCCAGCGGTGACCACGGCGAGGTCGTCGCCGGCATCGAGACGGACCGCGTCCAGCACCGCCGTCCACGAACTGGGGCGTTCTGTCCCGTGAGGCTGGTGGCGTGGGTTGCGGGTGGTTGGCCGCCGAGGGCGGTGCGGGCCGGGGATCGGTGCGGGCGGCCGGACCTGTCGGACAGACGGGCTGCGGTAACGGGACGCCCAGCGCGCGGTGGTGTGCGAGACCTAGACCGCAGACGTGGCGAAGCCGAACAGATCGTCGACTCCCTCGGCGGTACCGATCGCCGGGCGCAGCCGCGGGTTGCTCCGGTACGTGCGCAGGCTGCGGGCCAAGAACTCCGGATCGACGAGAACCGCGCGCAACCGCAGCCGGAACCAGGCCTGACCGGGCGCGGGCGGCCGCCCGCGGACATCGGTCGCCCACTCCCGCCCCAGCCCCCGGGTACCGGCCCGGGCCTGGAGCCAGATCGCGTCCCGCCCCATCTCCGGGCCGGCCGGTCCGCACGGAGCGAACGCGTCCCACGGGATCAGCCGGTTCGGGCGCCCGGTGACGACCAGCCCCTCGGCGGTGAGCCGCAGCAGCGGCGGGGTCCGCAGCACGGCCACGGCCGCGGCCACCAGCAGCACGGCCACGGCTGAGGCCACCAGCAGCGCGGCCACCGGCAGCGCGGCCGCCGCGCCGGGCAGGATCAGGCCGCCGCCTCCGGCCGGCACCAGGAGCCCGGCCGCCTCCAGCAGCACGATCACCAGCGCCCCGCCGATCGACGGGGTCAACGGGGCGGCGAACGCGGGTTGCCCGTCGTAGTGCCCGAACGCGAACCCCGGCCGCCGGCGACGGCGGAAGATCACCGCGTACCCGACCGGGAGAACGATGAGCAGGGCCAGGAAGAGAGCCGGTCGGCCGGACAGCAGCGGTACGAGCACGGCGTACAGGAAACCGACCGCACCCAGGACCGCGGCGACCACGCGGCTGCGCCGGGAGAGACGGGCCAGCACCTCCGGCGCGACGTCGGTCATGGTGTGAACGGTAGAGCCGTTCCGCAACGCTAGGGTGTCGCTCAGTCGTCCTCGGGAGGCCCTGGTGTCTGTTCTGTCCGATTTAGTGGCCGCGCTCGGTTCGGCCGACGTCGAGGTCGTCGACCTGACCGCTCCGCTCGGTCCGTCGACGCCGGTGTTGCAGTTGCCGCCGCCGTTCGCCAACACGATCCCGCTGAGCCTGGAGGCCGTGAGCGCGTTCGACGACGCCGGCCCGGCCTGGAAGTGGAACAACATCCACACCGGCGAGCACACCGGCACGCACCTCGACGCCCCGGCGCACTGGATCTCGGCGAAGGACGGCGAGACCGTCGACGTGATCCCTCCGTCGAAGCTGGTCGGGCCGGTCGTCGTGGTCGACGTCCGGGCGCAGGTCGCCGACGACCCCGATTTCCTGCTCGAGCCCGCGCACCTGGAGGCCTGGGAGGCCGAGCACGGCCGGATCCCGGACGGCGCCTGGCTGCTGGTCCGCACCGGCTGGAGCGCCCGCCAGGAGGACGCGGCCGCGTTCCTCAACGCCGACGAGAACGGCCCGCACACCCCGGGGCCGTCGGCGCAGGCCGCCCGGTGGCTGGCGTCCGAGCGGACGATCGCCGGGTTCGGCGTCGAGACCGTCGGCATCGACGCCGGGGCGGCCGGGGGCTTCGAGCCGCCGTTCCCGGCCCACTACTTCCTGCTCGAGGCCGGCACCTACGGGCTGACCCAGCTGCGCAACCTCGACCGGCTGCCCGCGACCGGCGCGGTGCTCGTCGTCAGCCCGCTGCCGATCGTCGGTGGCACCGGGAGCCCGGCGCGGGTGTTCGCGCTGGTCGAGCGGTGACCACGGTCGCCGACGCGGTCGGGTCGCTGGTGGCCCGGCTGGGTGCGACCTACGCCTTCGGCGTCGTCGGCAGCGGCAACTTCCACGTGACGAACGCGCTGCGGGCGGCCGGCGTCGAGTTCGTCGCGACCCGCCACGAGGGCGGCGCGGCCACGATGGCGGACGCCTACGCGCGCACCAGCGGCGGCGTCGGCGTGCTGTCGCTGCACCAGGGCTGCGGGCTGACGAACGCGATGACCGGGCTCACCGAGGCCGCGAAGTCGCGCACGCCGCTGCTCGTGCTCACCGCCGACACCGCGGCCTCGGCGGTCCGGTCGAACTTCCGCATCGACCAGGACGCGCTGGTGGCGAGCGTCGGCGCGGTTCCGGAGCGGGTGTACGGGGCTTCGACCGTCGCCGACGACGTCGTCCGGGCCTGGCGAACGGCCCGCGACGGCCGGCGGACCGTCGTCCTCAACCTGCCGTTGGACGTGCAGGCGCAGGAGGCCGCACCCGGCGACGTGCGGATCCCGGCAGCGCCGGAGCCGGTGCGGCCGGGGGTGGCCGCGGTGGAGGCGTTGGCCGAGGCGCTCGCCGCCGCGGACCGGCCGGTGTTCCTCGGCGGGCGCGGGGCCCGGGGACGGTCCGCGGTCCTGCGTGCGCTGGCCGACCGGACCGGAGCGCTGCTCGCGACGTCCGCGGTGGCCAAGGGTCTGTTCGCGGGTGACCCGTTCGACCTGGGGATCTCCGGCGGGTTCTCGAACCCGGTCACCGCGGACCTGATCCGCGGCGCGGACCTGCTGGTCGGCTGGGGCTGCTCGTTCACCATGTGGACGCTGCGCCACGGCCGGCTCATCGGGAACGGCACGCGGTTGGTGCAGGTCGATTCCGATCCGGACGCGCTGGGAGCGAACCGTCCGATCGACCTCGGGGTGCACGGGGACGTGGGAGCGACGGCGGCCGACCTGCTAGCGGCCGTGGGCCGGCGGGAGGGGTACCGCACGGCGGCGGTCGCGGCGCGGATCGCGGACGGGCCCGGGTGGGGGCCGTTCGACCTGTCGACGGCCGACCGGATCGACCCGCGCGAGCTGTCGGTCGCGCTCGACCGGATGCTGCCGGTGGAGCGGACCGTGGCTGTGGACTCGGGCAACTTCATGGGTTACCCGGCCGCGTTCCTGTCGGTGCCGGACGAGGCCGGGTTCTGCTTCACCCAGGCGTTCCAGTCGATCGGGCTCGGTCTGGCGACGGCCGTGGGGGCCGCGCTGGCCCGGCCGGACCGGCTGACCGTGCTGGGTACCGGCGACGGTGGGCTGCTGATGGCGGCGGCCGAGCTGGACACGGTGGCCCGGCTCGGGTTGCCGCTGCTGATGGTGGTCTACGACGACGCGGCCTACGGGGCCGAGGTCCACCACTTCGGGGAGTCGGCGGACCTGGGCGCGGTGACGTTCCCGGACACCGACATCGCGGCGATCGCCCGGGGGTACGGGCTGGCCGGCGCGACCGTCCGGACGGTCGCCGACCTGGCCGTGCTGGACTCCTGGGACCGTCGTTCGCCGTTGCTGCTGGACGCGAAGATCGCGAACGACGGTGGGTCGTGGTGGCTGGCCGAGGCGTTCCGGGGACACTGAGCCTCAGCCGAAGTCGGCGCCCGGACGGATGGCCAGCAGGAACCGGGCCAGGCGCGGTGCGGAGAGCCCGAGCTTGGTGTCGGCGGACAGCGCGATCCTCCGGTCCGGGCCGAACGTCGTGGTCAGGACCGTGCGTCCCGGATAGCCCTTGGAGTAGGTGCGGACCTCGTGGCCGTCGACCTGGAGCGTGGTGAACGTGGCCGGGTCCGCGAGCAGGGTCGGCACGACGGATCCGTCGGCGCCGGCCAGCACGACGACGGGCGCGCGCTCGAGATCCCACTGGGCTCCGCCGTAGGGCTCGTTGGTGGAGGCGAGCGGGTCGGACGGGTACCCCAGCTGCAGCGTCGCGGTCCGGTTGGCGGGGGTACCGGGCGAGCCCCGGTCGAGGCTGGCGATCGTCAGCCCGGCCGGGAGCGCCGGGAAGCGGAGCAGGTCGGCCACCGGGGTCGGGCCGTCGGTCAGCCCGGCCGCGATCGCCTGCAGATCGGCCTCGCTGACCTCCGGGTCGACGGTGGTCTCGTCGGCGTTGTAGGCCTCGATCCGCACCCACTGCCCGTTCGTGCGGGCGAATGTCAGCTCGGAGTAGGGGCCCCAGTAGCTCTGGTGGGACAGGTCCGGCCAGCCGGGGTGGCTCGGGACGACGCTCAGCGTGGCCTTGGTGCCCTGGACCTCGACCGTCTCGGTCTTGGCGTACTTCAGCCGGCCGCTGTCGCGCTCGCCCAGTTCCTTCATGCTGACCTGTATCTCGACGACCGCGCTGGGAGCGTCGCGGACGGTGGTGATCGTCCAGCTGTGGACGGAGTCGATCGTGACCGTCGGCCGGTCGAATCCCTTCGGCAGGTAGCCGACGCGCAGCGGCGCGGCCGGCGCGGTGACCGGCGGCAATCCGGAGGGGCTCGCGGTCGGGGACGTGCTCGACGGGCCGGCCGGGACGAGGTGGTCGTCGGGGCGCTGGGCGCCCCAGGCGACCGAGCCGGCCGCGATCAGGACGATCGCCAGGGCCGCGCCGACGACGGCCCGGCGACGGTTGCGGTTCCGCCGGACGATCCGATGGACGCCGTCGACCAGGCCGGGCTGCTCGGGGACGGTGACCGCCCGTTCGGTGAGCATCGTGCGGACGGTGTGCTCGAACTCGTTCATCGGGCCTCCCCTCGGGCGAACTGGACGGAGTTGCGGAGTGCGGCCAGGCCGCGGCTGGCGTGGCTGCGGACGGTGACGACCGAGCAGCCGACGAGGCGCGCTATCTCGTCGTCGTCCAGGTCTTCGTAGAAGCGGAGGACGAGCACGGCGCGCTGCTGCCGCGGGAGCGCGGACAGCGCGTGCCAGAGCTGGGTGCGTTCGGCGAACAGCTCGGCGTGGTCGATCGTCGGGTGCTCGGGCGGCTCGGCGATCGGCGTCTCGGTCGAGGAGCGGCGGCGGCGCCACGACAGGTACTGGTGCAGGATGGCTTTCTGCACGTAGGCGGTGGGGCGCTCGGCGTCGGCCAGGTGCGACCAGCGCCGGTGCACCTTGGCCAGAGCTTCCTGCAGGAGGTCCTCGGCGAGGTGGTAGTCGCCGGTGAGCAGGTACGTGAAGCGCAGCAGCGCCAGGCCGCGCGCTGCGACGTACTCGTCGAAGCCCGCCGCGGTCGGTGTGGTCGGCACGGAATGTAGACGCGCGGTGGACCGTCCCTGTGGAGTCGTCGGCGGACCAGATCCTAGATCGTGCCGACGCGACCGCGACTCCGGCGACCTCCCGCGCACTCAGCGCGTCAGTGCGAGCCCCTCCACCGGGCCCGACAGCGCCGCCTTGAAGACCCGGCTCACCTCGTCCGCCAGTACCTCGGTCTCGCCGGCGGCGACCGCCGCGATGGTGTCCCGCGCCACCTGGCGCGGGTCGTTCTTGGGGACGTCGAGCGCGCGAGTCATGTCGGTGTCGGTGTAGCCCAGGTGGACGCCGACGACCTGGGTGTTCTGCCCGGCGAGCTCGACGCGCAGCGTGTTCGTCACCGACCAGAGCGCGGCCTTGGACGCGCCGTAGACGCCGGCGCCGGCCACCCACGACAGCACCGAGGCGACGTTCACCAGCGCACCACCACCGTTGCCGGCCAGGATCGGCGCGACGGCCTGCGAGACCCCGACGACCCCGAACACGTTGGTCGCGAACACCTCGTCGAGGTCGTCCCGGGAGGCGTCGATCAGCCGTCCGCGGATCGTCGTCCCGGCGTTGTTGAAGACGAGCGTGACGTCGCCGATCCGCTCGGCGAGCGCGGCGATCGAGGCCGGGTCGGTGACGTCGAGGGGGAGTGCGACGACCCGGGGGTCGGTGGGGTCGACCGGCGTGCGGGCGGTCGCGTAGACCTTGGCCGCGCCGGCCGCGAGCAGCTCCTCGACGAACGCCTTGCCCAGTCCTCGCTGCCCGCCGGTGACCAGCGCGACGGCACCTTCGATCGTGGCCATGTCAGTCCTCTTCCCGTTGGTTGGTGACATAACCTTAAGCACTTAGCTTCTGTCAGGCGAGCGTGAGTTGGATCATCCAACCGACCGGGAATAACCCCGAAAGTCGCCAGGCCGTCCTCAGTGGAGTGTGACCGGGGCGGTAGGCTCCGACCGTGACCAACAGCGAGTCCGCTGGAGCGCAGGCCAGCAGCAAGATCGATACGAGCGTGCCGCACTCGGCCCGGGTCTGGAACTACTGGCTGGGCGGCAAGGACAACTACGCGATCGACCGCGCGGTCGGCGACGACTTCGCGCACCTCTACCCGGACATCACGATCGTGGCCCGGACCTCGCGCGCGTTCCTCAAGCGGGCGGTCACGTTCCTGGCCGCCGACGCCGGCGTCCGCCAGTTCCTCGACATCGGCACGGGCATCCCGACCGCCGAGAACACCCACCAGGTCGCCCAGGCCGCGGCGCCCGACGCGCACGTCGTCTACGTCGACAACGACCCGATGGTGCTCGTCCACGCCCGGGCGCTGCTCACCGGCACGCCGGCCGGCTCGACCGAGTACATCGACGCCGACCTGCGGAAACCGGAGTCGATCATCGCGGCCGCGTCCGAGACCACGCTCGACCTGTCCCGGCCGGTCGGGCTGATCCTGATGAACATCCTCGGGCACGTCCCCGACCTCGACGAGGCCGTGTCGATCGTCCGCCGCCTGATGGACGCGCTGCCCTCGGGCAGCTACCTGGTCACGGCCGACGGTACGAACGTCCTCGACGGGCCGGCGTTCGAGGAGGCGATCGGCGTCTGGAACGCGAACGCGCCGCTCTCGTACCACCTGCGCCACCCCGACCAGCTCGCGCTGTTCCTCGAGGGCCTGACCGTGCTCGAGCCCGGCCTGGTGCCGTGCGGCAGCTGGCGTCCGTCGGCCGACGAGGACCCGGCGCTGCAGCGCGAGGTCGACGAGTTCGGCGCGGTCGCGGTCAAGCCGTAGCCCCCGGTGGCTCCCGCCGTGCGGTCACCGGCTTCAATCGGTCGCATGGCGGGACCTGTGCTGGACGTGGTGGTCCAGGGACTGACGGCTCCGGCGACGGCGGCCGAGCGCGAGGCCATGGCCTCGCCTCCGTATCCGGTGCCCGCGGCCTGGGCCGCGCCGCGCGACCGCCTGCTCCGCGAGCTCGGCGACCGCCTGCCGGCCACCGGTGACGGTCCGCCGACCGTCACCCGGACCCTGGGGGCCCCGCGTCCCTTCCGGGACGTGGTGCGGTCGCTGGGCCGGCCCGGACCCTTCCGGTTCGCCGACGCCGCCTGCGCGCTGCTCGCGGCCGGCGCTCTGGACGATTCGGACGTCGACGAGCTGGTCGCGCTGCTGCCCGGGACGTGCGGGATCCGGCGTCAGCAGGTGCTGAATCGTCTCACCGCCGACGACCTGGAAGGGGCGCTGGCCGCCGCCGACCGGATCCCGGGCGACACCGGGTGGGCCGGTCACCGGGACGTCGCCGCCGTCCTCGCCGACCGGGGCGACGCGGCCGGGTTCTTCGCCGGCTGGAAGCGCTACGCCGCCGGGCAGCACCGGGACGGGATGGCTGCTTTGAAGGGGCGGCTAGTCACGGGGGTGGCCCGCGCTCAGGGCTGGCCGGAGGCGCTGGCGGTGACCCAGGACAAGCGGATCGGCCCGGGGTTCGCCTCGGACGCGTTCAGCGCGTTCGGCGCCGACGTCGAGGGGCTGTCGCAGGTCCTGGCCGGTGAGGCCGCCGGCGTTCTCCCGGAGATCGACGAGCTGAGCGTGCTCGTCCCGGCGCTGGTGGCCGCCAGCGGCCGGGATCCCGAGCGTGACCATCCGCTGCTGGCCCCGATCCTCGACCGGATCGTCGCCGTCGACCCGACGACCGACAAGGCGACGATGCGCGCCCGGGATCACCTGCTGTTCTCGCTGTGGCCGGCGATCGGCGAACACCCGACCCTCGACCGGGTCCGTAAAGCCGTGCGCACGCCGTCCCTCCGGCGTGAGCTCACGAGGCTGCCCCGAGAGCCATGCTGACGACGGAGCGCCTGCTGCTCAGGCCGTGGCGGGTGGACGAAGCGGCCATCCAGCGGGAGCTGTGGACCGAACGGGATCCGCGCGTCCCGCCCCACCGCCGGATCGACGCCGCCGGCCACCCCACCGTCGCCGACCTCGAGGACGCGATCCGCCGGAGCCGGCCGTCGTCGACCGGCCTGCTGGCCATCGAGCGGACGGCCACCCACGACGTCGTCGGGTACTGCGGGCTGGTCCGGACCGAACGCTTTCCGGCCGACGAGCCGGAGCTGGCCTACGAGTTGCTGCGCCGCGCCTGGGGCCACGGATACGCCACCGAGGCCTCGTGGGCGGTGCTGGGCTGGGCGCGAGCGTCCGGATACGAACGTCTGTGGGCGACGGTTCGCGACTGGAACACCGCGAGCCGTCGCGTGCTGGCCAAGGTCGGCTTCACCGAGACCGGCCGGACCGAACCCGACCCGGTCCACGGAACCACGCTCTTCTTCGACCGGCCACTGCAGAGTATCCGCAGGTGAAGACCCGATTTGAGGGGTACGAACGCGTCTGTGTGGATGGTCACTATGCTTCCTACAGGCACGACGGTCTCAGCCGAGAGGGGCATGCACATGACCACTGGCCCCAACTCCGACCTGCAGGCCCGCCTCCGTACCGACCAACCGGCCGGCGCCCGCATGTGGGACTACCTGCTCGGCGGGAAAGACAACTTCGCCGCGGACCGGGCCGCCGCCGAGGCGATCACCGCGCAGCTTCCCGAGATGGTGGAGTTCGCCCGGGCCGGCCGCCAGTTCCTGGCCCGCGCCGTCGGGTTCCTGGCCGGTGAGGCCGGCATCCGCCAGTTCCTCGACATCGGCCCGGGCCTGCCGACCGCGAACAACACGCACGAGCTGGCCCAGCGCCTCGCCCCCGAGTCCCGGGTCGTCTACGTCGACAACGACCCGCTGGTGCTCGTACACGCCCGCGCGCTGCTCACCAGCAGCCCGGAGGGCGCCACCGACTACGTGGACGCCGACGCCCGGGACGTGAAGGGCATCCTCCGGGCCGCCGCGGCGACGCTCGACTTCTCCCAGCCGGTCGCGGTGATCCTGGTCGGCATCCTGGGCCACATCCCCGACGAGCACGATCCCGCCGGTGTCGTCCGCGAGATCGTCGACGCGCTGGCGCCGGGCAGCTACCTCGCGATCAACGACAGCATCACGACGCCGCAGAACGACACCGCCGCCCGGACCGCCCACGTCGAGGGCGCGCCCGACTACACGCTGCGTACCGTCGAGCAGATCACCGCGTTCTTCGACGGCCTGGAGCTGGTCGAGCCGGGCGTCGTCTCGAACCCACTGTGGCGCCCCGAACCCGGCACCCACCCGAAGGAACTCGCCGTCTACAGCGGAGTAGCCCGCAAGCTCTAAGGCCTGACTCGTAAGCACGGGCTGTGCTCGTCGTTGGGTGCTGCGCGGTGGTGTTGTCGGCGTCGCGGACCGACGACCCGGACGGCCGTGGTGCCTGCCGCTGGCCGACCGGGTCCTGCTGGTCGCGGTCTACTACCGCACGAATCTGACGATGCGCCAAGTCGCGCCGCTGTTCGGGATCAAACAGGCCGCCGTGCACCGCATCATCGACCGGCTCGCGCCGCTCTCACCGGTGGTCCGCCGGCACTCACCCGAGACGGTCTCATCGTCGACGGCACCCTGATCCCGGTCCGCGACCAGGCCATCACCGCACGGTCGAAGAACTACCGGTACTCAGTGAACGTGCAGGCCGTCATCGACGCCGACACCCAACTCGTCGTCTCCTGCGGTGACCCGGAAGCGGGCAGCCGCAACGACTGCACCGTCTACGAGGACTCCGGCGCCGCCTGGACGACCCGCGACGCGACCGTCATCGCCTACCGCGGACCCCGCTGCACCGGCGTCGTCATCCCGCACCGCCGCAACCGCGACAAGACCCCGATGCCGGACTGAAAAGAAAGACCACAACCGCGCTCACCGCGGCGTCCGTGCCCGCGTCGAACACGTTATGGCCCGGATGAAGAACTGGAAAATCCTCCGCGACTGCCGTCGCTGCGGCACCGGCGCAGCCCACGCCGCCCGCGGAATCGCCTACATGCACAACCTCACCGCGACCGTCTGAGCCCGGACCGAGGCCGGTCACGGCCGCCCGGACCGAATTACGAGGCAGCCCTCAGGTGCGGCGCGCGGTTTGACGGCTTTCCGGGCTTGTAGAGCTCGGCAGAAGGCCGATTTCTCGGCAAATCGTGGAGAGCTAGCGGGCAGGTAGCGGGAATCGGCGCCGATCCGCGCCGGGGGCCAGGCGGCGACGCGGAGGCTTGCCCGGCTGTCGGCAGCTGTCGGCGGCTTTCGGCAGCTTGTTGTAGCCGCACAGGCCACCAACGGTTCTGGCCGATCCGTGGCGTTCTGCGGATTGGTCAACTTTCCTGACTACTTGGTCAGGTAAGTTGACCAATCCCGGAAAGCAGCAGACGAATTTGCGAGCGCGCACCAGCCAGAAAGCGCCGTCGCCGCAGGCCGGGATCCGGGAAGGCCGCCCGTTCGAAGCCGCCCCCAGCCCGCCCGTTCGAAGCCGCCCACAGCAAGGCGTCGCGCATCTGTTCTGCATCGCGGCCGGATTACCGACCACCTGGCGCCGCCGGCGCCACTACCGCCTTCTGCAAGACTCATCTAGCCGACGATCTGGTTCTCCCAGGCCCAGGCCGCGATCTGGACGCGGTTCCCCACGCCGAGTTTGGCCTGGATACCGGCGACATGGCCCTTGACCGTGCTGAGCGAGATGAACAGGTCGGCGGCGATCTCGCGGTTGGTCCGCCCGCGGGCGATCTCGCGGACGACGTCGAGTTCGCGATCGGATAGCGGCCGCTCCGGGCTTGTTATTTTGCGACGCTCGAGCGGGCCGCGGAGCGTCCGGAGCAGACGGACGGTGATCGAGGGCGACACCAGCGCATCGCCGGCGTGAGCGGCTCGGACCGCCTCGACGAGCAGCGCCGGGCCGGCGTCCTTGAGCAGGAACCCGGTGGCGCCGGCGCGCAGGGCGCCGTACACGTACTCGTCCGTGTCGAACGTGGTCACGACGACGACCCGCAGCGGGTCGGTCACGTGCGGCCCGGCTAGCGCACGGGTGACCTCGATCCCGTCGAGCCGGGGCATCCGGATGTCGACGAGGCACACGTCCGGGCGGTGCTGCCGGGCCAGCGCGACGGCCGCGGCCCCGTCGGCCGCCTCGGCGACCACCTCGAAGTCCGGCTGATCCTCGAGGATCAGCCGGAGTCCACTGCGCACCATGGCCTGATCGTCCGCGACGAGCAGCCGGATCCTCACAGCTCACCCCCCGGAGGCCCGCCCACGGGCGACCCGCCCGCGGACGGCCCGGCCCCGGACGGCCCGGCCCCGGACGGCCCGGCCCCGGACGGCCCGGCCCCGGACGGCCCGGCCCCGGACGGCCCGCCCACGGGCGACCCGCCCACGGGCGGCCCACCCGCGGGCGGCCCACCCGCGGATGACCCGGCCGCGGGCGACCCGGACGCCGTTGATCCCGCCACCGACAGTTCGGCGCGGACCGACCATCCGCCTCCCTCGCGGGGGCCCGCTTGCAGCACTCCGCCCAGCGACTCGACCCGCTCGCGCATCCCGATCAGCCCGTAACCGCTGCGTGCGCCCCGCGACGACGCTGGCGGTCCGTCGTCGATCACCTCGACCGTGAGCCGGTCGCCGTCCTCGACGACCGCGACCGACACCGTCGACGCCTGCGTCGCGTGGCGCGACACGTTGGTCAGCGCCTCCTGCACCACCCGGTAGACGGTGGACGTCAGCTCGGGCGGGCGGCCGGCCCCGTCGGGCAGCTGCCGGTGCAGCACCGGACCGCCGCGGGCGGCGAAGGAGTCCAGGAGGTCCGGCAGGTCCTCGGCGGTGCGCGGAGCGGCGTCGGCCGAGTCGCGCAGCACGCCGACGACCCGACGCATCGCGGCCAGCGCCTCCGTACCGGCGGTCTCGATGCCCTCGAGCGGCCCGCTCAGCGGCGCGAGCGACGCGTCGCGCCGGGTGGCGAGCCGGGCCGCCTGGGCCTGGACGACGATCCCGGTGACGTGGTGCGCGACGACGTCGTGCAGGTCGCGCGCGAGCTCGAGCCGCTCCTCCCGCCGGACCGCGTCCCGGGCCGCCCGCCGCCGCTCGTCGACCGCCCGCAGCCCCAGCCCGACCGCCACCCCACCCACCACCAGCACGAGGTCCACGACCGGCACCGGCCCAACCCCACCGCCGCCGGCCAACCCGCCCACCAGGCTCCCGCTCACGACCACGATCCCCCCACCAGCCACCGCCGCCCCGAGACCGCGCCCGGGCCACCCCGCCCCGCCACCCCGGAAAGCCCGCCCCGCCCCGCCACCCCGGAAAGCCCGCCCCGCCCCGCCACCCCGAGAGGCCCGCGCGGCCGAACCGTCCCCGTCCGCCCCGCGCAGACCCGTCGCGACCAGCACGGCGAGGCCGAACGCGGCGACCGGGCTCGGCTCGTCGGGCCACCCGAACACCCCGGCCACCACAGCCGCCACCCCCGCGACCACCACCCCAACGACCGCCGCCCCCACCACCCACCGATGCCGCACCAGCGCACACCCGGTCAGCGCGACCCCACTCACCACCCCCGGCACCCAGTAAGCCCCACCCCAGCTCACCCGGATCGCCACCGCGGTCACCACCACACCGGCCGCACACCCGACGCCCAACACCGCGTTACCGAGAAGTCGCGTCCACACCCGAGCACCCTACGAAAACTGCCCCGCCGCCCGAACCGGTCGAAAGTACTGCCGTAACCCGTCCGACGACCGGCGCGCCCGGGCCGCCCACCGCCCAGGCTCAGCCCCATGGAATCCCTCCACGCCACTCACCTGGGCAAACGTTACGGCCGCCGAGCCGCCCTCACCGACGTCACGCTGACCGTCCCGGCCGGCCGCATCGTCGGGCTCGTCGGACCGAACGGCGCAGGCAAGTCCACGTTCCTCCAACTCGTCTGTGGGCTTCTCTCCCCCACGACCGGCGCGCTGCGCGTGCTCGGCGCCCCGCCCGCGGCCGACGCGAAGCACCTGGCCAGGGTCGGCTTCGTCGCCCAGGACGCGCCGGTCTACCCGACGCTCTCGGTCGCCGACCACCTCCGCCTCGGCGCGCGCCTCAACCCGCGCTGGGACCCGGACCTGGCCGAACGCCGGATCGCCGCGATCGGCGTCGAGCCCGGCCGGAAGGCCGGCCGGCTCTCCGGCGGTCAGCGCGCCCAGCTCGCGCTCGCGCTCGCCGTCGCGAAGCGTCCCGAGCTGCTGATCCTCGACGAGCCCGCGGCCGCCCTCGACCCGCTCGCGCGCGTCGAGTTCCTCGACCACCTCCGCGACTCGGTCACCGAGCTGGCGGCCAGCGCCGTGCTCTCCTCCCACCTGTTGTCCGACGTCGAGCGAGTCTGCGACCACCTGATCGTGCTGGCCGACGGACGCGTACGCCTGGCCGGCGACGTCCGCGACCTGTTGCGCGACGGGCCGCACGCGTCGCTGGAGGAGCTCGTGCTGGGGAGCCTGCGATGATCTGGCTGAGCTGGCGCCAGTTCCGCGCCTCGGCGATCGTCGGCGGCCTCGCGCTGGGCCTGGCCGCCGTCGGTCTGATCGTGCTGGGCCTCACGATCCGTCAGGACCCGTACGTGGACTGCACGGCGAACTGCGCCCCATTGGCCGCCGAGTTCGCCGACAAGTACGTCAACCTGCTGTACTTCGTCGACGCCGGCCTGCTCCTGCTCCCGCCGATCCTGGGCATCTTCTGGGGCGCTCCGCTGATCGCCCGCGAGCTGGAGACCGGCACGCATCGGCTGGTCTGGAACCAGAGCGTCACCCGGTACCGCTGGCTCGCGGTGAAGCTGCTGGTCGTCGGGCTCGCCGCCGTCGTCGCCGCCGGGGTCGTCAGCGGGCTGCTGACCTGGGCCGCGTCCCCGTACGACGCGGTCGCCGGCGACCGGTTCACCGGGCTGATCTTCGGCCTGCGCAACCTCGCTCCGCTCGGCTACGCGCTCTTCGCGTTCCTGCTGGGGACGACGCTGGGCCTCCTGCTGAGGCGGACGCTCCCCGCGATGGCGCTGACCGGCCTGCTGGTGATCGTCGTCCAGATCCTGGTGCCGACGACGATCCGCCCGCACTTCCGGACGCCGGTGGCGAGCGAGGTGCCGATGACCGCCGGGGTCGTCGCGAACCTGAGTTTCCTCGGCGCGGACGCCGACATCAGTGGCCTGAAGATTCCGGGCGCGTTGGTCGTCTCCACCAGCCGGTTGCTCGGCCGGGACGGCCGGGTCGTCGACCTCGACCGGTACCACGAGTGCGTGTCCCGGTCGCCGGAGACCGCCCCGGCCTGTATCGAGAAGCTCGACCTGCACGTGCGGGTCACGTACCAGCCGCCCGGTCGATACTGGACGTTCCAAGTCATCGAGGTGACGCTGTACTGCGCACTCGCCGCGCTCCTGGCCGGACTGGCCTTCCGGCGAATTCGTCCGAGGCGCTAGCGCCGCAACTCCGAGTCTCTATCCTCGGCCCCATGACGCCGGAAGAGATCTCCCAACTCGTCCGGCGCAGCCGCGCAGTCGCACTGTTACTCGGTGCGCTCACCTTCGCACTGATGGTGACGATCCGGTCGAGCGGGGTCGGGTGGCTGACCGCCGGCCCGTGGTATGTCGGGTTGGGACTGTTCACCGGCGCGATCGTGGTCGTGTTCGGTGCGGTCCCGCTCGTCCATCTCGCGGTGTTCTGGCGGCGGTGCCGTCCGCCGCGCCCGGGGTTCGCGCTCGGCCGCTGGCGTGCCGAGCCGGCCTTCGCCGCGCCGGTGACCCCGCTGTTGTCCGGCTGGCTGTTCGCCTCGCAGGCCGGGGTGATCGGGCTGATCCTGCCGGTCGGGACGTCCTGGTCGGGGGCCGGCAGCGATCCGGCGCTGCAGGCGATGCGGCTGGTGCTGGTCGTCCTGGCCGTGCTCGCGCTCGGGGCCCACGTCTGGGCGCTGTTCCGGCCGCCGCACCTGCGCCTCACCGCGTCCGGGCTGGTCGTGAACGCGCCGTTACCGTGGGGCCGGCTGATCCCCTGGGACGCGTTCGCGCCCGGCGGACCCACCGGCCACGAAGCCCGGCGCGGGGTGCTCTGGCTGCAGGCCCGCCCGGGCACGCCGGGCCTCGGCGCTCCCCACCCGACCGACCTCTACGGGCGCCCGCCCCAGCCCGGCTACTTCTGGTACCGGCTGAAACTGAGCGGCACGCTGGTCGACCCGGAGTTCCTGGCCCGCGCGTTACGCACCTACCGGAAGGACCCGTCCCGCCGCGCGGCCATCGGCACCCGGGCCGAACTCCTCCTCCTGGCCGGTCCCTCCGAGCTAGGCGTGGGCGCTGTCGTGGATCTCGCCCACTAGCTCCTCCAACATGTCCTCCAGCGCGACCAGCGACACCCCGTCGTCGAGCAGCGCCAGGTGGGCCCCGCTCGCGCGGAGCGTCGCGATGCCCTCACGGATCGTCGCGTCCGGGGAGACCGTCGGGAGCGGCCGGACGAGGTCCGGCGGGATCGTCGCGTCGTACGGGACCCCCTCGGTCTCGGTGTCGATGACGACGTCCTTGAGGTGCAGGTAGCCGGCCGGCGCCCCGCCCGCGTCGACCACCGGGAACCGGGAGAAGCCGGTGCGGGCGGCGGTGTCCTCGACGAACTCCAGCGTCGCCGAGGCCGGCACGGTCACCAGCGACGACAGCGGCAGCGCGACCCGCCGGACCGTCCGCTCGTCCAGCGACAGCGCGCTGGTCAGCAGCGTGTGCTCGGCCGGCTCGAGCAGCCCGGCCTTGCGCGACTCGGTCACCGCGTCGGCGAACTCGTCGCGGGTGAACGCGCTGGTCACCTCGTCCTTCGGTTCGACCCGCAGCAGCCGCAGGATGCCGTTGGCCAGCGCGTTGAGCGCGACGATCACCGGCTTGAGCGCGACGACGACCATCGCCAGCGGCGGCGCCAGCAGCAGCGCGGCCCGGTCCGGTCCGGCCAGCGCGATGTTCTTCGGCACCATCTCGCCGATCACCACGTGCAGGGCGACGACCAGGAACAGCGCGATCGCGAACGCGACCGGGTGGAGCAGGTCGTCGGGCATGCCCAGCGCCGAGAACGGACGCTCGATCAGGTGCGCGACGGCCGGCTCGCCGACCGCACCGAGCGCCAGCGAGCAGATCGTGATGCCCAGCTGGGCTCCGGCCATCATCAGCGAGACGTTCTCCATCGCCCGCAGCGTCGTGCGCGCGGCCCGTGACCCCGCGGCCGCCCGGGGCTCGATCGACGTCCGCCGGGCCGAGATCAGCGCGAACTCGGCCGCGACGAAGAACGCGTTGGCGAGCAGCAGCCCCACGGTGAGTGCCACACCGGCCCAGTCGCTCATCGGGCACTCCCCGCGGTCGTGGTGACGACCACCCGGTCGACGCGTCGGCCGTCCATCCGGTCGACTTCGAGCCGGAACCGCTCGGGCTCCCCGTCGGCGTCCGGGGACTCGTCCGGAGTGGGAACGGCGAGCTCGACGACGTCGCCCTGGTGGGGAAGGCGGCCGAGGCGGACGGTCAGGTAACCGCCGAGCGTGTCGTACTCCGGTCCCTCCGGGACCGGCAGGCCGGCGCCCTGACGGATCTCGTCCGGGCGCAGCAGGCCGGAGAGCACCCAGGAGCCGTCGGGCCGGCGACGGAGGCCGGCCGGCTGCGACCGGTCGTGCTCGTCGGCGACCTCGCCGACGATCTCCTCGATCAGGTCCTCGAGCGTGACGATGCCCTCGGTGCCGCCGAACTCGTCGACGACGACCGCCACCTGCAGTCCCTCCCGACGGAGCTGGGGCAGCAGGTCGTCGGCCGGGACCGTCGACGGGATGAACACCGGGGTCTGCATCACGACCCGCACCGCGACGTCGGAGCGCCGGTCGCGGGCGACCGCGACCGCGTGCTTCGCGTGGACGACGCCGACGATGTCGTCGATGTCGTCGCCGACCACCGGGAACCGCGAGTGCCCGGTCCGGCCGGTCGCGGTCAGCACCGCGCGCACCGGATCGGAGGCGCCGACGACCGTGAGCCGGCTCCGGGGGGTCATGACGTCGGCGGCGGTCAGGCGGCCGAGGCCGAGCGTGCGGTCGAGCAGCACGGCGGTCTCGCCCGGCAGCGTGCCGAGCTGGGCCGAGCGGCGGACCAGCGAGATCAGCTCCTCCGGGGCCCGGGCCGAGGAGAGCTCCTCCTGCGGCTCGATGCCGAACCGGCGCAGCAGCGCGTTCGCGGCCCCGTTGAGCAGCCGGATCAGCGGCGAGAAGGCCCGGGTGAACGCGCGCTGGAACGGCGCGACCGCGATCGCGGTGCCGAGCGGCTTGGAGATCGCGATGTTCTTCGGCACCAGCTCGCCGAACAGCATCGTGATCAGCGTCGAGAGGATGAGAGCGACCGCGACCGAGATGCCGGTCACCGCGCCCCCGTCCAGACCGGCAGCGCCGAGCGGGCCTTCCAGCAGCCGCGCGATCGACGGCTCGGCCAGGAAGCCGATCGCGAGGTTCGTGACCGTGATGCCGACCTGGGCCCCGGACAGCTGGGTGGAGAGCGTCCGGAGCGCGGACTGGACGCCGGTGGCGCCGGCCCGGTCGACGGCTCCCCGGTCGACGGTGACGAACGCGAACTCGGCCGCGACGAAAATTCCGCATGCCGCAACCAGGAGTAGCGCTGCGAACACCAACAGCCACTCGATCATGCTCGGTATATCTCCATAACGTCGGCGGGTGACACAGAGACCGGTCACCTCGGTGACCGGCCTCTGCTTCTCTCAACGCCGTACGCAGGTCATTCGTCCCCGGAAAGACCCCTCGTCACCAGCTCGACGGTGGTGGCGATCGCCACATCGGCGCCGATCGGCTCGAGCATCCCCCGCGCCAGCATCGCGGCCACGCCGTGCACCTGGGCCGACACGACGATCGCCAGCGTGTAGGGATCGCCGGCCCGGATGTCGCCGTTCGCCTGGCCGTCCTCGACCAGCGCGATCGCCACCCGGAATCCGCGGTCGGCGGCCGCGGCCAGGTCGGCACTGGCCGACGGGTGATGCTTCGAGCCGAGCATCAGCGTCAGCAGTTCCTCGTGGGCGAGCGCGAACCCGACGTAGGCCCGGACCAGCGCGTCGACCCGGTCGCGGAGCGTCCCGGCGCCCGACGCGGCGGCCGACGTCGCGTCGGCGAGGCGGGTGATCCCCTCGACCGCGAGCGCGTCGAGCAGCGCCTGCTTGTCGCGGAAGTGGTGGCTCGGGGCGGCGTGCGACACGCCGAGGTCGCGGGCCAGCCCGCGCAGCGAGATGCCGTCGGCGCCGACGGTCTCCAGCGCCTTCTCGGCCGCCGCCAGCAGGTCGGCCCGCAGGTTGCCGTGGTGGTAAGCGCCCTCCTTCACGGTTCGGATCCTAGCCCTATCTTGTCATTGACAAGAATCCTGGCGCTGCCTAGATTTGCCGCCATGCAGACGTACAGCGGTTCGACCGCACTGATCACCGGGGCCTCGGCCGGCATCGGGGCCGAGTTCGCGCGTCAATTGGCGGCCCGCGGCGCCGACCTCGTCCTCGTCGCCCGCCGGAAGGACCGGCTCGACGAGCTGGCCGACGAGATCCGCGCCGAGCACGGCGTCGCCGTGGACGTCGTCCCGTTCGACCTGGGCCGGCCGGACGCCGGCCGCGCGCTGCGGGAGGCCGTGCCGCAGCACGTCCACCTGCTGGTGAACAACGCCGGGTTCGGGTCGTACGGCCCGTTCCTGGCCGAGGAGCCGGCCCGCATCGACGCGATGATCCAGCTCAACGTGGGGGCACTGACCGAGCTCAGCCGCGCGTTCGTCCCGGCGATGGTCGAGGCCGGTGGCGGGGCGCTGCTCAACGTCGCCAGCGTGGCCGCCTACGGCCCGACCCCGACGATGCCGGTCTACGGCGCGACGAAGGCGTACGTCCTGAACTTCACCGAGGCACTCGCCTACCAGCTGAGGAACACCGGCGTGCGAGTCCTGGCCTTCTCCCCCGGCGCGACCGAGACCGAGTTCTTCGACGTCGTGGGAACGAGGGAGGCCGGTGGTGGGCGCTGGCAGACGCCGGCGCAGGTGGTTTCGGAGGCGCTGAAGGCGCTCGACGGGGGCGCGCCGAGTGCGGTGGCGGGGGTGGGCAACCGGGTACTGACGTCGGTGGCGCGGTTGTTTCCCCGGCGGGTCGCGCTGTCGCTGGCCGGCCGACTCACGAACGCGTAGGCGTTCTGGTGGGGGTGATCCCCCACGGAAAGACGGAGGTCTTCCGCGTTCCGCGCTCCGGGCGGCGTGAATAGCGTCGAGTTCATGATCCGAACAAGCGGACTGACCAAACGCTACGGTGCGACGACGGCCATGGACGGGCTCGGCTTCGACGTCCGGCCGGGCGCGGTCACCGGGTTCCTCGGCCCCAACGGATCCGGAAAGTCCACCACCATGCGCATGGTCATGGGCCTGGACCACCCGGACCACGGCACCGCGACCATCAACGGCAAGCCCTACCGCGAACTGCGCTGGCCGCTGCGGGAGGTGGGCGCGCTGCTCGAAGCGCGCACCTACCATCCCGGCCGGAGCGCGTGGAACCACCTCGCCGCGCTGGCCGCCGCGAGCGACATCCCCCGATCACGCGTCGGTGAGGTGCTGACCACCGTCGGCCTCGGCGCCGTGGCACGCAAGCGGGCCGGCGGATTCTCGCTCGGCATGTCCCAGCGGCTCGGTATCGCCGCGGCCCTGCTCGGTGACCCCGCGGTGCTGCTCTTCGACGAACCGGTGAACGGGCTCGATCCGGAGGGCGTGCGGTGGATCCGCGACCTGATGAGGTCGCTCGCCGCCGAGGGGCGCACCGTGCTGCTCTCCAGCCACCTCATCAGCGAGATGGCGCTCACCGCCGACCACCTGATCGTGATCGGACGGGGCCGGCTGCTCGCCGACAGCACCGTCTCCGAGCTGACCGCCGGGGGGCGGTCGCTGGAGGAAGCGTTCTTCGCCCTGACCAGTGGCAGCGCCGAGTACCGAGGGACCACGCCGTCGTGATGACCCGTCGAACCGCCGGACGTCACGGATTCCGGCAGGCTGTGCGGATGGAGTGGATCAAACTGCGCAGCCTGCGTTCCACCCCGTGGATGCTGCTGGCCACTACGGTCGGCATGATCGTCGTCGGAGTGGCCGCGATGGCCAACACCAAAGCGCCCAGCCCGGCGGCCGCGGCGTCCTTCGACCCGGTGAACAACGCGCTGGCCGGGGTAGTGATCGGTCAGCTCGTCATCGGGCTGATGGGGGTTCTGGCCGTCACCGGCGAGTACTCCTCCGGCTCGATCAGGTCCACGCTCGCGGCAGTGCCGGGCCGGTGGACGATGCTCGGCGCCAAGTCGGCCGTCGTCGGACTGGTCTCGCTCGTGGTCGGTGAGTCCGTCACCTTCGTGACCTTCTTCGCCGGCACGGCGGCCATGGCCCCCGGGGTTCCGCAACCGTCCCTCGGCGACGCCGGGGTGCTGCGCGCGGTCGTGCTGTCCGGTGCGTACCTGGCGCTGGTGGCCCTGATCGGCATCGGCCTGGGTGCGGCGATCCGGCACTCCTCCGCGGCGATCGGCGCGTTCGTCGGCCTGTTCTTCGTGCTGCCGCTGCTGCTCGCCGGGCTGACCGGGCCGACGGTGTCGAAGTTCCTGCCGACGTTGATCTTCAGCAGCTCGCTCGGCGTCTCCCGCGAGGTGTCGGAGGTGCTCACACCGTGGGTCGGCTTTGCCGTGCTCTGGCTGTACGTGGTGGCGGCACTCGGGGTCGGCGGCCGGCTGTTGGCGCGGCGAGACGCGTGAGCCGGCCAGGGGTCGTGCACGCCGTCCTCACGGCACCCTTCACCCGACGCGCCTGGGCTGAGGCCGGGTACTGCCTGCTCAGCTTCCCGGTCGGGCTGGTCGGCTTCGGTTCCGCGCTGATCCTCCTCGCCCTCGGCGTGGCGCTCACCGCGTCGGTGGTCGGCGCCGGTCCGGGGCTGGTCCTGGCGGTCCTGGCCCTCGGCCTCTCCGGCGCCCTGGCGGCACTCCAGCGCGCCCTGGCGGCACGCCTGTTGGCCGATCGGGTCGCCGCCCCGGCGCGGCCTCGCCCCGCCGACGGCTTCTTCGCCCGGCTCGACGCCCGGCTGCGGGACGAGGCGGCCTGGCGCGCGACCGCGTACGGACTGGTGAAGGTGCCGGTCGCGGTCTTCCAGCTGTATGCGGCCGCCTGGTGGCTGATCGGCGTATTCGATTTCCTCACGCCGTTGCGCTGGCTGATCGTCGATCCCGCGGACGGCGAACTCATGCGGACGATCTCGCCGTTTCCGGGCGGCGCCGGGGCTCCGCACTCCGCCGGCTTCGCCGCCACCTTCATCACCGCCGGCATCGGCGTCGTGACGTTGCTGGCCGCCCCCTGGTTCACCCGGGCGGTGGTCGCGGTGGACCGCTGGCTGGTGCGTGTGCTGCTCGGTCCGGGCGAGCTCGCCCAGCGGGTGCGCAATCTGGAGGAGACCCGGGCGCTGGCCGTGGAGGACTCGGCGGCACGGCTGCGTCGGCTGGAGCGCGACCTCCACGACGGGGCCCAGGTCCGGCTGGTCGCGCTGGCGATGAGTCTGAGCATGGCCGCCGAGAGGCTGGGCCCCGCGGGCGGTCCGGTGATCGATCCGGACCGGGCGCGAGAGTTGGTCAGAACCGCTCACCGCAGTGCCGGCGAGGTCCTGTCCGACCTCCGCAACCTCTCGCGTGGCATCCACCCCCCAGTGCTGGACGAAGGACTTGCGGACGCGTTGGCCACCCTCTGCGCGGGCACCCTGGTGCCGGTCGAGCTGTCGGTGGACCTGCCGAGGCGGCCGAGTCCCGCGATCGAGTCCATCGCCTACTTCTGTGTGGCCGAGCTGCTGGCCAACGTGATCAAGCACAGCGGGGCCGGGCACGCGGTGCTGCGTGCCGAACAGCGAAACGACAGGCTGCAACTGCTGGTGTCCGACGACGGCCACGGCGGTGCTGAGATCCGTACCGGCACGGGTCTTCCGGGCCTGGCCCAACGCGTCCGCACCGTAGACGGCAGCCTGCGGATCAGCAGCCCGCCGGGCGGCCCGACCGCGGTGGAGATCGAACTTCCCCTGCACGCCTGAGATGCAGTGAGACGATGCCGGCCATGCGCATCGTGATCGCCGAGGATGCGGCCATCCTGCGCGAGTTGATGGCCCAGATGCTGACCGAACGCGGGCACGAGGTCTGCGCGGCCGTCGGGGACGCCGAAGCGCTGCGATCCGCCGTCGCCGAGCACCGGCCCGACGTCGCTGTCGTCGACATCCGGATGCCACCCACCCACAGCACCGAAGGCCTGCAGGCAGCGATCGACCTCCGCCGAGAACATCCCGGTACCGGCGTGCTGCTGTTCTCCCAATACATCGAGACGAAGTTCGCGACCCGGCTGCTCGCCGCCGGCTCCGCGGGGGTCGGCTATCTGCTCAAGGACCGGGTCGCCGACGTCGCCGAGTTCACCGAGGCGCTGACCCGCGTCGCGACCGGAGGCACCGCCCTCGACCCCGAGGTGGTCACTCAGCTCGCGGGCGGCGGCACACGGGCCGCGGAAATCGAGTCGCTCACCGCACGCGAGCGTGAGGTACTGGCGCTGATGGCGGAGGGCCGGTCCAACTCGGCCATCGCGCGAACCCTGGTGGTGTCGGCGGGCACGGTGGAGAAGCACGTTGCGGCGGTCTTCGGCAAGCTCGGCCTGCCCTCCTCCGAGGACGCCAACCGGCGGGTGCTTGCTGTACTGCGCTATTTGGGTTCGTGACCAGAGCGTCTGCTGACTGCCGCTCAGTCGTGGGCGAGCCAGGAGTCGATCCCGGCGACCGCACGGCGACGGACGGCGTCCGGGGCGCCGCTCGCGTCGACGGACGTGCGGGCGCAGGCCGCCAACTTCTCGTCGTCCAGGCCCAGGGCCTCCCGGCCGACCGTGTACTCGTCCAGCAGGCCGGCGCCGAACAGCGCCGGGTCGTCGGCGTTGATGCTGCACCTGACCCCGGCCGCCAGCAGCGCGGCCAGCGGGTGTTCGCCCAGGCTGGGGACGACCCGCAACAGCTGATTCGACGTCGGGCACACGTCCAGGCACACACCGCGGTCGGCGAGTTCGGCCACCAGGGAGGCGTCCTCGAAGGCGCGGACACCGTGCTGGATCCGGTCGGCCTTCAGGTAGTCGAGGGCCTGCCTGACGGAGATCGGGCCGACCAGCTCGCCGGCGTGCGGGACGGCGAGCAGACCCGCCTCCTTGGCCGCGGCGAACTCGGCGGCGAACCCCGACGCCGGGAACCCGCGCTCCTCGGAGTGGAGCCCCAGGCCGGTCACTCCGCGTCCGGCGTGCTTCACGGCCAGCGCGGCCGTCTCCCGCGCGTGCTCCGGTCCCGCGGTGCGGTCGATCGCGACGATCAGCCCGGCCCAGATCCCGTGCCGCTCGGCGGCTGCCCCGACCGACGCGAGCATCGCGTCCAGCGCGGCCTCGGCGCTGCCGTAGATGCCGGTGTGGTGCTGCACGGTCGACGCCAGCTCGATCGCGACCGCGCCGTCGGCGGCGGCGTCCTCGACCGCCTCGTCGATCAGCCGGTCGACCGCGGCCGGGGTACGCAGCAGCGCGACCAGGCCCTGGTACTCGGCGATGAACTGGGTGAAGTCGTGGAACTGTCCGGCCGGTGGAACCGGTACGCCCAGCTCGGCGGCCAGGTCCGCGGTGGTCTGCGGCCGCATCGTCGCTTCGAGGTGGAGGTGGAGGTGGGCTTTGGGCAGGGCGCGGAGGTCTCGCACCCTTCGGACGCTACGCGCCCAACGTTTCCGCTTCGGCCCCCACACTCCCTCAGCTCACGGGCCGGCACGACGAACTGGGCGGCCCGGGCCGCCGCCGGGCCGGACCGCCTACGCTTCACCCGTCGTTCATCGCGACCGAGGATGCTGCGTACGACCACGTCGACGCTTCTGGAGGTAGCAAATGACGGCCGCTGCGACCCGGCGCCTGCCGTTGCCCGGCACGTACAACGTCCGCGACGCGGGCGGGTACGCGACCGCGGACGGCGGGACCGTGCGAACCGGCCTGCTCATCCGCGCCGACGGCCTGGCCGGCCTGGACGACGAGGGCCGGGCCACGCTCGCCGACCTCGGCGTCCGGACCGTCATCGACCTGCGCGAAGGCGCGGAGGTCGAGATCGCCGCGGACGCGCTCGGCGACCTGCCGGTCACCTACCGGCACCTTCCGGCGTTCGCCGGTCTGGACGCCCGGGAGCGCCCGAAGAGCCTGGCCGACGCCTACAACCTGATGGTCGACCAGTGCGGGGACGCGCTGGCCGGCATCGTCGGCGCGCTGGCCGAGCCGGGCGCCCTGCCCGCGGTCGTGCACTGCACGGCGGGCAAGGACCGCACCGGCACGGTGATCGCGATCGTGCACGCGCTGCTCGGGGTGAGCCCCACCGACATCGAGACCGACTACGCGATGACCGCCGAGAACCTCTCGACCGGGTTCGCCGACAAGATCCGGGCGACGATGCCGGCCGGTGAGCACACCGACGCGATGCTCAAGGACATGCTCGACTGCCCGCCCGAGCTGATCCGGGCGACGCTGGCCCGCATCGGAAACGTCGAGGAGTACCTGGTCGCCCACGGGCTCGACCGGGCCGCCGTCGCCCGGCTCCGCGAAGAGCTGGTGGCGCGTTAGCCCCGCAGGTGGTCGTCCCGGTACTCCGGGACGTCCGCCGCCGCGGTGTCGAAGCGCTTCTGCTCCAGCTCGCGCAGCTCCACCCGGCGGATCTTCCCGGAGATCGTCTTCGGGAGGTCCGCGAACTCGATCCGGCGCACCCGCTGGAACGGCGCCAGGTTCTCCCGGGCGTAGACGAGGATCGCCTCCGCCGTCCCGGCCGACGCCTCCCAGCCCTCGGCCAGCACGACGAACGCCTTCGGCACCGCGAGCCGGATCGGGTCCGGCGCCGGCACGATCGCCGCCTCCACGACCGCCGGGTGCTCGATCAGGACGCTCTCCAGCTCGAACGGGCTGATCTTGTAGTCGCTGGCCTTGAACACGTCGTCGGTACGTCCGATGTACGTGATGTAGCCATTTTTGTCGCGGCTGGCGACGTCGCCGGTGTGGTAGTAACCGCCGGCCATCGCGTCGGCGTTCCGGGAGGGATCGTCGGTGTAACCGACCATGAGGTTGACCGGCCTCTCCCCCAGGTCCAGGCAGATCTCGCCTTCCGAATCGGCCAACGACCCGGTCAGCGGGTCGACCAGCACGACCGGCACCCCGGGCAGCGGCCGGCCCATCGACCCGGGCCGGACCTCCTGGCCCGGCGTGTTCGCGACCTGCACCGACGTCTCGGTCTGGCCGAAACCGTCGCGGATCGTGAGCCCCCAGCGCCGCTGCACCTGCTCGATGACCTCGGGGTTCAGCGGCTCGCCGGCCGCGACCACCTCGCGCAGCGACCCCGGTCCGCCGGACAGGTCGGCCTGGATCAGCATCCGCCAGACGGTCGGGGGCGCGCAGAACGTCGTCACCCCGGCCCGGCGGATCTGTTCCTGCAGCGCCACCGCGTCGAAGCGCGTGTAGTTGTAGAGGAAGATCGTCGCCTCGGCGATCCACGGCGCGAAGACGTTGCTCCAGGCGTGCTTGGCCCAGCCCGGCGAGCTGATGTTGAGGTGGACGTCGCCCGGCTGCAGCCCGATCCAGTACATCGTCGAGAGGTGCCCGACCGGGTAGCTGACCTGGTTGTGCTCGACGAGCTTCGGCCGGCTGGTGGTGCCGGAGGTGAAGTACACGAGCAGGGTGTCGTCCGAGGTGGTGATCGTCTCGCGTCGGGTGCCGGGCATCCCGGCCGCGTCGGAGTGGGCCCGCCAGCCGGGTGCCCCACCGACGGCCAGCCTCCCGTAGGTACCCGGCACCGACTCGAACTTCCCCGCGTCGGCCGCGTTCGCGATCACGTACGACGCCCGGCCCCGGTCGATGCGGTCGATCAGGTCGGCCGGCCCGAGCGCGGTCGTCGTCGGCATGATGACGGCGCCGAGCTTGGTGATCGCCAGCACCGACTCCCACAGCTCGACCTGGTTGCCGAGCATCAGCAGCACCCGGTCGCCCTTCCCGACGCCGTCGGCGGCCAGCAGGTCGGCCAGCCGGTCGGAGCGCGCGACCATCTCGTCGAACGTGTACTTCGCCTCCGAGCCGTCCTCCTCGACGATCCACAGCGCGATCCGGTCGTTGCCCCGCGCGTAGGCGTCGAACCAGTCGATCGCCCAGTTGAACCCGTCCGGGAACGTCGGCCAGGTGAACTCGGCGACGGCGCGGTCGTAGTCGGTGCGGTGCCGCAGGAGCAGGTCGCGGGCCTCGCGGTAGATCTCGGTCGCAGACATCGTCGTCCTCCCTAGTCGAGGGCAGGCTAAAGACCCCCGACAGACGCCACCACCCCCGTTCGGGGGTGGCACCCTGGGGGGATGACCAGCGAACACGCCGCCGTGCGCGGCGCGCTGCTGCGCTTACGCCGGTCGACCGGCCTGCCGGTCGCCTTCGGCGGCCTCCTCGTCCCCGGCGGTCTGCGCCTGACCGAGTTCACCGGGACGACGACCGCCGGCCTGCAGAACCTCCTGGTGACGGACGGCAACGGGCTCGGCGGCCGGGTGCTGGCGACGTCCCGGCCCTCGAGCGTCGCCGATTACGCCGCCGACACCCGGATCACCCACGACTACGACCGCCCAGTCGTCGGCGAGGGCCTGCGGGCGATCGCCGCGGTGCCCGCCGTCGTCGGCGGGAAGGCGCTCGCGGTGCTGTACGGGGGCATCCGCGAGCCGTTCGCGCTCGGGCCACGGGTGGTGGACGCGATGGCCGCCGTCGCGGCCGAGGCCGCGGTCGAGCTCGCCGTGCAGCGGGAGGTCGAGCGTCGGCTGGAGACGCTGGAGACCGCCGCGCTCACGCGCGCCGCCCGGGAGCGCCCGTCCGCGCCGGAATGGGACGACGTCCGCGAGGCGGACGCCGAACTGCGCGCGATCTCCCGCGAGGTCGACGATCCCGAGCTCCGCCGTCGCCTGCTCGACGTCTCCCGACGACTGACGGTCGGCCGGGCGCGGTCCGGGGTGACGCTGTCGGGGCGGGAGGTGGACGTGCTGGCGCTAGTGGCGGTGGGGTGCACGAACGCGGAGGCGGCGCGGCGGCTGGGGCTGGGGGCGGAGACCGTGAAGAGCTATCTGCGCAGCGCGGGACGGAAGCTCGGCACGCACACCCGGACGGCGACGGTCGCCGCCGCCCGTCGCGGTGGTCTGCTTTTGTAGTCACTGTTCGGATCGCCCTCAATGCCTATAGGGTTGATAGGTATGACGATCACTCCCCTCGGCGTGCTCGACCTCATTCCCCGGAGCAGCGGCGAGAGCGTCGGCGCGGCCGTCCGCAACGCGATCGACCTGGCCCGGCAGACCGAGCGCTTCGGCTATACCCGCTACTGGTTCGCCGAGCATCACCTCAACCCGGGCGTGCTCGGGTCGTCGCCGGCCGTGTCGATCGCGCTGGCCGCGGCGGCGACCAGCACGATCCGGATCGGGTCGGCCGGGGTCCAGTTCGGACACCGGCAGCCGCTGGCGACCGTGGAGGAGTTCGGCCTGCTGGACGCGGCCTATCCGGGGCGCATAGACCTCGGCATCGGCCGCTCGTTCGGCCGCCAGAAGCCGCCCGTTCCCGAACCGGCCGCCGCTGAGCCGGCGGAGCCGGCGGAACCGGTGCTGGCGGCGGCGGGGGCCGGGGCGGCGGCGCAGCCGGTGCTGGCGGCGGCGGCCACCGCGTACCTCGCCGACCGGGGTCGCGCGGCCCACACGGCCGAGGAACGCGCCGAGAACGGCCTGCTGCTGCCCAAGCACTTCGATGTGAGCCGCCTCCTGCAGACGGCCGGCCCGAAGATCGCCGCCCAACTCGACCTGTTGCAACAGCCCGGCGCCTACACCCCGAGCTACGACGAGCAGATCGGCGACGTCCTCGCGCTCCTGGCCGGCACCCACCCGGCCGGACACGCGAACCCGGGCGAGGGCGCCGACGTCCAGGTCTGGATCCTCGGCGCGTCCGGCGGCTCCAGCGCGACGGTGGCCGGCCGGAACGGCCTGCGTTTCGTCGCCAGCTACCACCACAGCCCGAGCACCGTCCTCGACGCCGTCCGCGCCTACCGGGCCGCGTTCACGCCCTCGGCCGACCTCGACCGTCCCCACGTCTCGGTCTCGGCCGACGTCGTGGTCGGCGAGACGGACGAGCAGGCCGCCGTACTCGCCTCCGGCTACGCGCCCTGGGTGCACAGCATCCGCTCCGGCGCGGGCGCGATCGCCTACCCGACCCCGGACGAAGCCGCCGCCTACCCGTGGGACCCGGACCTGGTGAAGGACCGCGTGGACACCCAGTTCGTCGGCGCGCCCGGCACCGTCGCCGACCGGCTCGAACAGCTCCGCGACGCGACCGGCGCCGACGAACTGGTGATCACGACGATCACGCACGACCACGCCGACCGGGTCCGCTCCTACCAGCTGCTGGCCGAGGAGTGGAGCCGCCGCTGACCCGTCCGCGGCCCGGGCGGTGACGCCTCCGCGAAATCGAGGTGCAACCGGACGCCCGCGTCAGCGTGTACTCCAGTGAGTGCACTTGACCGGACGGAGCCGCTGGTGGAATCCCAGAGCGAGGCGGAGTTCGCGGCCTTCTACGCCGCCCACTTCCCGTCGCTGTGCAAGCAGCTCTACGCCTACGTCGGCGACCGGGGCGCGGCCCAGGATCTCGTCCAGGAGGCGTTCGCCCGCGGGTGGGCGCGCTGGTCGACCCTCCACGCCTACGACGAGCCGGCGGCCTGGGTGCGCACCGTCGCGTTGCGGCTGGCGGTCAGTCGATGGCGCCGGGCCCGTCGATCCCTCGCGTTCCTGGCCGGGCAGCGGGAGCAACCGGTGGTGCCGCCGCCGGATCCGACGCACGTGGCGCTGGTGGCCGCACTCGCGCTGCTCCCGTCCAAGCAACGGAAGGCGATCGTCCTGCACTACCTGGCCGACGTCCCGATCGCCGAGATCGCCGCCGGCGAGCGGGTGGCCGAGGGAACGGTCAAGTCCTGGCTGCACCGGGGTCGCACGGCGCTGGCCTCCGAATTGGGCGAGCCGACCGTCGACGGGAGGATCCGATGAACCCGGAGGAGGACGTGACGCGGCTGCTCCGCGGGCTGATGACCGCCGCGGACGAGCCCTACCGGGGTCCCGGACCGACGCACGCCCGGCGCATCGCGGCCGCTCGCCGCCGCCGGCACGGCCTGGCCGCCGCGGCGACGGCCCTGGTCCTGATTGCCGCGATCGGCGTGGTGTTCGGCTTCGCCGGCCGCCACGACACCGACCGGCTGCGGCCGGTCACCCCGAAGCCGACCGCTGTCCCGGCCCCGACGCCCGGCTACCCCACCCCCTCCGGCCGGTCGTCGGAGCCGGACGGGTCGAGTTCCGCGCCGCCCTCGGCCACGGCGGCCAGGACGGCACTGCGCCCGATCGACTGGCGCAACTCGGTCATGAACCTGCCGTCGAACGACGTGTGCCCGCTCACTCGCGTCCAGTTCTCCGACGGAGTCGCCTCGCTGCCGCCCTGGCACTACTCGATCGTCCCCAGCGCGCCGCCGGTCTACGGCGACGTCGACCGGGACGGGCTCACCGATGCGGTCGTGGTGATCACCTGCTACGGCAACGCCACCGTCGGCGGTCCGGAGACCAGGTTCATGATCGTCGCGTTCACGGGTAATGCGAAAGGCGGCCCGACGCCGATCGGGTTCGTCGACGGCATGCAGGCCTACGTCGATCCACTGCCGAGTCTGCGCGAGAACGGCCGCACCATCGTCGTCGACTGGCGTCCGGACTCAGGTGGCACCCTGGTCCGTACCTACCGCTGGAACGGCACCAGGTTCGTCTCGGGCGGCTGACCGATCACCGTGGTCCGGCTACGTCGTCATCTGATCGAGGACGCCGCTGACGTAGACCACGTCGCCCATCCGCAGGTCGTCGTCGAGGAACGGCGGAAGGCCGTTGGCGGCGAGCAGGTCTCGGACGGTGATCGCGCTCAGCGTCCAGCCGCAGTCGGCGAGGTACCGAGCAGCTTCGTTGCGCTCCCCGAAATAGCGCAGGCGCGCGTGATCGAGATCGAACCCGTGCGCGCGCCAGCGCTCGGAAATGCGGCGCAGTCCCGCCTTCGTGGTGGCCTCTTCGTCCGGTAGCGGAGCGGGCCGGCTTTCGGTGGCCACCCGGCTGCCCGGCGCACTGAGCTCGGTGACCAGGTCCAGCAGACGATCCTGCGCTGGGGGCGGCAGGTAGCTGAGCAGCCCTTCGGCGCTCCACGCGGTCGGCCGGGCCGGGTCGAATCCGGCGGCACGCAGCGCGGCCGGCCAGTCGTCTCGCAGATCGGCCGCGACGGCCCGCCGGTCGGCGGTCGGTGCGGCGCCCAGTTCGCTCAGGACCCGGGTCTTGAAGTCGATGACCTGCGGCTGGTCGACCTCGAACACGACGGCGTCCGCCGGCCAGGCCAGCCGGTAGGCGCGGGAGTCGAGTCCGGACGCCAGGATGACGGCCTGATCGATGCCCGCCGTCGTCGCGTCGAGGAAGAACTCGTCGTAGAACCGGGTGCGGATCTGGGCTCCGTCGATCGCCGCCGACCCGACCAGCTCGTCGGGGGGAAGTTCGCCGGTCGCCAGCCGCGTGAGCAGATCGATGCCGACCGACCGGACGAGCGGTTCGGCGAACGGATCGTCGATGAGCGAACGATCCGCGCGCGTCGCGATCGCCCGGGCCGCGGCGGCCATCGTCGCGGTCGCTCCGACGCTGGTCGCGAGGTCCCAGGTGTCCGAGTCAGGCCTGGTAGAAGTCATACACCGGACCGTAGCCAGCGTCCCGGGCCGCTTCACTAATGTGAGAGCGGTGACCGCTCGTTTGTCCCGCAGCCCGCGCGACGACGCCCGGGAGAACCACGAGCGCATCATTCATGCGGCCCGCTCGGCACTGGGCGCACAGGGCCTGGACGTACCGATCCGGGAGATCGCTCGACGCGCGGGAACCGGAACGTCGACCGTCTACCGTCATTTCCCGACCAAACAGCTCCTGGTCGCGGAGGTGTTCGCCGACGATTTGCGGGCCTGGCGATCTGCCCTGGACGACGGGCTCGCCGACCCCGATCCCTGGCGCGGCTTCTGCCGGACGGTCGCGCGACTCTGCGACCTGCAAGCACGCGACAACGGCTTCGCCGCGGCGGTCAAGGCCCGGTTCCCGCGCGCACTGGACCTCACGGCGAACCGAGCCTCCTCGCTGGCCTCCGCGGCCGAACTCGTACGCCGGGCGAAGGCGACCGGCCGCCTCCGCACCGACGTCACGGTGAACGACGTGACCCTCATGCTCATGGCCGGCGGCGGCATCCGCGCGAACACCCCAGCAGCCCGCGTCGCCGCATCCCGACGCTTCGCAGCACTCACGATCCGCGCGTTCCGAGCCCCGTCGGCGCCCTAGCGAGTTCCTCAGGCGTGTGCGGCCTCGTACAGCTTCTTCCACTCCGCCCTCGGCCGGATCGTCACGTCCACATCGGTAGCCGTCGCCCGCAGCGCGCCCACCGTCGCGTCCGACGCCGAGATGTGCTTGAACGGGTCCCAGCCGAAGAAGCGGGCACTGTTCTGCCAGGTGATCATGTTGATCTCGTCGTCATTGACGCCCGCGTTGTTCATCTCGTTGAGGACGAACTCCGGAGCGTTCGGGAAGATCGAGTCCGAGTGCGGGTAGTCGCACTCCCAGGCGATCGTCTCGATGCCGATCTCGTGCCGGTTCTTGAGCGCCGCCGGGTCGGTGACGTAGCAGGCCAGCGAGTGGGCCTTGAACACCTCGCTGGGCAGCGACCCACCGAAGTCACGCCGCAGCCAGCGCTGGTTCGTGTAATGCCGGTCGGACCGGTCGAGGTAGAACGGGATCCACCCGATGCCCGCCTCCGACCAGGCGATCTTCAGGTCGGGGTAGGTGCGCATGGCCGGGCCCCAGAGCAGGTCCTGGGCCGCCAGCACCGACACCTGCGTCGCCAGGATGATCATGTTGTCGATCGGCGCGCCCGGGGTGAGGCGTAGCGCGCCGAGACCGGCGCCGATGTGCAGGCACATCACCGTGCCGGTGTCGCTGCACGCCTGGAAGACCGGTCCCCAGTAGTCCAGGTCGTGATAGGACGGCACACCCTGCAGGTGCGGCAGCTCGGGCATCGTCACCGCGCGCACACCCTTGGCCGAGAGCCGATGGATCTCCGAGATCATCTGCTCCGGGTTCCACACCGGCGAGATGCCGATCGGGATCATCCGGCCCGGATAGGCGGCACACCACTCGTCGACGTGCCAGTCGTTGTAGGCCTGGAGCATCGCGAACGCGAGGTCCTTGTCCGGGGCCTTCTGGAAGAAGCCGGCCGAGAACCCGGCGAACGTCGGGAAGCACATCGACGCGAGGACGCCGTTGCGGTCCATGTCACGGACGCGGGCGTGGATGTCGTAGGCGCCCGGACGCATCTCGGCGTAGCCGGCCGGGTCCATGCCCCACTCCTCGGCCGGCCAGCTGACCACCGCGTTCAGGCCCATCGTGCCCATCGACGCGCCCTGGAAGACCCAGTTGTCGTTGCCCTGCTCGTTCTTCTCGACCTTCGGGGCCAGCCCCTTGTACTTCTCCGGGACGTGGCCTTCGAACATGTCGGGCGGCTCGACGACGTGGTCGTCGATGCTGATCAGGGTCATGTCCTCGATGCGCATGATTCGATCTCACCTTCCAGTAAGCCTTTCCGGACGGTAGCAAGAGTGTGGCAGACTCTGCCAGTAGTCGGCAGGAACTGACTCTGAGGAGCGGCGTGGACTTCCGTACGCAGACCGCTCTCGCCCGGCGCGAGGCCGGGCGGGACGTGATCACCGCCCGCGCCGTCGAGCTGTTCGAGAGCCGCGACTACGACGGCATCACGGTGTCGGACCTGGCTGCCGCGGCCGAGATCTCGGAGCGGACGTTCTACCGCTACTTCGCCTCGCGCGACGACGTGCTGATCGAGTTCGGGGTCCGCGGCGGGTCGCGGATCCCCGATCAGCTCGCGGCGCGGCCCGCGGACGAACCGCCGCTACAAGCCCTGATCCAGGCGATCGCCCACCGCAACGCGGCCGCTCAGGAGCACTCCCGGGCCTGGAACGCGATCGTCGCCCGGCTGCCCGCGAAGTACGCGTTCATCGGCGAGGCCGTCGGCCGGAACATCAAGGACAGGATCGTGCCGGTCCTGCGTCAGCGGCTGTCGGCCGAGCAGATCGAGCGCGGCGACGACGTCCTGCTGGTCGGGCTGGCCTGGACGATCGTCGCCAGCGTGGCCAAGGCGAACCACAGCACGACGTACACCGAACCGCTCGTCCTCGAAGCCGCCGCCCGCGCCCGGGCGGCGTTCGTGGCGATGGACGCGAACCTGCCTGGAGGCCCCCGTGACTGACCAGTCCTACAGCCCCGACGACGCCCAGGTCCGCGCGGTCGGCCGGTACGTGCTGGCCTACGCGACGCTGATCGACGCGCTCCGCTGGCGGATCCAGGTCATGGCCTCGCGCCAGGACGTGCCGGTGCCGGACGGCGACCTGCTGAAGGCGTTCAGCACGCTCACCCGGCAGTACAAGGACGACCTGCGCATCGACGCGCTGCTGGAGTCACTGGAGACCGAGCTCACCGCGGCCTTCGCGACCCGGGAGGCCCAGGCGCCCGGCGACTGGTTCACCGGCTACGCCCGAATCGACCCGGATCTCGGCCTCGAGGCCCGGCAGCAGCCCACGCTGAAACACCTGGGCGTGGACGAGCTGAACGCGGCGGCGGACCGGTTCGAGGCGCTGGAGCGCGTGTTCCGGATGTGGATGCACGCGATCAGCCCACTCACCGGCGACCTCGGCGCCTCCCCCTACTTCAAGATCGTCGACGGCCAGGTCCGCTGCTGACTCAGTAACTCAGCGACACGTCCACCCGCCGGTCAGCGGTGCACGCGGTACCAGAGGCTCGTCGCGTGTGGGGTCGTGTGCACGTTCGTGCACTCCAGGCGGGTGGTCGCGCCGCCCAGGTGCCGGTAGAGCGGCACCCCGTCGCCGAGCAGGACCGGGGCGACGAACACCAGCACCTCGTCGACCTCGCCGGCGTCGAGGCACTGGCGGCCGACGTCGGCGCCGATGATGCAGACGTACTGGTCGCCGGCCGCGGCCCTGGCTTGGTGGAGTGCGGTGTTCAGAGTGCTCACGAACGTCACGCCGGGCAGGTCCGGGGCCGGCGTACGGGTCAGGACGATCTGCTCGCCGTGCCAGGCGCCGCCGAACGGGCCCTCCTTCTCGGTGCCCACGTTCGGGTCGTCACCGCGGTACGACCGGCCGCCGACGAGCACCGAGCCGACGTGCGCGACCAGGTCGTCGGCCACCGGGTCCGGGCCGAGGTGGTCCTTCAGCCAGGACATGTCACCGTCCGGGCCGGCGATGAAGCCGTCGAGCGACATCGTGGCACCGTAGAGCACTTTCGCCATGGTTCGTCTCCTCCAGGTGAGTACGTACCCCGGTTGAGACGGGAGACCGGCGCGAAACTCATCGGTCGCGCATCCCGAATATTTCGAACAGCGCCGGATCGTGGAACGCGGTGATCTCGGCGATGAGCCCGTCCTCGATCCGGTAGGCGCCGATCGCGAACGGGCGGAACCGGTCGTCGCCGGGCGCGCGTGCCCAGGTCGCGACCCCGATCCCGCCGTTGACCCCGCGCGGTTCCGAGACGAGCTCGCCCACGTAGCCGGGGAGGTCCGGGTCCCAGCTCGACGCGAGCGCCCGCCGGACGTGGTCGCGCCCTTCGAACCACATCGGCCAGGGCGGCATCGTCGTCCGGACGTCTTCGGCCAGCAGCGCGGCGACCGCGGCCGGATCGGCGCGCCGGACGGCGTCCAGATAGGGGTTGAGCAGTTGCTGTTCGGCCGGGCCCGGCCGGGTGGCGCGCCACTCCGACCGGCGTTCCGGTAGATGCTGCCGGAGGGTGGCGCGGGCGCGCTGCAGCGCGCTGTTGACCGCGGGGACGCTCAGGTCGAGCGCCTCGGCGGTGGCGGACGCGGGCCAGCCGTGGACGTCGCGGAGGACGAGCGCGGCGCGCTGCCGGGCCGGCAGGAACTGGAGTGCGGCCAGGAACGCGAGCGTGATCGTCTCGCGGTCGACGGCGGCGGTCTCCGGGAGCTCCTCGTCGGGGTACGGCTGCAGCCACGGGAGGTCGGTGCGCGGCGGGAGGCCGACCGACGGGTCGGTGGCCCCGGCCAGGTGGTGCGGCAGGACCCGGGACGGACGCGTGGGCAGCGCGTCGAGGCAGGCGTTGGTGGCGATCCGGTAGAGCCAGGCGCGGACCGACGAGCGGCCCTCGAACGTGGCCAGGCCCTTCCAGGCCCGGAGGAACGTCTCCTGGACGAGGTCCTCGGCGTCGGCGTAGGAGCCGAGGAGTCGGTAGCAGTGCAGCCGCAGCTCGCGCCGATGAGTCTCGAAAGCCGCCCCGAACGAGTCTTCGTCGATCACTGGCTGGTCATCGTGAGGAGCTGGTGGGCGTAGGCGTGGCGCAGGTCGGGAAGGATCGCGGTCTGCCAGCCGCGGGCGATCAGGCCCAGCGCCTCGGCCTCGGCCGCTGTGAGCGTCGCTCCGGTGTAGACGATCCCGGTCGCGCGTTTGACGCCGACGAGCTCGCGCAGGATCAGGTACAGGCCGTCGCCGGGCGCGGAGCCGGCGGTGAAGTTGCCGTCGCCGATCCGGACGTCCGGGGTGGCGAGCGTGAGGTCGCAGAGGAGCGGCAGCTCGAGCCGGAAGCCGGGGCCGTTGATCGCGCCGATCGTCGGCACGTCGATGTCGACGATCATCCGCTCCAGCAGCTTCACGCCGTTGGAGTACTGCTCGTCGACCTCGTCGCTGGTCCAGGCGCTCGGTGGGGTGGCGAACGAGGCCGCGTCGACGCCGCCGAGCCAGGCGTCGCCGGTGCCGGTCACGATCAGCACCTCGGTGGTCCGGTCGGCGGCGATCTCGCCGAGCAGGCGCACCCAGGCGGCGAGCAGGTCGCGGGACCAGCGGGCCGGGCCGCCGTCGGTGTGGGTGCGGACGGTGAGGATGCCGTCCTGCCGATCGAGGTCGAAGTGGTCGGTCACCGGGTCACCGCGGCCGCCACGAGCCGCTCCAGCGTGGCCGGATCGAGTACATCGAGACGTTTGACGTAGACGCAGCCCTTGCCGGTCGTGTGCGGGCCGAGGCCGGTGAGCAGGTCGTGCTTGCCCGGGAAGTCCTCGCCGAGATACAGCGTCGTGGACGTCTTGCGGGGCGAGAAGCCGACGACGAACCACTCGACCTCGCGGCCGGTCGCGTAGCGCAGCGTTGCTTCGCCGAACCCGACGATGCTCTCGCCCCACATCGCGCCGGGGTCGCCGGTGACCTTGCGCATCACCTCGCGGACGGCGATCGCGTCGGCGCGGCGGCTTTCGTCGGGCACCGACGCGAGGAAGTCGTCGACGCTGACGTCGGTCCGGGTCGTCTTCATGCCTGAGTATTTCCGGGATCACCCCGACCGGACAAGGCGGTGGCGGCGGTGGGCGGTCATCCGGACCGGGGCGTCGGCCCAGCCGTAGCCGTCGTAGCCGTCGACCCGCTGGGCCAGCGCCAGGAACAGCCTGCCCCCCAGCAGCGGGGTGCTGACGTGCAGATACGCGCCGGTGCCGGTGTCTTCGGTGTGCAGGATGCCGAGGTCGCGGTAGGCGGCCAGCCGGTCCGGCGGGATGTCGAGGCGGGCGTCGAGGTCGTCGTAGTAGTTGTCGGGGATCGCGAGGAGCGGCGCGCCCGCGGCGCGGGCCCGGCGGGCGCTCTCGATGACGTCGTCGACCGCGAACGCGACGTACTGCGGCTCGGCGACGGCCGGGGCCCAGTCGCCGCGCCTCAGGCGCGAGACCGTGAGCGCGATGCGGACGCTGCGGGCCGGGTCGGTGAGGGCGCGGCCCCGGATCAGCCCGAACGGGGCGGCGAACTCGCCGGTGGAGAGTGGGGTGAGGCCGAGGACGGCGCGGTGGAAGAGGGCCGCTTCGTCGAAGCGGTCGAACGGCTCGGAGAGCCCGACGTGGTCGATGCCCGTGACGCCGATCCCGCCCGGCCCGGCGGCCGGCGCGGCCGGGGCGGCCGCCGGGGTGGCCGGGGTGGCCGGCGCGGCCGACGTGGCGGCCGGGGCTGCGGGGGCGCTGGCCGTCGGTTCGAGGGGGTCGAAGTCGACCGACCAGGCTCCGGGGCCGGTCGCGCCGGTGCGGCAGAAGAAGAGGGGCGTGCCGTCTGGGGCGGCTACCGCGGCGAGGTCGGCTTCGGACGGTCCCCGGTCTCGGGGGAGTAGCGGCGCGAGCAGGCGCTGGGCCCGCCGGGCCGCGGCCGGCGGGTCCGCCGACTCGACCGCGAGCGCCCCGACGACCGCTCCCCCGCCGTCGGCTTCGCGGCCGGCGGCTTCACGGCCGACGGCTTCACGGCCGGCGGCAGGGCCGGCGGCTTCGCGGCCGGCGGCTGGGCCGGCAGCCGAGTCGGCCGCGTTCAGCAGGACCCGGGCGCGGCCCTGCTCCCATCGCTCGACCGGCTTCGACCGGTGCCGCCCGGTCCGGGAGAACCCCAGCGCCCCCAGCACCCGCCCGAGTTCCTCCGCCTCCGACGAGGACGACGCCAGCAGCTCCACGAACGCGTGCCCGGCCAACGCCGGCGCCGGGTCGACCGGCCCTGCCGCCGCCGGCCCCGGCCCGGTCGGCGCGGCCGAGACCGCGGCCCGCGAAACCGCGGCCCGCGAAACCGCGGCCGGCGCCGCGGCCGGCGAAACCGCGGCCGGCGAGACCGCGTCCTCCAGCGCGAGCAGCGACCGACGCGCGTCGACCGCCGTCCGGGCCGGGTCGGCCTGCCGGAAGACGTCGTTGAAGACCTCCAGCGACAACGGCCCGGCGTACCCCGCGGCCAGCACCGCCCGCAGGAACCCGGGCAGGTCGAACGCGCCCTGGCCCGGGAACAGCCGGTGGTGCCGGCTCCACTGCAGCACGTCCATCGACAGCACCGGCGCATCCGCGAGCTGCAGGAAGAACAGCTTCTCGGCCGGTATCCGGGCGATCGGCGCCGGGTCCGAACCCCGCGACAGGATGTGGAAACTGTCCAGGCACAGCCCGAGCGCCGGATGATCGGCCCGCCGGACGACGTCCCAGGAGTGCTCGTAGGTATTGACGTACGTGCCCCAGGCGAGCGCCTCGAAGGCGATCCGCAGACCGCGGGCGGCCGCGCGGGAAGCGAGCGCGGCGAGCTGCGCGGCCAGCTCGTCGGGGTCGGTCACCGCGTCCGGGGACACCGACGAGCAGACCAGCACGGTGCCGACCCCGAGCGACTCCATCACGTCGAACTTGCGCTCGGCCCGCCGGAGGTTGGCCGCGAACCGGTCCGGATCGGTGGAGTCGAGATCGCGGAACGGCTGGTAGAGGTCGATCGAGAGGCCGAGGTCGCGGCAGAGGACCCGGAGGTCGCCGGGGCGCAGCGAGGACGCGACCAGGTCCGGCTCGAAGATCTCGACCCCGTCGAAGCCGGCCTCGGCTGCGGCGACGAGCTTGTCTTCGAGCGTCCCGGACAGACACACGGTCGCGAGGTCAGCGCGCACGGCCGGCCTCCGCCGAGATCAGCTCGCGGAGGTGGCGCACCATCCGGTCGGCGTCCGGCTCGACGCCCGCGAACAGGCGCATCGCCGCCGCGGCCTGGTGCACGGCCATTCCGCCGCCGTCCAGCGCCGCGCAGCCGGCGGCCCGGGCGGCCCGCAGTAACTCGGTCTCCAGCGGGCGGTACACGATCTCGGCGACCCACAACCCCGGCCGCAGCAGCTCCGCGGCCAGCGGCAGGCCCGGATGCTCGGCCATCCCGACCGGGGTCGCGTGCACCAGCCCGTCGGCCCCGGCCAGCACGTCCGCGAGCTCGCCGACCGGATGGGCCACGGTGTGCAGCCGGTCGGCCAGCGACCGCGCACGCTCGAGATCGACGTCCACCACGTGCACGGTCCCCACGCCCAACGCACGCAGCGCGTGGGCCGCGGCCGCGCCCGCGCCTCCCGCCCCCAGCAGCACCACCACCCCCATTCGGACGTCCGGCAGCCCGCGAACCAGCCCGTCTCGGAACCCCGACCAGTCCGTGTTGTGCCCCACCGAGCGCCCGTCGGCGGTGAACACCACCGTGTTGACCGCCCCGATCTTGCCCGCCGCCTCCGACAATTCGTCGAGGAACGGAATCACCAGCTGCTTGCAGGGGTGCGTGATGTTCAGCCCCTGGAACCCCGCGCGTCGGGCCTCCGCCACCAGTCCCCCGACGTCCGACGGCGCCCGGCCCAGCTCGTCCAGGTCGAGCCGCCGGTACGTGTAGTCGAGCCCCAGCAGCGACGCCTCCCGCTCGTGCAGCGCGGGCGAGAGCGACGGGCCGATCCCCGACCCGATCAGGCCGACGCGCACCGGCCGGCGCGAGGTGAGCGAGCGGACCGCCACGGGAACCCTCCGAGATAATGAACCGGATAGTTACTTGTACCGCAGGAAAACGCCCAGAGGAAGAGCCAACGCTATGGTCGGATGCGTGACCGCCGCTGATGCGCCCCCGGAACGTCAGCGCGACGCCGAACGCACGCGCGGCGAGATCCTGGAGGCTGCGACCGAGGAGTTCGCCGACCGCGGTTACGCCGGCGGCCGGGTCGACGAGATCGCTGCCCGAACCCGCACCACCAAGCGGATGATCTATTACTACTTCGGTTCCAAGCAGGGCCTCTACGTCGCCGTGCTCGAACGGGCCTACGCCGGCATCCGCCGCCTGGAGCAGGATCTCGACGTCGACCATCTCGACCCGGCCCGGGCCATGCGCGCGCTCGCCGAGCTGACGTTCGACCACCACCAGTCCCACCCGGCGTTCATCCGGCTGGTGAGCATCGAGAACGTCCACCACGCCGAGCACCTGCGCACGTCACCGGTGCTGGCCGGGCTGGCCGCCCCGGCCGTCGACGTGCTGTCCGGCATCCTCGACCGGGGCCGCGCCGCCGGCCTGTTCCGCGCCGACGTCGACGCGCTCGACGTCCACATGGTCATCAGCGCGTTCTGCGTGTTCCGGACCGCGAACCGGTACACGTTCGAGGCGATCTTCGGCCGCGACATGCTCGACCCCGCCCTCACCGAGCACCACCGCCGCATGATCGGCGACCTGGTCCTCGAGTACCTGACGGCCCACGTCGGCCGGGCTTAGGCGTGCTGTTCGGGGAGGTTCGTCGACCGGGTGGGTGGTCGGGCTCCGCCGGCGGAGCGGGGGTCGGGGGTTTGCCTGATGTGGCTTCGCGGTTGCGTTCGGCCTGGGCCCGGCCCCGATAGCGGTGACCGCTGCGGTCAGGGACGGCGGTGTTCGGGTCTGGCCTGCGGGGGGCGCGAGGGCCGATCTCGTGTCCCGGCCGCGCCTAGCGCTTCGCCGACGACCGCATAGGGGTCGGCCCAACGTCGGCCGTGTGCCATGCCACGTGGAAGTAGTCGGAAACCCGCGCGACCGGCCTCCACCAACCGACCGAGGTCAGGCGTGCGCGCAGGGCTAGCACCGCATCAGCGGGGACACGAAGGCCTCTCGGCTTCGCTAGACCGGCTCTAGCTGCTCCATCACCGGTGATCAGGTTGGTCCCGCACTCGACTGCGTGGCGCTGGCGGCGGGCCGCCGTTGCGGGCGCGGCGTTGCGGTGGCCGATCCGGTCGGCCGGCTTGCCGACGCGACCGGCGGCGCTGACGGCGTCCGGCGCGGGCTGGAAACGGGGGTGCGCCCCTTGACACGACGCCGCCGCTAACTCACCCTCTGGTACGTAACCGTACGGTTCATTAGCGCGACCCGCTGCTCAGTGTCTGCACCGCCGCATACACCCAGGGAGCCCCTCGTGACCGCACCTCCCGTTCCGACCGCTCAGCCCCGCAAGGCCGCCCTCGCCGCCTGGATCGGCAGCGCGCTCGAGTACTACGACTTCTTCATCTACGGCACGGCCGCGGCCCTGGTCTTCAACAAGGTGTTCTTCGCCGACTCCGACCCGGCGACCGGCACGCTCCTCGCGCTCGCCACGTTCGGCGTCGGTTACGCCGCCCGCCCGATCGGCGCGTTCGTCCTCGGCCACGTCGGCGACAAGTTCGGCCGCAAACGCGTCCTCGTCCTGACGCTGATCCTGATGGGCGTCTCGACGTTCCTGGTCGGCTGCCTGCCGACGTACGGCCAGGTCGGCGTCCTCGCGCCGATCCTGCTGGTCACGCTGCGGCTGGCCCAGGGCTTCTCAGCAGCCGGCGAACAGGCCAGCGCGAACTCGATGACGCTCGAACACGCCCCCGAGCACCGCCGCGGCTTCTTCACCAGCTTCACGCTCAACGGCACCCAGATGGGCCAGATCCTCGCCACGGCCGTGTTCCTCCCGGTCGCCGCGTTACCCGACGACAGCCTGCTCACCTGGGGCTGGCGCATCCCGTTCCTGCTCAGCGTCGTCGTCATGGCGGTCGGGTACCTGATACGGCGACGGATGGAGGAGACGCCGGAATTCGTCCAGGAAGCGGCCAAGGACCAGGTCCCGAAGGCCCCGCTGGCCGTGCTGTTCCGCGACCACTGGGCCTCGGTGATCCGGGTCGTGCTCGTCGCGATGGTGGCCAGCGTCAGCACGATCTTCGGCGTCTACGCGCTCTCGTTCGGCGCCGACACGGTCGGGCTGGAGAAGTCGACGCTGCTCTGGGTCGGCGTGCTGGCCAACGTCGTCGCGCTGGGCGCGATCCCCCTCTGGGCCACGCTGGCCGACCGGATCGGCCGCAAACCGGTCATGATCGGCGGCACGCTCGGCTCGGCCGCGCTGATGTTCGCGTACCTCTCGGCGATCGGACACGGCAACTGGCCGCTGATCTTCGCGGTCGGCATCCTGCTCTCGGGCGTCGTCTACAGCGCGCCGAACTCGACCTGGCCGGCGTTCTACGGCGAGATGTTCACGACCCGGGTCCGGCTGTCCGGCATGGCGATCGGGACCCAGCTCGGGTTCGCGATCGGCGGGTTCGCCCCGACCGTCGGGGCCGCGCTGGCCGGCGACGGACGCGGCGGCTGGCTGCCGGTCGCGATCTTCCTGGCCGTCCTCTGTGTGGTCTCGGCCGTGGCCGCCGCGTCCGGCCGCGAGACCGCCCACGTCCCGACCGCCGACCTGGGCCGCAAACCCCGGGAGAACAGTGCGCCGCGTCACGTGCCCGCCCCCGCCTGACCAGGTGTAGTGCGTCGATTTCCGGGGGATCACGCCCTACCTGCGAAGGAGGGCACCCAGTGGCGACCACGACGATCCCGTCCGCGGTGGCGGCACCCCCACGCCAGTGGGTGCGCGTCATCGCGACCGAACTCGCCCTGATCGCCCTGGGGATCGGCGCCTACCTGGCGGTCGGCCTCGGCTCGGCCGACCGCACCGAGGCCGCCTACGCGCACGCCAAGACGATCCGATCCCTCGAGTACTTCGGCCTCGAACGCCTGCTCAGCACCTGGTGGGCCGAGGACCCCCTCCGCACCGCGATCGCCAATGCCTACTACGTCACCGGCCACTTCGCGGTCCCGTTCGTCGTCTTCGGGCTGCTCGTGCTGTTCGACCCGGCCGCCTACTACCGCTTCCGCTCCGCGTTCGTCGCGGCCAGCCTGATCGGCGTCGCGATCTCCTGGGCCTGGCCGTCCGCGCCGCCCCGGCTGCTCGAGGGCCTGACGAACGCCCCGGTCATCTCCGGGGCCGAGAACCCGTACGCCGCGTTCCCGAGCATGCACGTCGGCTGGGCGGTCTGGTGCGCGCTGGCGGTCAGCGCGCTCACCGCCCGCTGGTGGGCGCGCGCTCTGGGCTGGCTGCACGCCGCCGTGACCGGCGTCGTCGTGCTGGTGACCGGCCACCACTGGGTCCTCGATGTCGTCGGTGGCGTTCTCGTCGCGTTCGCCGGCCTGGCGATCGCCCGTCTCTGGGAGGTCCGCGCGCGTTTCGCCGTTTCCTGAACACTGGCGGGCGTGCGGCGGCTACTGATCATCACCGGCGTCTCGGCCGCCCTGCTGGCCGGCTTCGGTCTCCTGCTGCAGCCGAGCCCCCGGGCCGACGACGAGGCACACGTCCCCGATCCCACCCCGGCCTCGGCCGCCGCCACCGCCGCCCCGGAGAGCTTCGACCCGCTGCGGTCGCGGCTGACCGTCGGCTGGCTGCCGGAAACGCTCACCGCCCGCGGCTCCTCGACGACGCCGGTACTCGAGGAGCTCTACGCGAGCCACGCGACCAGCGACGTCCTCGTCTCGATCGTCCCGCCGGGCGCGCCGCCGCCGGCGTATTTCACCGACGCCACCGTCCAGCCCGGACCACCGATCGGTGCGAAATCCTCCCGCTGGTACACCGACCGCGCGGTGCACTTCCTGCGCTGGGAGTGGGCTCCCGGCGCCGTGGCCCAGGTCGAGATCTCCGGCCTGTCCGACCCGCTCGGCACCGCCACCCGGATCGCCCGCTCGGTCCGGGTCGGCGACGGCACCCCGGTCGCGCTCCCCCTGACGACGAGCCGCCCGCGCGACCTGGTGACGCTCCGCACCGACGTCGTCCGGGACCGGTTCGGCGACCTCACCGCGGGCGTCACGTTCTCCTCGCCGACCGACCCGGACGCGCAGATCGAGGTCTCGGCGATTCCGGAGCGCGCGGACCCACCCACGACCACGCTGGGTGGCCGCCCGGCCCGCGAGATCCTGATCGGCGACGAACGCACGGTCACGTTCGCGCTCGACCCGAAGACCCAGCTCCGGATCCGCTGCCGGGCCGCCGACGATCGGTCGTCCACGGTCGGCGCGCTGCGGGCCGAGTGCCTCCGGATCGCCGCGAGCGCCCACCCGGCCGGGATGCTCAGCGATCCGCGTAGTTGGACCGCGCACCCAATCAGGTGAGCTGCACCACAGAGTCCACTGCGAAGTCCGCGCCCCGGATACAAGGTTTGGGAGGCATCGCGTGATTTGAGAGGCGGAGAGACTTCGTATGGCGACACCGAGTGACCGGTCCTCGGCCCGACTGATCACCAAGGAGTTCGCCCTCCTCCTCGTCGCCGCGCTCGGCGCGTTTCTCTCCCTCGGCATGACGCTGCCGGTGCTGCCGTACTTCGTGCAGTCGCTGGGAGGCGGCGACCTGGCGATCGGCGTCGTCGTCGGGATCATGGCGGTGTCGGCGGTGATGGTCCGCCCGTTCACCGCCCGGGCCATCCAGAACCTGGGCTTCCAGCCGCTGGTCCTGATCGGCGGCGTCGCCGGTGCGGTCTCGACCGCGGCCTACGCGCTGGCCGGGAACCTGCCGGTCCTGCTGCTCTTCCGGCTGCTGTCGGGAGCGGCGCTGGCGCTGATGTTCGTCGCCTGCATCGCCCGGGTGATGGCGACCGCCCCGCCGGAGCAGCGCTCGAAGGCGTCCAGCTACTTCTCGGTCGCGCCGTACCTCGGCATCGGGCTGGGGCCGGTGATCGGCCAGCCCTGCTACGACACGTTCGGCGTCGGGCCGACGTTCGTCGTCGCCGGCCTGCTGCAACTGCTCGGCACGCTGCCGATGCTGCTGGTCGCCAACCACCGGGCCCGCGGCGAACGCGCTCCGCGCTTCCACTCCGCGGCCCTCTGGCCCGGCGCGGTGCTGGCCCTCGGCATCATCGGCGTCGTCGCGTTCAACGCCTACATCCCGCTCTACGTCGACGAGTTGCGAGGCAGCAATCCGTCGTGGATGTTCCTCGCCTATTCGGTCGTCGTGCTGGCGGCCCGGATCTTCGCCGGCGGGCTGCCCGACCGGATCGGCGCCGTCCGGGCCGGCACGCTGGCCACGATCGGGGTCGTGCTGGGGCTGGTGATCATCGCCGCGGCACCGTCCGAGGTCTGGATCTACGTCGGCATCGTGCCGCTCGGCGCCGGGATCGCGTTCCAGTACCCCGGCCTGATGGCGCTGACGATCAGCCGGGTCAAGGAGTCCGAGCAGGCCGCCGCCGTGTCCACGTTCACGATGTTCTTCGACGTCGCCACCGGCCTCGGTGGGCTGGTCGTCGGTCAGGCCGCCGCCCTCGGCGGCTACCGGGCCGCGTTCGCGGCCGCCGCGTGCTGCTCCGTGCTCGGCCTCGTGCTCCTGCGGACGATCGTCGCGCGCGGTTCGGCACCGATCGCGACGACGCCGACGACGACGCCCGCCCCGGCCCGGTTCGGCGAGACGGCCTGCGACTCGAGCAGCGCCGCCTGAGGACCTACCAGCCGGTACGTTGAGGGCGTGGCGGTACCGGAGCGGCGCATCATCGCCGTGCTGGTCGCGCTCGTGATCGTCGTCGTCGTGGGCTTCGGCGTCGTGCGCCGGACGCCGGAGGGGGCCGAGACCGTCCGCGACGCGGTGCCGCCGATCCCGTCCGTGCACGCGGCCGACCTCGGCCCGCTCACCCAGAACGGGCGGGTCGTCGCCCGGGACGACGGCCAGAGCACCCGCTACGGCGACCGGTCGGCCTGGGTCTTCGCCGACACCGTGCTGCGCGACCCGGAGGGCTTCCTGTCGAACTCGGCCGCGTCCACCCGCGACCTGCGGGCCGCCGACGGGATCACGCTGACCAGCTCCGACGTCTTCGGCACGAGCGGACGCGACCCGGCCGCGCTGTTCGGCCACACCCCGGCCGAAGCGGCGTTCCAGCAGCGGCACGCGACCGGCTGCACGCCCGCCGGCGACGTCTACTGCGGGGCCTCGTTCGCGTTCTGGCCCGGACCGGTGATCGCCGACCCGCACCGGGCCCGGCTGCTCGTCTTCTACACGAAGCTCTGCCGGAGCGGCGCGGAGGGAACGCCGTGCTCGGGCCCGTTCGGGCGCGCGCTCGGCACCGGCATCCTCGCCGTCGACCTGCGGACGCGCGAGATCCGCCGGTTGCCCGCCGAACGCGGCCAGGACGTCCGGAGCATCGAGGGCCCCGACCCGACGATGTTCTTCCCGCCGTCGGCCGCCTACGCCGCCGCCGCGGTCGTCGTCGGGGACGACGTCTACGTGTACGGCGACTGCGACTCCGTCTGCCGGCTGGCCCGGGCCCCGCTCGACCGGATCACCGACCGGCTGCGCTGGCGCTTCTGGACCGGCACCGGCTGGTCGTCCAACCCGGACCGGGCCGTCGGCACGATCCGGGCCGGCTCGGCCGGCAACACCGTGTTCTACGACCCGGCCCTCGAGGGCTGGCTCAACGTCTACCTGCCGGGCGTCGACGACACGATCCGGGCCCAGATCGGCGGCTCCCCCACCGGCCCGTGGTCGGCCGCGTTCCCGATCCTGACGACGAGCGGCCGCCGACCGAACTACGCCGCGTTCGCCCACCCCGAGTACGCCGAACACGACGGCCTCACCCAGTACCTGACCTACTTCCACGCCGACAGCGGTGAACTCCGCCTGACGAAAGTTACGTTCGAGCCATGAGCACACACGCCGTCTGGTTCACCGCCCCGCGCGAGGTGGAGGTCCGTCCGGTTCCGGATCCGGAGCCCGCGGACCTCCTCGTCCGGACGCGCTTCTCCGGCATCAGCGCGGGCACCGAACTGCTCGCCTACCGCGGGGAGCTGAACCCCGACACCGAGCGCGACGAGACGCTGTCCGCGCTGGCCGACGGCGGGTTCAGCTACCCGTTCCAGTACGGCTACAGCTGCGTCGGCGTCGTCGAACAGGGCCCGCTGGCCGGGAAGACCGTCTTCGCGTTCCACCCGCACCAGGACCGGTTCAGCGCCGCGGCCGACGACGTCGTCGTCCTCCCCGATCACCTCGATCCGCGCCTCGGGACGATGTTCCCGCTGGTCGAGACCGCGCTCCAGCTCAGCCTGGACGCCGGCCCGGTCCTCGAGGAACCGGTCGTCGTGCTGGGCCTGGGCGCCATCGGGCTGCTCACGTCGCTGCTGCTCGCCCGGGCCGGCGCGCAGGTCGTCGCGGCCGAGCCGCGCGAGGCCCGCCGGGCGCTCGCCGAGTCGCTCGGCCTGCGCACCGCGCACCCCGACGAGCTTCCGGCGCGGGTCGGGACCGGCGTCTCGCTGCTGGTCGAGACGTCCGGCGCCCCGGCCGCGCTGGCCGGTGGCCTCTCGCTCCTCGCGCACGAGGGCACCGCGCTCGTCGGGTCCTGGTACGGCACGAAGCCGGTTGCGCTCCCCCTCGGTGAGCACTTCCACCGGCGCCGTCTGACGATCCGCAGCAGCCAGGTCTCGACGATCCCCTACGCGGCCCAGGGCCGCTGGACCAACGCCCGCCGCCGGGAGGCCGCCCGCGACCTTCTCGACGTGCTCCCGCTGAAGGCCCTGGCCACCACCGAGTTCGCTTTTCCGGACGCGGCTGAGGCATATGCCACCCTCGATCGCGGCGACGCCGGAGTGCTGCACGCCGCCCTCCGGTATGAATGAACGCATGTACCAAACCGGCACCGAGCGCGAGGTCCGCGCATTCCACACCATGCCCGACATGCCTCCGCCGGAAGGCGAACGGCACTCCCACGACTACCGGCTGACGCTGGTGGTGTCCCGCGAGGAACTCGACGACAAGGGCATGGTCGTCGACCTGGACGTCCTGGTCGGAGCGCTCGAAGAACTCACCGGGCGGCTCCAGGACGCGGATCTGGACGAGATCGTCGCCCCGGAGCTGGGCACCGAGGCGGTCACCGTCGAGTCGTTCGCGTTCTGGGTGCACGGGAAGATCGGCGCCGCGATCAAGACCCCCGGCGCCGACCTCGCGGTCCGCGTCTACGAGAACGCGAGCGAGTTCGGCGGCTACTCGGGCGTGCTCGCCTGAGCCCGCTACAGGTATCGCTGCTGACCCTCGGCGACCCGGCGACGATGACCGGTGGGTACCTCTACCACCGGCGCGTCGCCGACCGGGCGGCCGCGAACGACGCCCGCCTCGACTTCGTCTCGGTCCCGGAGCGGTCGTTCCCGGCGTCGGTCGCCGCCGGCCGCGGTCTGCTCGGCCGGCTGCGCGACGCCGACGCGATCCTGCTCGACAGCATCGCGGCGGCGTTCGTCGGCCCGTGGCTCCCGGCGAAGGGGCTCCCCCCGATCGTCGGCATGCTCCACCAGCCTCCGGGCGGCATCGACCACGCGGGCGTCCGGCAATACGTCCAAAAAGTCCTTGATCGGCGCGCGTACCGCTACGCGTCCAAATTGTTGATCGCCAGCGAGGACCTGGCGGACACCCTCCGCGCGTCGGGAATGCCCGCGGACCGGCTGACGGTCGTGGCACCCGGCCGCGACCCGGCCGACGCGCCGGTCGCGCCGCAGGGCGACCTGCGGCAGGGACGGCGGATCGCGGTGCTCTCGGTCGGCAACTGGGTCGAGCGGAAGGGGTTGCTCGACCTGCTGGAGGCGGTCGCGAAGCTGCCGCCGGAGGCGGTGACCCTGCACCTGGTGGGCGATCCGAACGTCGATCCGGAGTACGCGGCCAAGGTCAGCGCCCGGCTGACCCGGCCGGACCTCGACGGCCGGGTGAAGACGCACGGGCTCGTCAGCCCGGCCGAGGTCGTCGGGTACTACCGGTCGGCCGACGTGTTCGCGCTGGCCAGCCTTCGCGAACCGTACGGGACCGTGTACAGCGAGGCGATGGCCGAGGGGCTGCCGGTCGTCGGCTGGGACGCGGGGAACCTGCCCCACCTGGCCCGGGACGGCGTCGAGGGGTTCGCGGTGCCGCCCGGCGACGTCCGGGGGCTCACCTCCGCACTGCGGACGCTGGCCGAGAACGAGCCGCGTCGCCGGGAGATGGCCGCGGCGGCGAAGACCCGATCGGAATCCTTTCCGAACTGGGACGACACCGCTCGCGTGCTATTCACTGAGATCCGGGCCGTAGTGGAGGAGACGCGGACGTGAGCCAGTTCGAGGCAGTCCTGTTCGACGCGGGTGACACGCTGATCCGGCTGTCCGGCAGCGGCGAGACGCTGCTGCACCGCGCAGCCGACGACCTGGGCGCGGCCCCGCTGGACCCGGGCGAAGTGGCCGACGTGTGGAAGCGGGTCCTCGACCGCAGCAGCACGGCCGAGGAGATGGCCAAGGGCCGGGACCTGTCCACCGAGAAACACCACGACGTGTGGACCGCGCTCTACACCGCGGCCGGGTGCGAGACGCTCGCGCCCGGCCTGAGCGAACGGCTCTACGCGCTGACGATCGACGCCGCCTCCTGGGAGGCGTTCGAGGACACGGTCCCGACGCTGCGCGCGCTGGCCGAACGCGGGACGAAGATCGGGATCGTCAGCGATACCGGCTTCGACCTGCGTCCGGCCCTGGACGCGCTCGGCGTGATGGCCTACGTGGACGGCGTCGTCATGTCGTTCCAGCACGGGATGTGCAAGCCGGCGGTGCCGGTGTTCCTGGCCGCGTCGGAGCAGCTCGACGTGGATCCGGCGCGCTGTCTGATGGTCGGTGACAACCCGCTCACCGACTCCGGGGCGATCGCCGCCGGCATGCACGTGTTCCTGCTGCCCCGGCCGGCGGCGACGGGTCCGCGCGGGCTTTCTCAAGTTCTGTCGCTTGTTTGACGCGAAACCCTGAACCTTCCTGAGCGCAGCCCCGTGTTTCCCGGCGCGCGACACAACGTCGCGCCTGGGCGAAACGGGTGGATCAGTGACGGTCGACGTTCGAGTCAGCACGACGGGTCCGGTTCTCGGGCCCGTCCTCGGAGTGGTCGCGCAGTTCGGCGTTCTCGGCGTTCTGGCCGGCACCGTCGGGCTCGCCCCCACCGGGTGGCTGGCCGGCGTCGCGTTCTCGATCGCCACCTGGGTGTTCCTCACCGGCGCGCTGCACCGGTCGGGCGCGGAGTCGTTCGGTCCGGCCAACGCGGTGACGCTGGCCCGCTGCACGCTGGTCGGCGGGGTCACCGCGCTGGTGGCCGACTCGTTCACGACCTCGGTGCACGTCGGCGCGCTGGTGGGCGTCGCGTTCGTGGCCTGGCTCATGGACGGGATCGACGGCCAGGTGGCCCGCCGGACCGGCACCACGACGGCGCTGGGCGCGCGTTTCGACGGTGAGGTCGACTCGATCCTGGCCCTGGTGCTGACGGTCTACCTGGCGCAGTCGCTGGGCGGCTGGGTGATCGCGATCGGCGCGCTCCGGTACGCGTACGTGGTGGCCGGGTGGGCGCTGCCGTGGCTGCGGGGCGACCTGCCCCGGCGGCAGTCGCGCAGCGCGATCGCCGCGGCGCTGGGGTTCGTGCTGGTGGTGGCCGCGTCCGGGCTGCTGCCGGTGGCGGCCGCGGGGGTGCTGGTGGGGTTGTCGCTGGGGGTCGTCAGCTGGTCGTTCGGCCGGGACATCCGGTTCCTGTACCGGCGGCGCGCGGTTTCGATTCGAACCGCTTCCGCGTCGCGGCCGTTCATCGGGGTAGGCCAGCACTCATGAGCACCGGAGACCCGTTGACCCTCACCGACGCACCGCGCTACGCCTCGTCGTGGCTCGGGCTCCGTGAGCCTGCCGACGCGGCGGCCCGCTCGCAGTCGCTGCTCTCACTGCTGCGGCCCCGGCTGAGCGGCGACCTGTTGATCCGGGACCTCGGGACCGGGACCGGCTCGATGCAGCGGTGGCTGGCGCCGCAGCTGCCCGGCCCGCAGCGCTGGATCCTCCAGGACCACGACGCCGACCTGCTCGCGTTCGCGGCCTCCCAGGCGGCCACGACCGCGTCCGACGGGTCCGCGGTGACGGTCATGACCCGGCACGCCGACCTGACCGAGCTCACCTCCGGCGACCTGCTCTCGACGTCGCTGGTCACCGCCTCGGCTCTGCTCGACCTGCTCAGCCGCGACGAGGTCGACCGCCTGGCGGCGGCCTGCTCGTCGGCCGGCTGCCCGGCGTTGCTCACGCTCTCGGTGACCGGCGCCGTCGAGTTCACTCCGTCCGACGAGTCGGACGCCGAGTTCGCGGACGGATTCGCCGCGCACCTGCGGTCCCACGTCCCGGGCCGGGAACTGCTCGGGCCGGACGCCGGCGAGTACGCGGCCCAGGCCTTCGCGTCCCGCGGAGCCACCGTGCACGTCGCCTCCACACCGTGGCGGCTCGACTCCTCGCACGCGGCGCTGATCGACGAGTGGCTCCGCGGCTGGGTCGCGGCGGCCGCGGCCCAGCGCCCGTCGCTCGACGCGACCGACTACCTGACCCGGCGACTGGACGCCCTCGCCACGGGCGAACTCCGGGTCATCCTCCACCACACCGACCTCCTCGCCCTGCCACGCCGGGCGAACGATTCCACTTCCGGGGCGCAACGATGAAGCAGCGGGTTTTCGGCTGGGCCAAGACGCTCGGCGGAGTCGGCATCCTCGCGGTGCTGCTCTGGCGTCTGGGGTCCAGCGCGTTCCTCGACGGCCTGCGGGTCATCAACGGGTGGACGCTGCTCGCCGCGTTCGGCATCGGCCTGCTCGCCACCGTGGCCAGCGCCTGGCGCTGGTGCCTGGCCGCCCGCGGGCTCGGCATCAAGCTGCCGCTGCGCACCGCGGTCGCCGACTACTACCAGTCGCTGTTCCTCAACGCGACGCTGCCCGGCGGCATGCTCGGCGACGTCCACCGGGCCGTGAGCAACGGCCGCGAGAACGGCGACGTCGGACGCGGTGTGCGGGCGGTCGTGCTGGAGCGGTTCGCGGGCCAGGTCGCGATGTTCGCGATCGGTGGGGCCGTGCTGCTGCTGAACCCGGCACTGTTGCTGTTCGTCTGGCGGCACGTGCCGTCCGGGTTCGTCCCGGTGGCCGGTGGGGTCGTCGTCGTGCTGGCTCTGGTGGTCGTGTCCCGGCCCGGGCTGCGCCGGAAGGCGTCCGCGGTGGGACGGGACGTCCGGCGGGGGCTGCTGGGGCGGCGGAACTGGCTCTGGGTCGGGTTCTCGTCGGCTGTGATCGTGGCCGCGCACCTGGGGACGTTCGTGCTGGCCGCGCGGGCGGCCGGGTCGTCGGCGCCGATCGGGTCGCTGCTGCCGTTGATGGTGCTGGCGCTGGTCGTGATGGCGTTGCCGTTGAGTGTCGGGGGGTGGGGGCCTCGGGAGGGGTTCTGTGCCTGGGCGTTCGGGGCGATGGGGCTCGGTAGTCAGGAGGGTCTGACGATCGCGGTGGTTTATGGGTTGTTCGCGCTGGTGGCGGCGCTTCCCGGCGTGTTCGTGATCGCAACCCGCCTGATCCGGAACCGCCGCCGAGCCGCGGCGGAAGCGGCGGCCGCTCCGGCGGCTGCGGCCGCTCCGGCCGCGGTTGCTGTGGCAGCGCCCGCTGCGATGGCGCCCGCTGCCATGGCTTCGGAATCGGCGGCTTCAGCTGCGCCCGACACGGTGGCGGCCAACGTGGGCGCGGGCGGCGCGGGCGGCACGGGCGCGGCCGGCACGGTGGCGGCCGGCGCGGGCGCGGGCGGCGCGCGTGCGGTGGTGACCAGCGCGGCTGAAGCGAACGTGGCCCGCGTCGGGGCGGGTGCGGCCGGGGCGGTCGCGCCCGGCGAGGGATCGCTCTGGGGCCCGGAGCGGCCGACCGGTTCCGCGCCCGGACTTCGGACCCGTCGCGACCCGCTCGACGAGATCGCCGAGCACCTCGGCTCGCTCGAGCCCGCGACCGCGGCCGCCTAAGTCCGGGTCCCCGCAAGGCCGCGGATCCCCCGCCCCCACCGGCGGCGGCCGGAGAACTCGCCGCGAACACCGCCCCACCCTCGGTGGGTGCCACCGCACCCGGGTGCGTACCCGCTCCGACCGTCCACCGGCCGAACCCCCGGCGACCGGCCACCGGCGACCGGCCGCGCCCCGGCGGCTCGCCCCCGACGGCTCGCCCCCGGCGGCCCGCCCCCGGCGGCTGCGGCCCCGGCGGCTGCGGCCCGCCCCCGGCGGCTGCGGCCCGCCCCCGGCGGCGTATGGCTCGCGCTCCAACGGGATGCCCTCCGCGAAGGCAGCCTCGGCCACCAGCGGAACCACGATCGCCGACGTCACCTACGTCCCGCCCACCGAAGCGGTACGCACCGCGTCTGAGCCGGCCACCGGCCGAGCCCCCCGGGCCCCGGATACTCGCGCACCGCCGAGGTCACGCCGTGCGGTAGCGCCCGCCGGCGCAGCGGGTCCGGCACCCGATCCCCAGCCCCCGAGTTCGTACGCCGCCTCCGCCACTGCAACGCCTACCTCCCCGCGCCGCCTCCGCCCGCTCACCGCTCGCCACCGCGCCGCGCCACACCCGCGCCGCCCGCGCCACGAAAGACACTGCTGGCCGCGCCGCGCCACGCCACATCCGCGCGCTGATTGCCGACTTCCCGGGGTTCTGGGCGGGCTCAGAACCCCGGGAAGCCGTCAAACCGCGAAACCGGATACTTACTCACAAAAGCAGCAACCGTCGCGCAACCGATCTGCACCCGTCCCGCTCCTGGGGCCGGGAACGCTGGGAAGGTCCGCGTCTAGAACGCAGGTCCCGGAGGTTGGATGAGCGCTGAGCTACGGACCGCCCGCCGCCCCCGGCGTCGCCTGCGCCCGTCGGTCATCGCCACCGGCCCGGCCATGGCGTCGACCGCCGCCGCCTGCTACCTGGTCGGTGGCCTCGTCGGGCTGCTCATGCCGCTGCTCGCCGTGCCGTACGAGACCGAGCCCGCGTCAATGGCGCTGGGCGGCGGCTCGATGGCGGCCGGCGTGCTGGTCGGCCTGTTCGGCCGCCGGTTCGGCCAGCGCGTGTTCTACGGGCTCAACCTCGGGACGGTGTTCTTCGTCGGCCTGGGCGTCTGGATGCACCGGGGCGAGTTCGAGGCGACGCTGGCCGGCTGCCTGTACCTCGTCGTCTCGATGTACGTGTTCTTCTTCTTCGACTGGACCGCGGGCTGCGTCATCGAAGGCCTGGTCATCGCCTCGATACTGACGTCCAAATTGGCGTTCGACGCGTACCCCTGGGGAGCCGTCACGACGCTGATCGGCCTCAACCTGCTGATCGCCGGCGTCACCGGATGGCTGGTCCGGGCGGCGGCGGAAGCCGACGTCGACGGGCTGACCGGACTGCCGAACCGCCGCGGGTTCGACCGGACCCTGCACGAGGCCCTGGTGGACGTCGAACGCAGCGGCGGGCCGCTGACCGTCGCGATGATCGACCTCGACGGGTTCGCCGCGGTCAACGAGCAACGCGGACGCGCGGAGGGCGACCGGTGGCTGCAGTCGTTCGCCCGGGACTGGCTCGACCACGCCGGCCCGGACGCGGCGATGGCCCGGCACGGCGCCGACGAGTTCGCGGTGATCGCGTCCGGCCACACGTCGGGCCAGCTCACCAAGGCCCTGGACGCGTTCCGGACGATCCAGCCCGACTTCTCGGCCGGCCTGGCGTCCTGGCAGTCCGGCGACACGCCCTCGATCCTGGCCGGACGGGCCGAGCTCGCGCTCTACGAGGCCAAGAGCAGCGGCGGTGGCCGGACGTTCAGCCGGGACGCCGGAGGCGAGGGCTGGGTGCTGCTCAGTTCGGCGCTGGCCAACAACGAGTTCACGGTCGTCTACCAGCCGATCGTCAATGCGACGACCGGGCTGGTCGCCGGGGCCGAGGCGCTGCTGCGCTGGACCCGCCCGGGCAAGGGGCCGGTCTCCCCGGCCGAGTTCATCCCGATCGCCGAGAGCACCGGGTTCATCACCAAGCTCGACCACTGGGTGCTGGAGACCGCGTGCCGGGAGGCGGCGGCCTGGCCCCGGGCGGTCGCGGCCAAGGTCACGGTCAACGTCTCCGGCCGGGAGCTGCACCAGCCGGACTACTACCAGCAGGTCGTCGACGTGCTGATCCGCACCGGGCTGCCGGCGAACCGGCTGGTCCTGGAGGTCACCGAGAGCACGATGGAGGCCGACTCGCAGGTCGCGCTGGACGTGCTGCGCCGGCTGCGGGCCGACGGCGTCCGGATCGCGATCGACGACTTCGGCACCGGGTACTCGTCGCTGTCCCGGCTGCACCACCTGCCGGCCGACATCCTCAAGATCGACCGCTCGTTCGTGATGACGATCCAGCCGCAGGACACCGGCGCCCCGCTGATCGCCGCGATCACCGGCCTGGCGCACGCCCTCGGACTCACCACCGTGGCCGAAGGCGTCGAGCACGAGTATCAGGCCAGAGTCCTGGCCCACCACGGCTGCGACGAGAACCAGGGCTGGCTGCACGGCCGCCCGGACGCTCCGGAGCTGATCCACGCGGCCCTGGCCCAGCAGGCTCTGAGCCCCGGTGAACCCTTTGTGAAGACCTACGTTGGCAATAGCGCAGGTAAGTCTTCGCCGAGCGGGCACGACTAACGTTGGCCTGAAACGAGCAGATCACTGGGAGGGCACGACCATGTCCCCGAAGACGGTCGATATCGACGCGACGCCCGAGTGGGCGGCCGTCCGCGAGCACGCCGATCGGCTGCGCGACACGCACCTGCGCGACCTGTTCGCCAGCGACGCCGACCGGGCGGACGCGATGACCGTCGAGGCCGCCGGCCTGGTGGCCGACTATTCGAAGCACCGCGTCGACGACCCCGCGCTCTCGGCGCTGTTCGCGCTGGCCCGGGCGGCCGACGTCGAGGGCCACCGGGACGCGATGTTCCGCGGCGAGAAGATCAACACGACCGAGAACCGGGCCGTGCTGCACGTCGCCCTGCGCGCCCCGCGGGACGCGGAGATCGTCGTCGACGGGGAGAACGTCGTCGCCCAGGTGCACGAGGTGCTCGACCGGATGGCCGCGTTCTCCGACCGTGTCCGCAGCGGCGAGTGGGTCGGGTCCACCGGGAAGCGGATCCGCACGGTCGTGAACATCGGCATCGGCGGGTCCGACCTCGGCCCGCGGATGGCCTACGAGGCCCTCAAGCCCTACGCCGACCCGCAGATCACCTGCCGGTTCGTCTCCAACGTCGACGGCGACGACCTCGCGTCCAACGTCGAGGGCCTGGACCCGGCCGAGACGCTGTTCATCGTCGCGTCGAAGACCTTCACGACCCTGGAGACGATGACCAACGCGCGCGCCGCGCGCGACTGGCTGACCTCCAACCTCGACGGCGCCGACGTCGCCAAGCACTTCGTCGCGGTCTCCACGAACCTGGGCGAGGTCGAGAAGTTCGGCATCGACCCGGCGAACACGTTCGGGTTCTGGGACTGGGTCGGCGGCCGCTACTCGTTCGACTCGGCGATCGGCCTGTCGCTGATGGTGGCGATCGGCCCCTCCCGGTTCCGTGAGCTTCTCGACGGCATGCATGAGGTCGACGAGCACTTCCGCACCGCGCCGCTGGAGTCCAACCTGCCGGCGATCATGGGCCTGCTCGGGCTCTGGTACCGGGAGTTCTTCAACGCGCAGAGCCACGCGGTGCTCCCCTACGCGCACTACCTCTCCCGCTTCACCGACTACCTGCAGCAGCTCGACATGGAGTCGAACGGCAAGCGGGTCCGCCGTGACGGCACGCCGGTCGACTACCAGACCGGCCCGATCGTCTGGGGCACCCCGGGCACCAACGGTCAGCACGCGTACTACCAGCTGATCCACCAGGGCACGACGCTGATCCCGGCCGACTTCCTGGCGTTCCTGCACCCCGCGCACGAGCTCGGCAACCAGCACGACCTGCTGATCGCCAACGTGCTCGCCCAGGCCGAGGCGCTGGCCTTCGGCAAGACCGCGGAGCAGGTGGCGGCCGAGGGGGTCGCGCCGGAGCTGGTGCCGCACCGGACCTTCCCTGGCAACCACCCCTCGACCACGCTCGTCGTCGAGAAGCTCACCCCGCGGACGCTCGGTGCGCTGGTCGCGCTGTACGAGCACAAGGTGTTCGTCCAGGGGGCGATCTGGCAGATCAACTCGTTCGACCAGTGGGGTGTGGAGCTCGGCAAGGCGCTCGCGCAGCGGATCGTGCCCGAGCTCTCGTCGGACGACGAGCTCACCCACGACTCGTCGACGAACGCACTGATCCGCCGATACCGGGCGGCCCGCCGAGGCGCCTAGCCTGACGTCGTGGCCGACGTCTGGACCAGCGGGAACGCCTACGACGCCTACGTCGGACGGTGGAGCCGTCGCGTCGCGGAGTCCTTCGTGGCGTGGCTGGCTCTGCCGCCCGGCCGTCGCTGGCTGGACGTCGGCTGTGGCACCGGCGCGCTGACCGCGGCCGTTCTCGAGGCCGCCGCGCCGGCCTCGGTCGTCGGGGTCGACCCCTCGCTGGGGTTTCTCGCGACCGCGCGGGCCCGTCTGGGCCGGGCCACGTTCCGTCAGGGCGACGCCCGTGCCCTGCCGCTTCCTTCGCACTCGGTGGACGTGGTGGTCAGCGGCCTGACGCTGAACTTCGTCCCGGTACCGGCGGTCGCCGCGGCCGAGTGGAGGCGGGTCGTCACGCCGGGCGGCACCGTCGCCGCGTACGTGTGGGACTACGCCGAGGGCATGCAGATGATGCGGGTCTTCTGGGATGCGGCGGCGGCGCTCGACCCGGCCGCGGCCGCCGCCGACGAGGGTCCGCGGTTCGCGATCTGTCACCCGGACGCGCTCTCCGACCTCTGGGTCGCCACCGGCTTCAGCGACGTGCGGACCCGGGCGATCGAGGTCGCGACCGACTTCGCGGACTTCGACGACTTCTGGGGGCCGTTCCTGGGTGGTCAGGGGCCGGCGCCGGCGTACGTGGCGTCGCTGGACGAGCCGGACCGGGCCGCGCTGCGCGACGCGGTCCGGGCCCGGTTACCGCGGGGCCCGATCCACCTGACCGCCCGGGCCTGGGCGGTCAAGGGCGTCCGCTAGGCAGCCACGGCACGCGTCGTCGCGCGGGCCCGGCGTCTGCGGTGGCGCGGCCTCCAGGGTCGCCTTCACCCGACCGATCGCGCGTCCGGGCCGGAGCCGGGCGCGTCGACCGCCCGAGACCGGCCGGGAACCACCCGACGCTGATCGGCGCGGCCGGCGGTGTCTCCCCCGTGCTCTCGGTGACCCGTAGCGTCCGGTCGTCGTCCGATCGCAGCACGGTGGCCGCGGCGACTGCGCCTTCCGTACGTAGGCGCTGGGCTGGTGGTGGTCGCCGGTCAGGACGTACGCGAAGCGCAGCAGCGCAGCGCCGTCGGCGGCCACGTACGAGCCGAACTCGTGTTGCATCAAGAACGCCTCTCCTCCTGTGTGCTCGGTAAGACGCGGGAGGAGAGGCGTTCTGCAGGCCGACTACTCGAAGAGTTTGGCCGCGGTGATCAGCGTCTGGATGACGCCGTAGCCGAGCAGCACGGTGACCAGCAGCCAGGAGATCACCAGCCGGACGGTCTGGGCATTGTCGTTCACGCCGTGGCCTCCTTCGACGCGGTCGTTTCCGCAACCGGCGCGGGCTCCGCGTCCGGCTCCGCTGCCGCGTCCGCGGTCGGCTCGGTCGGAGCCGCCGGCTCGTGGTACTTCTCCGCCACCGGACGGATCAGCAGGTTGGCGACGAAGCCCACCGCCAGTACCCCCACCATCGTGAACAGCGCCGGCCGGTACGCCGACGCGGTCAGCGAACCGGGCTCTCCCTGAGCGTCCAGGAAGCCGTTGATGATCAGCGGCCCGGCGACGCCGGCCGCGGACCACGCGGTCAGCAACCGGCCGTGGATGGCCCCGACCTGGAACGTGCCGAACAGGTCACGCAGGTAGGCCGGAGCGGTGGCGAAGCCGCCGCCGTAGAACGAGATGATGAACCCGGCGAAGATCACGAACAGCCAGGTCGCCGAGCTCCCGGCCGTGGCCAGCAGCACGTAGAGCACGATCCCCACACCGAGGTACAGCATGTAGATCCGCTTCCGCCCGACCAGGTCGGACGTCGACGACCAGACGAACCGGCCGGCCATGTTGAACAGCGACAGCACGCCGACGAACCCGGCCGCCGCCGAGACCGCGACCGACGACGTGTCACCGTCCCGGAAGAAGTCCTGGATCATCGGGCTGGCCTGCTCGAGGATCCCGATGCCCGCGGTGACGTTGCAGAACAGCACCACCCAGAGCAGCCAGAACGACGGCGTCTTGATCGCGTTCGCGGCCGACACGCTGCTGGTCGTGACCAGCGGCTTGGCCGCCACCGACGACGGGTCGAAGCCGTCCGGGCGCCAGCCGTCCCGCGGCACCCGGATGTTGAACACGCCGAACATCATGATCAGGAAGTAGACGATGCCCAGCGTCACGAACAGCAGCACCAGCGCGTGCCCGTCGGCGATCGACTTCGCGTTCGACGAGTCGTAGCCCGAGTCGTAGAGCCCCATCAGCTGACGCGACGCCGGGCTGGCGATCAGCGCGCCACCGCCGAAGCCCATGATCGCGAGGCCGGTGGCCAGGCCGGGCCGGTCGGGGAACCACTTGATCAGCGTCGAGACCGGCGAGATGTACCCGATGCCGAGCCCGATGCCCCCGAGAACGCCGTACCCGAGATACACCAGCCACAGTTGCGACGTGCCGATACCGAGCGCGCCGACCAGGAAGCCCGCGGCCCAGAACGAGGCCGAGACGAACATGGCCTTACGCGGGCCGTTCGTCTCCACCCAGGTCCCGGCGACCGCGGCCGAGAGGCCGAGCATGACGATCGCGATGCTGAAGATGATCCCGATCGCGGTCTGGCTGACGTCGAAGTGCGCGACCAGCGAGTTCTTGTAGACGCTGGTCGCGTAGGCCTGCCCGATGCAGAGGTGGACGGCCAGCGCGGCCGGTGGGATGAGCCAGCGGTTGAACCCGGCGGGCGCGACCGTGCGCTCCCGGTCCAGGAAGGATAAAGCAGACAATGCGCCCTCCCCAGCGAGGCTGAGCGTCTATGAGGTGCCGATGGTATGCCCGATGTGGCCGGGGCCACACCAGATGGTTTCGCTGTGCGACATTCCCTCATTGACGTGTCACCCACCCCGTTCCGTCCGGGTTCGGGCGGCGAAAGGTCGGTTCGAGGCGGTGAACGGTTACCGGCGTTTGCCGCGGAGCGCGGCCCGGAGCCGGTCGCCGAGGTCCGCCGGCGGCCCGGAGCCACTGATCAGCATCGCGTGCACCTCGGTCTGCAACACCTCGCTGAACAGCGCGTAGTGCGGCGAGCGGGGTCGCAGGCGGGCCAGTTCGATGGCCTTGAGCAGTTCGTCGGCGTACGGGTAGACCTGTTTGATCCGGGTGTCCTCGTAGACGACCCGGCGGGTGGCGGCCAGCCCGCCCCGCTCGAACAGCAGCTGCTGGCTCCGGTCGTTGGTGAGGAACTCGATCAGCGCCTCGGCCGCCCGGGGATGGGAGCTCCGCTTCGCCACCGCGAGGTTCTGCCCGCCGAGGACGCTGGGCCAGGGCAGCGGCGAGACCGCGAACTCGACCGGGCGGGTGCCGGGCTCGGCCGGGACGTCGAGCGTCCGGTACGCCAGCGGCCAGTTGCGCATGAACAGCGCCCGGCCGGCCCGGAACGCGCTCGTGCTGGGCTGTTCGCTGAAGTCGAGCGAGGCGGGGAGGATCTGCCGCGGATCGGAATGGACCCCGTCGACGAGCTGACGCAACCCGTCGCGCGCCTGCCGCGAGTCGACGTGCACGTCGCCGTCGTCGTCGACGATCTCGCCGCCGGCGCTCCACACGGCCTCCAGCGCGTTGACGGTCAGCCCCTCGTAGCCCTGGAGCTGGGTGACGAACCCGGCCTCCGGCACCGTGCCCGGCTTCGGACGGCCTTCGAGCACGTTCGCGATCGCGGCCAGCATCGACGTCCACGACGACGGGACCCGCGGCGCCAGGTCGCTGCGCCGGTAGAGCAGCGCGGCGTCGGTGTTGAACGGGAGCGCCCACAGCTTGCCGTCGTACTCGCAGGTCTCGAGCGGACCGTCGAGGAACGCGCCCCGGTCGGCCCGGCTCTCCGGGTACTCCCGCAGCAGGTCGCCCTCGGCGAACTCCGGGATCCAGGCGACGTCCAGGTTGAGGACGTCGACCGGGTCGCCGTCACCGCCGGCGCGCGCGAGCATCTCGCTGTGCTGGGCGTCGGCGATGTTCGTGACCTCCTCGATCCGGGCCGGGTGGTCGGGGTGCAGGTGGTTCCACTCCTCGATCAGCTCCTGGCGCTGGCCGCCGGCGCTCTCGTCCTTGCCGCTGAGCAGCACGAGTTCGCCGTCCTCCCAGGAGGAGTCGCTGAGGAGCGGGCGGAGGAACCCGACGAGGACCACGACGAGCACACCGACGAGCACACCGGCCAGGAAGCTGGTCCATCGCTGGTGGTTGCCGGGGAAGGCCTTCATCGCCCGCCACCAGGCGACGGTCCCCGAGGGCCCGTCGGGCATCGGCCGCCCCGTGTGCTCCGTCCCCATCGCTCCGGCCTCCTCCTAGGTTTCCAGCAGATCGACGAGCGCGCCGCCGAGCGTCCGCGAGTCCGCGTTCTCGCAGTCCCCGCCGGACCCGCCGGTCAGCACCGACAGCGCGGGCCCGGCGCAGCTCGCGTCGCCCAGCGCGACGACCGAGATCCGCACGCCCACCGCGGACGCCCGGTCGGCGAGCACCCGCGGGTCCGGTGGCGTCCCCTGGTCGCTGTCCTCGCCGTCGGTGATCACGATCAGCGTCGTCACCTGTCCCTCGGCCGGGCGCCCGAGCGCGTCCAGGCCGGCCTCGATCGACCGGTAGAGCGGCGTGCCGTCGGCGGGGCGGATCTTCTTCAGCGCCCGGTCGGCGGCCGGCCCGGCGGTGCCGGCTCGCCAGGCCCGGATGCCGAGCAGCGGCCGGGTCGTCCCCGGGTCGGCCGGGAACGTCCAGAGTCCGACCTGGTCACGCGGCCCGACCGTGCCGAACGCGCTCCGCACCCCGGAGCGGGCCGCGTCGAAGCGCGTACCCGGCCCTGCCCGGGTGGCCATCGAGCCGGACGAGTCGAGCAGGACGAGGGTCCGCGCCGGACGGCTCGCGGCCGTGTACGCGTCCAGCGCGGCGTCGACGTCCGCCGAGGGCGGGCTGGCCCGGTCGAACACCGCGTCCGGCCGGACGCCCCAGCGCGGGGTGAGCGGCTCGGTGAGCGGCGTCGTTCCGGCCCCGCCGACCGGCGGCCGTAAGCCGATCGAGACCAGCGCCCGGCGGCCGGCCTCCGAGCCGAGCCAGTCGCTCCAGGCCTGGGTGGCGCCGCGCTGCCGCTCGGTGGTCCGGGGCCAGCGCAGCCGGACCAGCGGATGGTCGAGGCCCGCGGTGTCGCGGGGATAGACCGCCACCAGCTGCCGGTCGGCCTGGACCGGGTCCTCCGACGGGCAGTTCTCCCCGTGCGGGCGGCCCTGGTTGTACCGGACCAGCTGCTGCTCGGTCAGGACGACGGCCGTTCCGGCCTGGCTCGCGTCCCGATGACGGCAGAGCACCGCGTCCGCGTTCCCGAGCGTGTACCGGCCCCGGTCGAGCGCGTCCCCGATCTGCCGCTCGACCGCCCGGGTCGCGGTCGCGTCGTACTCCTCCGCGTCCTCGGAGAGGCTGCGGTAGATCAGCTCGGTGGCCACCTCGCCCGTCGTCGATCTCGTCGGTTGGGGACGGACGACGGGCAGCCGGGCGTCGTCGGCGTCCCGGAGGAGTTGCGCCCAGGTGCGTGGTTCGTCGGCCTGCGGAGCGGCCTGGGCCGGGGCTGCCAGGACGATCGGCGTGGACGCGATCGAGCGGGCGCTCTCGACCGGGGACGCTCCGGCGGTCCTCCCCAGCTCAGCCACCCGGCCGGCGTCCACCGTGGAATCGGGCATCCAGACCTCGGGGCGGGGACCGACCTCCTGCAGGCTCTCGGTGGTCCAGCCGTTGATCAGCGCGTCGCGGGCCGCGGCCGGGTCGGCCGCGTACACGTAGACGTCCGCGCTCGCGCACCCGTGGTGCGCCGCGGCGGACTCGCGCTCGTACTCGGTGGCCAGCGCCGACGTGGTGGCCAGGCTCTCCGGTGTGGTGAGCACCCGGAGCGTCGGCGGCGGCTGGCAGCCCCGGATGAGGTAGTAGCCCCCCTCGCGAGCTTTCGGCACCGCGAGGACGCCGATGACCAGCGCCAGCACGAGGACGACGGCCGGGAGGCCGATCGCCCGCACCGGCCTGGGCAGCCGGAGCCACCAGGGCGGACGGGGGCGCGGGTCGGGGTTGCGGGACATGATCGCGCGGACCAGGCGCACGAGCCGGCGCACCGCCCGGTCCATCGCGTCGGTCGCGGCCAGCGCACCGAGCAGCGACGCGACGACCAGCAGCGTCCACAGCAGACGGGTGTTCGGCGGGTCGGTCGCGGCCGCCGGCCCGCCGATCGCGAACGCGGCCAGGAGGTAGGCCACCATCCACCGCCAAGGCGGCGGACCCCCCGGGCGCCCCGTCGTCACGATCATCCTCCCTGATCACCGTGGGTGGCCAGGATAGGACGACCGGTCAACCGCGGCGGGGGTGGACGAGCCACCCCCACCGCCGGGAGGCTCAGGCCTTCTTCGCCGAGCGGGTGAAGTCGGCCGGGATGATCAGGTCTTCCGGCGTGAGCTGGTGGATCGACGACTTGCCGAGACCATAGAGCGTCTCCGAGATGCCGTCGCGGATGATCACCAGGACGTTGTTGACGCCCTTCTCGCCGTTCGCGCCCATGCCCCACAGGTACGCCCGGCCGATCATCACGGCCCGGGCCCCGAGCGCCAGCGCCTTGACGACGTCGGAACCGCGCCGGATACCGCCGTCGAGCAGCACCTCGATCTGGTCCCCGACCGCGTCGGCGATCGCCGGGAGCAGCCGGATCGTGGCCGGCGTCGAGTCGAGGTTGTTGCCGCCGTGGTTCGAGACCGAGAGTGCGGTGGCGCCGATGTCGACGGCCCGGCGGGCGTCGTCCGGGTGGGTGATGCCCTTGATCATGAACGGACCGCCCCACTGCTCGCGCAGCCAGGCCAGGTCTTCCCAGGTCGGCGCCGGGGTCTGGATCCACTGGCCGTAGGCGCCGAAGAACGTCGGCACCTCCTGGCCGGGCAGCACGAGGTTCGGCACGCCCAGGTCGGGCAGCGACCCGGACTTGACCCACCGGTACAGGTACCCCGGCTTGGACGCGACCGGGAACGCGTACTTCCGGACCGCCTCGAAGTTGATCCGCTCCGGAATGAACGGGCTGCCCCAGTCGCGCCGGGAGTCGAACACCCAGTCCAGCGTCACGATCAGGCCCTTGGCCCCGGCCGCACGGGCGCGCTCGGCCCGGGCCAGCATCGCGTCCCGGTCGCCGACCCAGTACGACTGGAAGAACAGCTTCGGGTTCTCCTTGATGACCTCTTCGATCGGCTTCGAGGCGAACGAGGACAACCCCATCGCGGTACCTAATTGGGCCGCTGCCTTGGCCACACCGACCTCGCCCTGCGGGTCGACGGCCTGGACGCCGGTCGGCGAGATCACGACCGGAAACGGGATCTCCTGACCCATGACCGTGGTCGAGAGCTCACGGGCGGCCGGGAGGTCGGCGATGCGCGGCCGGAAGCCCAGCTCGCGGAACGCGCCGACGTTGTCGTCCATCGTCGCGCCGGCCTCGGCGCCGCCTAACAGCGCGAGGTAGACGGCCTTGGGCAGCCGTTTCTTCGCCCGCCGCTGCGCTTCCGCGACGGTCTCGAACCAATCCCTGGTGCTCGCCATGTCTCTTCGGCTCTCGGTCGTGGACGAGGCATCGCTGACCTCGCCGGGGGTTATGGAGTAACCGTACGACCATTACGGCACTCAGTGCCATAAGTTGAGCCAACAGTTGCCCAAATCTCTTTCGGGAGTGACCCGGGCTCAGGTCGTCTTGAGCTCGGACACCTCCGACGAGAGCGTCTTCGCCACCTCCGACTCTCCCCCGAGCTCGGCCGCCAGCTCGTGGCTGAGCGCCTCGAGCTCCGCCCCGCCGGCCATCATCCCGGTCAGCTCGTCGAGCGACAGCTCGCTCTTCGGGAAGTCGCCCATGCTGCGGCCCCGCCGCAGGATCATGAACCGGTCCCCGACCGGGTACGCGTGGTGCGGGTTGTGGGTGATGAAGACGACGCCCAGCCCCCGGTCGCGGGCCCGCGCGATGTACTTCAGCACGACGCCGGACTGCTTGACGCCGAGCGCGGCCGTCGGCTCGTCGAGAATCAGCACCCTGGCCCCGAAGTACACCGCCCGCGCGATCGCCACGCACTGGCGCTCACCGCCGGACAGCGTGCCGATCGGCTGGTCGACGTCGCGCAGGTCGATGCCCATCGCCGACAGCTCGGACTTCGTCGTCGCCTTCATGAACTTCGCGTCCAGGCGCCCGAACCGCCGGGTCGGCTCGGACCCGAGGAAGAAGTTGCGCCAGACCGGCATCAGCGGCACGACGGCCAGGTCCTGGTACACGGTGGCGATCCCGAGGCTCAACGCTTCCCTCGGTGACGCGAAATGACGCTCCTCGCCGTCGACGACCAGCCGCCCGGAGGAGTGCGGGTGCGCCCCGGCCAGGATCTTGATGAACGTCGACTTGCCGGCGCCGTTGTCGCCGAGCACGCACGTCACCTCGCCGGGAGACACCGACGTGCTGACGTCGGCCAGCGCGACGATGTTGCCGTACCGCTTGCCGATCTCCTCGACCTCGATCAACGAAGTCATGACCGCTCCGCTCGCCGACGTACCGCTTCGTTCAACAAAACCGCACCCAACAGCATCACGCCGAGGAACGCCTTGAGCCAGTTGTTGTCCCAGCCGGCGTAGACGATCCCCTGGTTGGTCATGCCGTAGATCAGCGCGCCCAGCGCCGCCCCGACCGCCGACCCGTACCCGCCGGTGAGCAGACACCCGCCGACGACCGCGCAGATGATGTAGATGAACTCCTGCCCGACGCCGGTGTTCGACTGCACGGTCGACGTCGTGAACAGCAGCAGCATGCCGACCAGCCAGCCGGCCCCGGCGCTGGTCATGAACAGCCCGATCTTCGTGCGGGCGACCGGCACGCCGACCTGCCGGGCCGACGTCTGCGCCCCGCCGACCGCGAAGATCCAGTTCCCGACCCGGGTCTTCAGCAGCACCCAGGTGGCGACGACCGTCACCAGGATCCACCAGAACACCGAGGCGTAGACCAGGCCACCGGCAACATCCAGGGAAGATCCGAACACCCCGTGCGGCTGCGAGTAGAACGGCACGTTGGCCATGCCCTGGATCGCGACCTGGCCGATGATCGCCTTCACCGCGGCCAGGTCGATGCCCTGCAGGACGAAGAACGTCCCCAGCGTCACGATGAAGCTGGGCAGCCCGGTGCGCATGACCAGGAGCCCGTTCAGGAACCCGACCGCCAGGGCCAGGATCAGCGACACGAGCATCGCGGCCCAGATGTTCAGGCCCCACTCCGTCGTCATGACGCCGACGGCCAGGCCGGTGAAACCGGTCATCGCCCCGGCCGAGAGGTCGAACTCCCCGCCGATCATCAGCAGCGCGACGGCGACCGCCATGATGCCGATCGTCGACGCCGACCGCAGCCAGGTCGACGCGCCCGACGCGGTCGCGAACGTGTCGGTGACCAGCGCGAAGAACACGAACACGGCGATCGCGGCGACGAGCGCGCCGACCTCCGGGCGGCGCAGAATCCGGGCGAACGCCCCGCCGGAGGCGAGGCGTTCGTCCGCGACAGCAGTAGTCATCGCGTTCCCTTGGCCGCGAACTTCCCGACCTCGTCGGCGTTCTCCTTGGTGACGAACGCCGGGCCGGAGTAGACCGGCTGGCCGCCGCCCAGGTCGTTGCCGTTGATGCTCTTCAGGTACAGCGCGGTGACCGCGGCGTAGCCCTGGACGAACGGCTGCTGGTCGACCGCGAAGTCGATAGTGCCCGCCTTGATGTCGTTGATGACGTCGGCGGAGAGGTCGAACGTGGCGACCTTGGCCGAGCTGCCCGACTCCTTGACCGCGCTGACCGCGTCGATCGCGTACTGGCCGCCGAGCGTCAGCACGCCGTCGATCGTCTTGTCGGCCTGCAGCTTGGACGTGATCGTGGCCTGCACGGCGTTGTCGTCGGTGCCGTCGACCTGCAGGTTGGTGACCTTGCCGCCCATCGTCGCGGTGACCGCCTTGCAGCGCTCCTCGAGCCCGACGTTGCCCGCCTCCTGGATCACGCAGAGCGCGTTCTTCCAGCCCGCGGTCTTGAGCCGGGCACCGACCGCGTTACCGGCGATCTCCTCGCTCTGCCCGATGTGGGTCATCGCGCCGAACTCTTTCCACTTGTCGATGCCGGAGTTGATCGTGACGACCGGGATGCCGGCGGCGACCGCGTTCTTGACCGACGTCTCCAGGCCGTCCGGGTTCGCCATCGAGACGATGATGCCCTCGACCTTGTCGGCGACTGCCCCGTCGATGAGCTGCGACTGCTTGGCCGGGTCGGGGTCGGAGGAGTAGTTGACCTTGACGCCGTAGTCCTTGCCCGCGCGCTCGGCCCCGGACTTCACCCGGTCCCAGAACGCGTCGCCGGGCGCACCGTGGGTGATGATCGCGTATGTCAGGTCCAAGTCGCCCGCGTCGGACGGCCCTTCCTCCTTGCCGGTGCCGCTGCAGCCCGTCATCGCGAGGAACAACGCGACGATCACTCCGGCTAGGGCGAACTTCTTCATTGAGTTCTCCTGGTGGGGCAGTGCTCTGGGGGTGTCGATCGTGGGGAGGAGTGTGGTAGACACCACTGGCGCTGTCAAGATTTTGTCCGGACATACTGACAACCGGTCGCGAAGGAGCGCCTGATGCAGCCCCCCATCACGCTCGACCGTAGTAGCCCGGTCCCGCTGTACTTCCAGGTGGCCGAGCAACTCGAACAGGCGATCCTGTCGGGCACGCTCGGCGCCGGTGACCGCATCGGCAACGAGGTCGCGATGGCCGCCGACCTGGGGCTGTCCCGGCCGACGATGCGCCAGGCGATCCAGGTGCTCGTCGACAAGGGACTGCTGGTCCGCAAGCGGGGCGTCGGCACCCAGGTGGTGCAGGGCCGGGTGCACCGCCCGCTGGAGCTGACCAGCCTGTTCGACGACCTGACCAAGGCCGGTCAGCAGCCTCGCACGGTCGTGCTCAAGCTCGAACTGGTCGAGCCGGACGACCACGTGCGCGCCGAGCTGCGCCTGTCCGACCACGAACAGGCCTGGTACCTGGAGCGGCTCCGGTCGGTCGGCTCCGACCCGCTCGCCCACATGACGAACTACCTGCCCACCGACGTCGTCGATCTGGCCGCTGTCGACCTCGGGGAGGTCGGCCTCTACCAGGCGATGCGCCGGGCCGGCGTGGTCATGCGGGTCGCCCGGCAGCGGATCAGCGCCCGGCGCGCCGACGCGGCCGAGGCCCGGCTGCTCGGCGAGGTCGAGGGCGCGCCGGTGCTGACCATGGACCGCACGACCTACGACGACGCCGGCCGCGCGGTCGAGTACGGCACGCACGCCTACCGGCCCGACCGCTACGCGTTCGAGTCCACGCTGGTCGACCGATGACGGAGACATGATGAGCGACTGGTTCCGGCCCGCGGGCTCGGCCGCCGCCGACGGGTTCGACGCGGTGATCACCCCGGAGTCCGCCGGCTGGGCTTACTCCTCGCTGAGGATCCTCACCGTGGGCGAGACCCGGGAGATCGCTACCGGCCCTGAGGAGATGCTGGTGGTCCCGCTCTCCGGCGGCCTCTCCGTCTCGGTCGGGAAGACCACGTTCGCCCTGTCCGGGCGCGCGAACGTGTTCGCCGGGCCGAGCGACTTCGCCTATCTCCCGGTCGGCGTCACGGCTGTCCTCCAGGCGGACGCGACGGGGGCGCGCGTCGCGCTCTGCGGGGCGCGGACGGACCGGGAGTTGCCGTTCCGGTACGGCCCGGCGGACGACGTGCCGGTCGAGCAGCGTGGTGCGGGCTCGGCCAGCCGGCTGGTGCGCAACTTCGGCACGATCGGCGCGTTCGAGACCGGCGCGCTGATCGCCTGCGAGGTCGTGACGCCGTCCGGCAACTGGTCGAGCTATCCCGCGCACAAGCACGACGAGGCCGGCCCGGACGAGTCCGAACTGGAGGAGATCTACTACTTCGAGATCGCGCCCGGGCCGTCCGGCGAGCCCGGGTTCGGCTACCACCGCACGAGCTCCTCGGCCCGCGGCCCGATAGACGTGCTGGCCGAGGTGCGCGACCGGGACATCGCACTGGTGCCGTACGGGTGGCACGGCCCGTGCATGGCCCCGCCCGGTTTCGACATGTACTACCTGAACGTCATGGCCGGTCCGGGCGCCGAGCGCGCCTGGCTGATCTCCGACCATCCGGACCACGCCTGGGTGCGTGCCACCTGGGCGTCCCAGCCCCTCGACCCGCGGCTAGAGGAGATGCGATGAGGCTCACCGTTGCCCAGGCCACCGTCAAGTTCCTGGCCGCCCAGTACTCCGAGCGCGACGGCGTCCAGCAGCGCCTGATCGCGGGCTGTCTCGGGATCTTCGGGCACGGCAACGTGGCCGGCCTGGGCCAGGCCCTGCTGCAGGCCGAGCTCGAGGACCCGGCGCAGATCCCCTACGTCCTCGGGCGCAACGAGCAGGCGATGGTGCACACCGCGGTCGCCTACGCCCGGATGAAGGACCGGCTGCAGACGTACGCGGTCTCGACGAGCATCGGCCCGGGCGCGACGAACATGATCACCGGGGCCGCGCTGGCGACCGTCAACCGGCTGCCGGTGCTGCTGCTGCCGGCCGACACGTTCGCCGACCGGTCGGCCGCGCCGCTGCTGCAGGAGCTCGAGGTGCCGTGGTCGGGCGACGTCACGGTCAACGACGCGTTCCGGCCCGTGTCGCGGTACTTCGACCGGGTCCAGCGCCCGGAGCAGCTGCCCTCGGCGCTGCTGGCCGCCATGCGGGTGCTCACCGACCCGGCCGAGACCGGCGCGGTGACGATCTGCCTGCCCCAGGACGTCCAGGCGGCCGCGCACGACTGGCCGGACGAGCTGTTCGAGCGGAGGGTCTGGCGGGTCGCGCGCCCGCTGCCCGAGCGATCCGTGCTGGAGGAGGCGGCCGCGCTGATCCGGAACGCCCAGCGGCCGCTGATCGTCGCCGGGGGCGGTGTCGGCTACTCGGCGGCGTCCGAGGAGCTGGCGCGGTTCGTGGAGGCGACCGGCATCCCGGTCGGCCTGACCCAGGCCGGCAAGGGTGCGCTCCCGTTCGACCACCCCCAGTGCCTGGGCGCGATCGGCTCCACCGGCACCACCGCCGCCAACGCGATCGCCCGCGACGCCGACCTGGTGATCGGCGTCGGGACGCGGTACTCAGACTTCACGACGGCCAGCCGCACGGCGTTCGCCGCCGACGGCGTCCGCTTCGTGAACGTCAACGTGGCCGCGATCGACGCGGTGAAGCACGCGGGCCTGGCCGTCCGCGCGGACGCGCGGGAGACGTTGGCGGCGCTGGCGCCGCTGCTCTCCTCCCACTCGGTGGCCGACGCCTACCGGGAGGAGTACGCGGACCTGGACGCGGCCTGGGCCGCGACCGTGGACCGGGCCTACCACTCCGGGGACGAATTGACCCAGAGCGCGGTGATCGGCGCGGTGAACGACCTCTCCGACCCCCGGGACGTCGTGGTCTGCGCGGCCGGTTCGATGCCCGGTGACCTGCACAAGCTCTGGCAGACCCGGGACCCGAAGGGCTACCACGTCGAGTACGGCTACTCGTGCATGGGCTACGAGATCGCCGGCGGGCTCGGCGTGGCCCTGGCCTGCCCCGACCGGGACGTGTTCGTGCTGGTCGGCGACGGCTCCTACCTGATGATGGCGACCGAGCTGGTCACCGCCCTGCAGGAGGGGCTGAAGGTCATCGTCGTGCTGGTGCAGAACTACGGGTTCGCGTCGATCGGGGCGCTGTCGGAGTCGCTGGGCTCGCAGCGGTTCGGCACCCGCTACCGCTACCGGACGACGTCCGGGCGGCTGGACGGGGACCTGCTCCCGGTGGACCTGGCGGCCAATGCGGCCAGCCTCGGGGTGCCGGTGATCCGGGCCGCCTCCCGCGACGAGCTGGCCGAGGCGATCGGCGTCGCCCGGAAGTCCCCGACCAGCACCGTCATCCACGTCGAGACCGATCCGTTCTCCGGCGGGGCGCCGGACTCGGAGTCGTGGTGGGACGTGCCGGTGAGCGAGGTGTCCGACCTGGAGTCGACCCGGGCGGCCTACGCGACCTACGCGGCGCACAAGGCCGCGCAGCGGCCGTACCTGTGACCGACCTGCGGGTGGCCGTGGTCGGCGTCGGGATCATGGGCGCGTACCACGCGACCGCGCTGGCGTTCCGGACCGCGGGCGCCCGGGTGACGGTGGTAGCCGACCCCTCGGCCGAGCGGGCCGCGGCGGTGGCCGCGACCGTCGGCGCCCGGGTGGCCACCGACGCTCGGGAGGCGATCGCGGCCGACGACGTGGACGCGGTCGTGCTGGCCTCCCCCGGGCCGGCCCACGAGGAACAGGTGTTGGCGTGTCTGGCCCGGGGCGTGCCGGTGCTCTGCGAGAAGCCGCTGACGACCGAGAGCGCGTCGGCGTACCGGCTGGTCCGGGCCCCTCGCTCGGAGCTGGTCCAGGTCGGCTTCATGCGCCGGTTCGACACCGAGTACCGGGCGCTCCGGGAGCTGGCGGTGTCCGGGGAGATCGGCGCGCCGCTGCTGCTGCACTGCGTCCACCGGAACCCGGCCCAGCGGCCGGCGTTCGACTCGACGATGATGCTGCGCGACTCGCTGGTCCACGAGGCCGACGTCACCCGGTTCCTGCTCGGTGAGGAGATCGTCGCGGTGACCGTGGTGCGGCCGCGGGCGTCGTCGGCGGCTCCGGCGGGCGTCAGCGACCCGATGCTCGTGCTGTTCGAGACGGCGTCGGGCCGGCTGGTGGACGTCGAGCTGTTCATGCGGACGGGCGTCGCCTACGAGGTGCGGACCGAGCTGGTCGCCGAACGCGGCAGCGCGGTGATCGGCCTCGACCAGGGTCTGCTGACCCGTCGGGCCGGTGGGGCCTGGGGCGGTGCGCTCTCGGCCGACTTCCTCGAGCGCTTCGGGCCCGCCTACGACGCCGAGCTGCAGGCCTGGGTGGCGGGCGCCGGCGGTCCCGGCGTCTGGGACGGGTACGCGGCGGTGGCGGTGTGCGAGGCGGCGGTGGAGTCAGAGCGCACCGGGGAGCGGACTCTGGTCCGGCTGGAACCGCGCTAGGTCGTCGGCGACCACGACCCGGTTGCGGCCGTCGTTCTTGGCCCGGTAGAGGCACTGGTCGGCCCGGACCGTGAGCTCGTCCGGCGTCCGCGCGTGGGCGGGCAGCAGCGCGACGCCGATCGATGCGGTGACCGGCACCGCGACCCCGTCGCCGACCGGGAACGCGGTGCCGGCGACGGCACGCCGGAGCCGCTCGGCCAGCGCGGACGCCATACCTCGGTCGGTGTTCGGCACCAGCACCGCGAACTCCTCCCCGCCGTACCGGGCCACGACGTCCCCCGACCGGGTGCAGGCGGCCAGACGCGCGGCGACCTCGCGGAGCACGAGGTCACCGGCCTTGTGCCCGTACCGGTCGTTGACGTCCTTGAAGTGGTCGACGTCGGCCAGCAGCACGCCGATCGTGCTGTCGTTCCGGACCGCCCGTCCGTACTCCAGGGCCAGCGCGGCCTCGAAGAACCGCCGGGTGCGCAGTCCGGTCAGCGCGTCGGTGATGGCCAACCGGCGCTGCGCGGTGAGCAGGACGTTCATCCGCAGCGTCACGAGCACGAACAGCGTCGCGCAGACCCCGGTGACCAGCGGCACGTGCAGCGGCTCACCCCGCACGTACTGGGCGAACTCGGCCGCCGGAGCCAGCAGCGAGACTCCGCCGAGCAGCAGCAGCCGCCGCGCCGAGCCCTCCTGCAGCCGGTCCGGCGAGGGCGTGCCGACCGTCCGCATCGACGGGTGCAGCGCCGCGGCGGAGACCAGGATCGCCGCCCCGACCCAGACCAGTTCGAGCAGCCGCAGCGGCCGGTAGGTGCCGTTGAGCGTCGTCAGGTCGAACAGCGTGTCGGCGAACAGCCAGAGCCCGAGGTAGCCGCCGAGCAGCCCCAGCGCCGGGCTCGCCTGCCCGCCGCCGAAGTACATCCGCACCCCGACCGCGACCAGCACCAGGTCGCCGACCGGGTAGGCGGTCACCACGATCAGCGCGTCGAGGCCGGTGGTCCCGCCGGTCAGCGGGGAGATCACGAAGATCCACGACAGCATCGCCGCCGCGACGACCACGATCCCCACGTCGATCACCGCGACGTCGGCCCCGCGGCCGAGCGAGGCCCGGCCCGCGGACGCGCGGCGCGCCCAGAGCAGCACCGCGACGAACATCAGCGGGTAGCGGCCGAGGTAGAACAGGTCCGGCGGGCCGGGGAACGGCCAGGGCGAGCCGTAGCCGCTGGCCAGGTAGTTGACCGCGTCGGCCACCGCCCCGCAGATCTGCGCGGCCGCGATCAGCAGCCAGGGGGCCGGACGCTCCGGCCGGAACCGCCGCACGCCGGCCACGATCGCCACCGCGCCCAGCGCGTCAGCCCCGACGACCAGCCCGAGCCGCACCGGGTAGCCGCCGGCGAGATACGCTCCCGCGGCCACGACCAGGACCGCGAGCAGCACGGCACTGCTCCGCTCGACCGGCAGGCGCCCGGGCCGGGTGCCGGCGGGCGAATCGCGCACACACACCTCCCCACCCGCCGGTTCCATCGGGTCGAGACGTCCTGACCTGAGCAGTTGGTCGGTAGGTTGGAGGGGTGCCGGGCGCGACGGTGTACTCCCTGGAGAGCATCCTCGTCGACCTCGCGATCACGGTGCCCGCGCTCCCCGAGCGCGGCGGCGACGTCCTGGCCACCGCGGCCCGCACGAACCCGGGCGGTGGCTTCAACCTCGCGTCGGCCGTGGTGCGGCAGGGGGTCCGGTGCGTCTACGCGGCGCCGCACGGCACCGGCCGCTACGGCGACGTCATCCGGGCCGCGCTGGCCGAGGAGGGCGTCGCCTGGACGATCGCCCCGCGGCCGGTCGGCGACTCGGGCTACTGCGTCGTGCTGGTCGAGCCGGGCGGCGAGCGCACGTTCGTCACGGTGGCCGGGGTCGAGGCCGGGCTCACGACGGACGACCTCAGCGGCGTCGCGCCCCGGGCCGGTGACGCGGTCGTCGTCTCGGGCTACGACCTGGCCTACCCGGGCAGCGGTCCGGTGCTCGCCGACTGGCTGCCCGGCCTGCCGGACGGCGTCCTCATCGCGTTCGACCCCGGGCCGATGGTGCTCGAGGTTCCTCCGGACCGCCTGGCGCGCACGCTGACCAGCGTCGATCTGCTGACGCTCAACCAGCGTGAGGCCCGGATGCTGACCGGCGCGCCGTCGGTCGTCAGCTCCGACGAGCTGGATGTCGGCCTGCTGGACGCCGTCCGGCGGGCCGGGGTGGCCGACGGGGCGATGATCGTGCTCCGGGCCGGGCGGCACGGGTGCGCGGCGACCGGCGGGTCGCTCGGCCGGCGGGTGCTCGCGGTGCCGGCGCCGGTCGTGCGCGCGGTGGACACGACCGGGGCCGGCGACGTGCACACGGCGGTGCTGCTGGCCCGGCTGGTCACCGGGGTGCCGGTGGAGGACGCGCTGGTCGACGCGGTTCGGGCGGGCGCGTTGGCGGTGCAGCACGCCGGCTCGGCGACCGGACCGACGCTCGCCGAGTTACGGTCTTACGCTGAGGTCGAGGGTCATCCGGACGGATAGCGCGTGGAGAGCCAGCGGGCGACGTCCGGCGCGGCCGCGACCTCCTCGGGCTCGTGGACGAGGTGGAAGCGGTCGTCGCCCTCCGGTGCGTCCCGCCGGACGTCGGCGACCATGACGTCGAGGCGCGCGGTGTAGTGCTGCATCACGAGCGTGTCCCGGCGTGGGCGGCCGACCACGACCGCGTCGTCGATGCTGGTCGTCTCGACGTTGGACGGCGGGCCGATGCCGATGATCATCGGTTTGACGGTAATTGTCCCCATTCACTCAGGTGAACACCGGTCGGGTGCAACGGGGGGCGACACGCCGGGGTCGCTCGTGACTCAGTACACAGCGCAATGATTTGACGCTCGGCAGTCACCGACCGCACTCTTGATCGAGTCAGAAGCCGGACGTGGGGGTCCGGTTCTTCGCTCCGCCACTGGCGTCGAGCTTCTCTTCCGGAAGGGCCGATTCACCGTGACCGCTGTCGTGGGGGCAGCGCGGTCCCGCATGTCCGCGCAGGTGTTGTTCTTTCTCAACGGGGCCGTGTTCGGTACCTGGGCCGCCCGGATTCCCGACGTCTCGGCGCGGGTCGGGGCGTCGCACTCGGCGCTCGGCACCGCGCTGTTCTGCGTGTCGCTGGGGGCGCTGGTCAGCATGGTGCTGGCCGGCCGGTGGTGTGCGCGGTTCGGCGCCGGACGGGTCGCCGCGCTGGCGTCGGCGGGGGCGGCGGGTTCGCTGATCGCGCCGGGGCTGTGCACGTCGGTGACGGGGTTGTGCGTGGCGCTGGTCTTGTTCGGGGCCGCGACCGGGGCGGCCAACGTGGCCGCGAACAGCCTGGGGGTCCACCTCGGACGCCTCCGGTCGAGGCCGGTGATGTCGGCGTTGCACGCGGGCTTCAGTTTCGGGGGCCTGACCGGAGCCGCGATCGGCGGCCTGGCCGGCGCGGTGCCGGTTCCGCTGCACTTCGCCGCGGTCGCCGCGATCGGAGCCGCCGCCCTGGCGACGATCACCCCCGCCCTACGAGCCACCGACCGATCCGCCGCCCCCACGGACGCGCCGGGCCGCGCGGACGGGGGCCGGGTCAGGGGTGCAGAGGGCGGGGGGCGGGGGGCGGTGGCGTTGATCGTGGTGCTCGGGGCGGTGGCCGGGTGTACGGCGTTCGCGGAAGGCGCGCTGTCGGACTGGGGTGCGCTGCACCTGCGGGAGACGCTCGGCGCCGACCCGGCGACGGCCGCCACGGGCTACGCGGCGTTCTGCCTCGCGATGGGGTGCGGTCGCGCGCTCGGCGCCCGCTGGATCGTCCGCTACGGCGACGCCCGCATCCTGATCCTCGGTACGCTCGCCGCCGCGATCGGCGCGACCGCCGCCGCCTACACGCTCTCGGTGCCGATCGCGATCGGCGGCTTCGTCCTCGTCGGACTCGGTCTGGCGAACGTCTTCCCGCTCGTGATCGGACGAGCCGGCCTCCTCGGCGGCCCGCGCGGCGTCGCGCTGGCCTCGACCGTGGGCTACAGCGGTCTGCTCGGCGGCCCGCCCGCGATCGGGTTCCTCGCCGCCCACGCCGGCCTCCCGGCCGCGCTCTCGACGATCACCGCGCTGGCGCTCGTCGCGACCGTGCTGTCCGCGGTCGTCGCGGTCGAGCTCCCGGACTCGACGACGGTCGCCGCCGCCCTCCGCGCCCGGGCCCGCCGCGCCACGACGACCGCCGTCGCCGACCTGGCCCTCCTGACCGACCCCACCGACCACGCCACCACCGACCGCGCGTCCACCGACCACGCGTCCGCAGAGCGCGCGTCCGCAGACGGCGCTCGAGTCGGCCGACCGCTCGCCCGGCCCGTCCCGGCCGGCGCCGCCGCCGCGGCCGCCCTCCGCGGGCCGGCCGACGCGTCGGCGAGCGGCCGCGGCGGCGCGATCCGGCCGCACCCCGGACTCGAATTCCTCGTCCCCGATCCCTACGGAGGGACCGCGTGACCATCCTCGACACACCCGCCCCCACCGAGACCCGCCCTCCGATCCGACGGGCCCTCCTGGTCGGCGTGAGCTACATGATCCCGTTCGTCGCGACCGGCGGCTTCCTCCAGGCCCTGGGCCTGCTGCTCGCCGGCGACGCGGTCACCGGGCCGGCCGACGATCCGGCCGGCAGCCCGGTGCAGCACCTCGGCGTTCTCGCGTTCCACCTCGGAACGCTCGCGTTCGGCCTGCTCGCCCCGGTCCTCGCGGCCGCGGTCGCGTACGCGCTCGCCGGACGCCCCGGCCTGGTGCCCGGCCTCACCACCGGCCTCGCCGCCGCCACCCTCGGCACCGGCTTCCTCGGCGGACTCCTCGGCGGCGTCCTCGCGGGCCTGGCCGCCCGCCTGGTCACCGCGGCCGTCGAGCGGGTCCGCTCCCCCGGGTGGACGCGCGGCCCGCTGGCGATCGTCGGCACCCCGCTGCTCACGACCCTGCTCGCGGGCGGCCTGATGCTCGGCGCGGTCGGTCCGCCGCTGGCCGTGGTCACCACCGCGCTCGGACGCGGGCTCGGCAGCCTCGGCCAGACGTCGGCGATCGGGCTCGGGGCGGTCCTCGGCGCGATGATCGCGAGCGACCTCGGCGGCCCGATCAACAAGATCGCCTACACCTACGCCGCCGGCGCGCTCCTCGGCCCGGCCGCCCTCACGACCCCGATGACGACCGCCGCGCTCAGCACCCCGGCCGCCGCCGCCGGCCCGCACCTCGCCGTAACCACCGGCGCCCTCACTGCCCCGACCACTGCCGCGACCGGCGGCCCCGCCGCAATCGCCGCCGGAGGCACGGCCGGCGGCGCCATGGCCGCGGTCATGGCGGCCGGAATGTGCGCCCCGCTCGCGCTCGCGCTGGCCACCCGCCTCCGCCCGTCCCTGTTCACCCCGGCCGAACGCCGGCACGCCCCGGCCGCCTCGGCGCTCGGCGCGCTGTTCGTCACCGAGGGCGCGATCCCCTACGCGGTCGCCGACCCGGCCCGGGTCCTCCCGGCCGCCGTTCTCGGCTCGGCCACGGCCGGCGCGGTCGCGCTCGGCGGCCACGCGACGCTCGGCGTCACCCACGGCGGCGTGCTCGCGCTCTTCGCCGCCGGCCACCTGCTGGTCTTCGTCACCGCGGTCACGGTCGGCACGCTCGTCACGGCCGCCGCCGTCCTCGTCGCCAAGGGCTCGAAAACTGTGACGCGCGCCAAACGCGTGGCCAATCACACCGGGGCCGCACCCCAGACCCCGGTCTGACCAGCGCACCCTGGTAAAGGATCGATTCAGCTCGAAAGGAACTCCCGTGTCTTACCCGGCGACGGTGCGCAGCGCCTGGATCGTCTGGACCGTCGGACTCGCCACCTACTTCGTCGCCATCTTCCACCGCTCCTCGCTCGCCGTGGCCGGCCTCGTCGCCACCGAGCGCTTCGACATCAGCGCCGCCCAGCTCGCCACGTTCACGATGCTGCAGCTCGCGGTCTACGCGGCCATGCAGATCCCGGTGGGGCTGCTCGTCGACCGGTTCGGCTCCCGGTCGATCCTGCTGACCGGCGCGGCGATCCTGACGCTGGCCCAGGCCGGCTTCGCGGTCGCCGACTCGTACAGCGCCGCGCTCGTCGCCCGGCTGTTCGTCGGCATCGGCGACGCGATGACGTTCATCTGCGTGCTGCGCCTGGTCAACGCCTGGTTCGCGCCCGGACGCGTCCCGCTGATCACCCAGCTCACCGGCGTCGTCGGGCAGCTCGGGTCGATCGTCGCCGCGGTGCCGATGACCTGGGCCCTCGGTCACCTGGGGTGGACCGCGGCCTACGGGATCGCGGCCTCGTTCGGCCTGGTCGCGGCCCTGGTCGCGCTGATCGTCCTGCACGACCAGCCCGGCACCCGGACGCTCCGCGGCCCGCGTCTCTCGCTCACCGCGATCAAGCGGAGCCTCACCACGTCCTGGCAGCAGCCCGGCACCCGGCTCGGCTTCTGGGTGCACTTCACGACGCAGTTCGCGCAGAACGCGTTCGCGCTGCTCTGGGGCTATCCGTTCCTGGTCAAGGGCGAGGGCCTGTCCCCGACCGTCGCGTCGGTGCTGCTGACGCTGATGGTCGTGTCGCTGATCGCGGCCGGCCCGGCGATGGGCTGGTTCACCGGACGCCACCCCTGGCAGCGCTCGACGCTGGCGCTGGCGATCGTCGGCGTGATCGCGACCGCCTGGACGGTCGTCCTCGCCTGGCCGGGCCGGGCGCCGCTCGGCGTGCTGATCGTGCTCGTGATGATCATCGGGCTCGGCGGCCCGGGGTCGATGATCGGCTTCGACCTCGGCCGGACGTCGAACCCGATCGAGCGGCTGGCCAGCGCCACCGGCATCATCAACCAGGCCGGTTTCGTCGCGAGCCTCACCGTGGTCGTCGCGATCGGCGCGATCCTCGACTGGCGCACCCCGGCCGGGGGCACCGACTACACCCCGGACGCGTTCCGCTGGGCGATGTCGTTCCAGTACGTGCTCTGGGCGCTGGGCGCCGTGCAGATCTGGCGCTACCGGGTGCGAGGACGCGCCCACGCCTTGCGACTCGACCCGCTGGCCCGTACCCGCACCGCTCTACAGCCCACTTGACAAGAAATCGGGGTCATCCCGGCTGGAATGACCCCGATTTCTCGTCTCTTTGCGGGTGGCCTCATGCCGCGAGCGCCAGCGTCGCGTAGCGGCCCTCGGCCGCCACCAGGTCCTCGTGCGACCCGGACTCCACGATCCGCCCGTGGTCCACCACCGCGATCCGGTCCGCGTTGCGCACGGTCGAGAGCCGGTGCGCGATCGTCACCGTGGTCCGTCCGACCGACAGCGCGTCGAACGCCTGCTGCACGGCCCGCTCGGTCGTGTTGTCGAGCGCGCTCGTGGCCTCGTCCAGCACCAGGATCCGCGGGTTCCGCAGCAGGGTCCGGGCGATCGCGATCCGCTGCTTCTCACCGCCGGAGAACCGGTAGCCCCGGGACCCCACCATCGTGTCGTACCCGTCCGGCAGCCCGACGATCAGGTCGTGGATCTGCGCCGCCCGGGCCGCGTCCTCGATCTCCGCGTCGGTCGCGTCGGGCTTGGCGTAGCGGAGGTTCTCCCGCACGGTCGTGTGCAGCAGGTAGGTCTCCTGCGAGACGACGCCGACGATCGACGAGAGGTCGGTCAGCCGAAGATCCCGCAGGTCGACGCCGTCGATCGTGATGCGCCCGGCCGACGGGTCGTAGAGCCGGGCGATCAGCGAGGCCAGCGTGCTCTTGCCCGATCCGGTGGCTCCGACCAGCGCCAGCGTCGAGCCGGCGGGCACGTCCAGCGACACCCCGGCCACCGCGGCGACGTCGTTCCCCGGGTAGGTGAACGTCACGTCCTCGAACCGCAGATGCCCGGCAACGTCGGACAGCACCACCGGCGCCTCCGGGTCGGCCACCTCCACCGGCAGATCCAGGTACTCGAAGATCCGGGCGAACAGCGCCAGCGACGCCGCGATCGACACCCCGGTGTTCAGCAGCGCGGTCAGCGGCCGGAACAGCGCGCCCTGCAGGGTCGTGAACGCCACGATCGTTCCGATCGTCATCGACGGAGCCAGCCCGGCGCTCAGGTAGATCACCGCGGGGATCGCGGCGAAGATGATGCTCATCGTGGCCATCCGCCAGCGACCGGCCAGCTCCGACCGGAGCTCCAGGTCGATCAGCCGGGACGACGACTCCGAGAAGCGCCGCACCAGCATCGACCCGGTGCCCATCGTCTTGGCGAGCTGAGCGCCCGAGACCGAGAGGCCCTCCTCGATCGTCACGTTCAGGTCGGCGAGCTCGCGCTGGCGCTGGGCGGTGATCGCCTGACGCATCCGCGCGACCCGCCGGGTCAGGTAGATCGCCGGCGGCAGCACGACGAGCGAGACCAGCGAGAGCCGCCACGACAGCGCGACCATCGCGACGACGGTCGCGACCACGGTCGTCAGGTTCGACGCGATCGAGGTCGCGGTCGACGTGACGACGGTCTGCATACCGCCGATGTCGTTGGTGATCCGGGACTGCACCTCGCCGGTGCGCGTCCGGGTGAAGAAGCCGATCGACTGCCGCTGCAGGTGCGAGAACACGTCGGTGCGCAGCCGGTGCATGACCTGCTGCCCGACCGTCGTCGAGATCCAGGTCTGGACGACGCCGAACGCGGACGTCACGGCGGCGACGGCGACCATGCCGACCACGAGCCAGGACAGCAGGCGGAGGTCCCGCGAGGGAAGCGCGACGTCGATGACCTCGCGCAGCAGGAACGGGGAGGCCAGCGAGACCACCGACGACGCCACGATGATCGCGGTGACGACGGCGAGCTGGCCGCGGTGGGCGGTGAACAGGGAGACGATGCGGCGCAACGAGACGTTGCGGGCCTGGGCCTTCTCGGCCTCGGACAGTTTGCGGAGGCCGCTCCGGCGGCCAGTAGGCGTATCCAAGTGGGTTCCCTTCGGTTCGATTAATGCTGAGGTTACCTCAACATGAGGGAACAACAGAACCCCCTGGTACGGTATTCCCCGTGATCGACGACGCCGCCGAGAGCCTGTCCGAGGCCTTCTGGTCGGTCGCCCGCCAGCTCCGGCACTTCACCAAAGAGGCGCTCGAGCCCTGGGACATCACGCCCGGCCAGTTCCGCGCGCTCGGCGTGCTCGTGCGTCACGGCGCGATCCGGCTGTCCGCGCTCTCCGAGCACCTGCGCATCGCGCCCCGCTCCACCACCGAGGTCGTCGACGGCCTCGAGCAGCGCGGGCTGGTCGAACGGCAGCCCGATCCGAGCGACCGGCGTGCCACGCTGGTCGCGGTCACCGACTCGGGGCGCGAGGTCGCGGCCGCGATCATGCGGGCCCGCCGGGCCGAGGGCGACCGGATGTTCGGCGCGCTCTCCCCCGTCGACCAGGCCGAACTGGCCCGGATCCTCTCGCTCCTGCGCACATGACGCTGCTGTCGAACGTCCGCCTGGTGCCCGTACGCGGACCCGCGCCGGACGGACCGGTGGACGTCCGGATGACCAACGGACGCGTGGCCGAGGTCGGGTCCCTGTCGCCGGACGGCGACGAACTCGTGGTGGAGGCCGGCGGGCGGTGGCTGATCCCCGGCCTCTGGGATCAGCACGTGCACCTGCGCCAGTGGGCGCAGGCGAGGCTGCGCCTCGACCTCAGCGGGGCCACGAACGTCGAGGAGGCCGTCCGCCTCGTGACGGACGCGCCCGGGAGCGCCGTCGTGGTCGGCGCCGGATTCCGGTCCGCGACCTGGCCGGCCCAGCCCACCACGGCCGATCTGGACGTCGTGGGGACGCCGGTGGTGCTGATCAGCGGCGACGTGCACACGGGTTGGCTGAACAGCGCGGCCTGGCAATGGCTGGGGCTGGCCCCGCGCCCCGGGGTGATCGACGAGAGCGAGTGGTTCGCGCTCGTGCCGCGGCTGGAAGCACTGCTCGCGGCCGACCTCGACGCGGCCTACCGGTCGGCCCTGGACGCGGCGGCGGCGCTGGGCGTGGTCGGCATCGGCGACATGGAGTTCGAGCCGGGGTTCCGGGAGTGGCCGCGCCGGGTCGCGGCCGGGCTCGGCGGGACGCGGGTGCGGGTCGCGACCTACGCCGACGGTCTCGAGGACGTGATCGCCGCGGGCCTGCGGACCGGGTCGCCACTCGGCGGCCTCGTGACGATGGGGCCCCTCAAGATCATTTCGGACGGTTCGTTGAACTCGCTGACCGCGCGGTGCTGCGAGCCGTACGCGGACGGCCGGCTCGGGATCCAGAACTTCTCGTACGCCGAGCTGGTGGAGTTGCTCGGGCGCGCGGCCGCGACCGGGCTGGACGTGGCGCTGCACGCGATCGGCGACGCGGCGCTGACGACCGCGCTCGACGCGTTCGAGGCGACCGGGGCGTCCGGTGGGATCGAGCACGTGCAGCTCGCCCGGTTCGACGAGTTCGCCCGGATGGCCCGGCTCGGGCTGCGGGCGTCGGTGCAGCCCGCGCACCTGCTCGACGACCGGGACGTGGCGCTGCGGATCTGGCCGGATCGCGCCGACCGGTGCTACGCGTTCGGGTCGATGCTGGCCGCCGGGGTGCCGCTCGCGCTGGGGTCGGACGCGCCGGTCTCGCCGCTCGACCCGTGGCTGGCGATGGCGGCCGCGGTCCACCGCTCGGCCGACGACCGCGAGCCGTGGCTCCCGTCGGAGGCGTTGACCGTCGCGCAGGCCCTGGCCGCGAGCGTCGACGGCGCACCGACCGTGCAGGTGGGCAGCCGGGCCGACGTCGTCCTGCTGGACGAGAACCCCCTCGCGCCGGTAGCGGGCGGCACCGCGGCCGCCGCCACGCACCTGCGGGCCCTGCGGGTGGCCGCGACCTTTGTGGACGGCCACCCGACGCACCTCGCGCTCTGAAATCCGCCGAACTCCGGGCGCCGCCGGGGCGAAAGTGGTGAGGTGCAGTGAGCGGCGAGGCCAACCCAGGAGTGTCGAAGATGACCACCGAAGCGGAGCGCCCTACAGAACTGCGGCCGGGGCCGATCGTGTCCCGGCCCTGGCCGGTGCGCGAGTCGATCAAGGGCAGCCGGCTGGCCTGGCTCATCCGCCAGACCGACGCCAAGACGATCGGCCTGATGTACCTGGTCACGTCGTTCTTCTTCTTCGCCGCGGCCGGCATCATGGCGCTGCTCATGCGGGCCGAGCTGGCCCGCCCCGGTCTGCAGTTCCTGAGCAACGAGCAGTACAACCAGCTCTTCACCATGCACGGCTCGATCATGCTGCTGCTGTTCGGGACCCCGCTCGGCTTCGCGTTCGCGAACTTCCTGGTGCCGCTCCAGATCGGCGCGCCCGACGTGTCGTTCCCCCGGCTGAACGCGTTCGCCTACTGGGCGTTCGCGCTGGGCGGCCTGATGGTCCTCAGCGGGTTCCTCACGCCGGGCGGCGCGGCCGACTTCGGCTGGTTCGCCTACGCACCCCTGAACTCGGAGATCAACTCCCCTGGCGCCGGCACCGACCTGTGGATCGTCGGCTTTGTCCTCTCCGGACTCGGTACGATCCTCGGCGCGGTCAACATCGTGACGACGATCCTCACGATGCGCGCGCCCGGCATGACGATGTTCCGGATGCCGATCTTCACCTGGAACATGCTGGTCACGAGCCTGCTCGTGCTGATGGTGTTCCCGATCCTGGCCGCCGCGTTCCTCGCGCTGCTGGCCGACCGACATCTCGGCGCCCACGTCTACGACGCGTCCACCGGCGGCCCGATCCTCTGGCAGCATTTGTTCTGGTTCTTCGGCCATCCCGAGGTCTACATCCTCGCGTTACCGTTCTTCGGCATCATCACCGAGATCATTCCGACGTTCAGCCGCAAACCGCTGTTCGGCTACAAGGGCATGGTCGGCGCGACCCTGGGGATCGCGGCGCTGTCGATGACCGTGTGGGCGCACCACATGTTCGTCACCGGTGCGGTGCTGCTGCCGTTCTTCAGTTTCCTGTCGTACCTGATCGCGGTGCCGACCGGGATCAAGTTCTTCAACTGGATCGGCACGATGTGGCGCGGCCAGCTCACGTTCGAGACGCCGATGCTGTGGTCGGTCGGCTTCCTGGTGACGTTCCTGTTCGGCGGTCTCACCGGTGTTCTGCTCGCGAGCCCGCCGGTGGACTTCCACGTCTCCGACACGTACTTCGTCGTCGCGCACTTCCACTACGTGCTGTTCGGCACGATCGTGTTCGCCGCGTTCGGCGGCATCTACTACTGGTTCCCGAAGATGACCGGCCGGATGCTCGACGAGCGCCTCGGCAAGCTGCACTTCTGGCTGACGTTCATCGGCTTCCACACGACGTTCCTGGTGCAGCACTGGCTGGGCAACGAGGGCATGCCCCGGCGGTACGCCGACTACCTGGCCTCCGACGGGTGGACGACGCTGAACACGATCTCCACGATCGGCGCGTTCATCCTCGGCCTCTCGACGCTGCCGATGCTCTGGAACCTGTGGAAGTCGTACAAGCTCGGCGAGGTCGTGACCGTGGACGACCCCTGGGGGTTCGGTGGCTCGCTGGAGTGGGCGACGTCCTGCCCGCCGCCCCGGCACAACTTCGTCAAGCTGCCCCGGATCCGCTCCGAGCGCCCGGCCTTCGACGCCGCCTACCCCCACCTCGCCCCCTGGGGCCACGAAGTGGACCAGCAACAACAACCGACGATCAGCTCCTAGGCGTTGCGGGTGGCCGCCTCGGACTGCAGGCCCAGTTCCTCGACGGCGGTCTCCCGCATCTCCACCTTGCGGATCTTCCCGGTCACGGTCATCGGGAAGCCCTCGACGATCTTCACGTACCGCGGGATCTTGTAGTGGGCCAGCTTGCCCGTGCAGAACGCGCGTAGCGTCTCGGCGGTGAGCGGCGACGCTCCCTCACGCAGGCGCACCCAGGCCATCAGCTCCTCGCCGTACTTGGCGTCCGGCACGCCGATCACCTGGGCGTCGACGATGTCGGGGTGGGTGTAGAGGAACTCCTCGACCTCGCGCGGGTACACGTTCTCGCCACCCCGGATCACCATGTCCTTGATCCGCCCGACGATGTTGAGGTAGCCCTCCTCGTCCATCGTCGCCAGGTCACCCGTGTGCATCCACCGGGCCTCGTCGAGCACCTCGGCGGTCTTCTCCGGCTCGTTCCAGTACCCGCGCATCACCGAGTACCCCCGGGTGCAGAACTCGCCGGTCTCCCCGCGCGGGACGACCCGCCCGGTCGACGGGTCGACGATCTTCACCTCGAGATGCGGGTGCACCCGCCCGACCGTCGACGTCCGGCGGTCCAGCGAGTCGTCGGCGCCGGTCTGCGTCGAGACCGGTGACGTCTCGGTCATGCCGTAGCAGATCGTGACCTCGGCCATCCCCATCTCGGCGACGACCCGCTTCATCACCTCGACCGGGCACGGCGACCCGGCCATGATGCCGGTCCGCAGCGACGACAGGTCGTAGTCGGCGAAGTTCGGCAGCGCGAGCTCGGCGATGAACATCGTCGGCACCCCGTACAGCGACGTGCACCGCTCGGCCTCGACCGCGGCCAGCGTCAGGGCCGGATCGAACCCGGGCGCCGGGATCACCATCGTCGCGCCGTGCGACGTCGCCCCGAGGTTGCCCATGCCCATGCCGAAGCAGTGGTAGTACGGCACCGGGATGCAGACCCGGTCCTCCTCGGTGTAGCCGCAGCCCTCGCCGACGAAGAACCCGTTGTTGAGCAGGTTGTGGTGGGTGAGCGTCGCGCCCTTCGGGAAGCCGGTCGTCCCCGACGTGTACTGGATGTTGATCGGGTCGTCCGGGTCGAGGTCGTCGGGGAACCGCGACCGGTCGGCGGTCCGGCCGGCCGCCATCAGCGCGTCCCACTCCGGGTCGCCCAGGAAGATCGTCCTGGTCAGCGACGGGCACGAGTCCTCGACCTCGGCGACCATCGCCCGGTAGTCGCTGGTCTTGAACGCCGGGGCGGCGATCAGCACCGAGATGCCGGCCTGTTTCAGCACGTACGCGAGCTCGTGCGTCCGGTAGGCCGGGTTGATGTTGACCATGATCGCGCCGATCTTGGCCGTGCCGTACTGCACGAACACCCACTCGGCGCAGTTCGGCGCCCAGATCCCGACGCGGTCCCCACGCGAGACGCCCAGCGCGTCCAGGCCGAGCGCGCAGGCGTCCACCGACTCGACCAGCTCGCGATAGGTGAAACGACGGCCGGTGGCGCACTCGACGAGCGCCTCGCGGTCGCCGACACGCGCGGCCGTGCGGTCGAGGTTCGCGCCGATCGTGTCGCCGAGCAGCGGCACCGTCGACGGGCCGTTGGCGTAGGACGGTAAAACCGGCATCGTTGCCTCCCGCGGTGACCGCCGTCACAGATCTCGGTAGCGACTCTGTCACTGCCGGCGCGCCCGCGCCACCAGATCCGGACTTCTGGGCACGCCCGTGATGGTTCCGGCAATAATAGGTGCTAGCAGAATGGGAATTGCATTCCCATCAATTAATTGCGGTCGTTCAACGACCGAAAAGAATGGTCGGGAAATGCTGCCCCCGAACGGGGGTCAACCACCTTTCGGCACCGGGTGAAATAAACCGTGGCGCGGTAGTGGGGGACACCGCGCCACGGCCGTCGAATACAGTCAGCGACCGAAGAAGACCGTGCGGCCGGGCCGGACCTGGTCGGCCTTGTACGTGACCTGGTCCACGATCGTGCCCTTGGCCGCCATCAGCGTGATCGTGTCGCCGGAGTTGCCCAGTTGCAGCGCACCGCTGAGCGTCACCCGGATCGCGTCGCCGGCGCCGAGCGAACCGGCCAGCTCGTACCGGCCGCCGGCCGCGTCGACCAGCCCCCAGCCGTCGAGCCCCATCGCCGCCGACGAGACGTTCAGCAGCGTCACGGTCTCGTTGCCCCGGTCGGCGCCGAGCGGATCGGGCAGCGCGGCGATGATCACCACGTCGCCGGGCACGCTCTGCTGCGGTCCGGTCGGGACGCCCGGCGGCGCCGGGTCGGGGCTGATCACGAAGTCTTCCGGCCAGACCGTCAGCTGGATCTGCGTCCCCGACGCCTTGATGACGTCGTGCATGTTGCTGCGCTCGGCCGTCGCGAGCAGCAGCAGCTCGTCGTCGCGGTTGACCGGGTCGGCGCGCAGCCAGGCGTCCAGGCCGTCGAAGTCGGTGAAGCCCGCCGCGAAGTACGGCACCAGACGCCGGAACACCTTCGGCCAGATCGCCAGCGTCTCGAGGGTGGCCAGGTCAGGGATGGTGGCCGAGCCGTCCGGGTCGGCGGTGGACTCGGCCCAGATCGGCTTGTTCGCCGCCCGCGCGGCCCGCGACGTCTCGGCCAGGTGCAGCCGCAGCGACGCCGGCAGCGAGGCGTAGAAGGCCGGGTAGACCAGCCCGTCCGCGAGCAGCCGGGCGTTCGCCGACTGGTCGACCTGGGTGTCGTCGAGGAAGATCGCCGCGCCGTCGACCGAGCCGGTGTCACCGGGGAAGACGAACCCGATCAGGCGGCCGTTGGCGTCGATGCCGTTGGAGAGCACGTGCCCGCGGATCGAGTCCTGGTCGGCCGACTGCACCTTGTTCGGCTGGTCGGCGAAGAACGTGACGCCGGTGAAGCCCAGCAGCGCGAGCAGCGCGTCCCGGGCCGACTCGGCGAGGCCCAGCTCCTGGTGCGTGGACGCGAAGTGCGTCTCCAGCGCGTCGATGGCCTCGAGCCGGACCGAGATGCCGCGCGCGTTCAGGTCGGGGCCCTGGCCCGACGTGCGGGGCAGCGTCTCCACCAGAGCGGGCGTGTCGGGGAGGAACTTCACCGTGTCGCCGTCGGGTTCCGGACCCTGGCGGGGCAGGTCCGAATAGCGAATGACAAATGAACCCTTGAGCAGCGTGTAGCTCATCGGGCGACTCCGTTCACGTCGAGTTTCCGTCAGCGACTAGTGCTTTTTACGAAAGAACCGATCGGGTAAGGTGACGACTGGTCGTTCGGCGACCGCTCGCCCCTATGCTGCGCCTCGCGCTGCCCCCGACAAAGGGAATCGACGACAATTCAGTGCTGACACGGAGAGCCCCCGCCCGGAAATCAGTGGTCGATCTCGGGCACTCCCCTCTACTGTCAGCCGTTGTCCCTGGTAACGGCGGTCATCATCGTGGCCGCCCCGACGAATTGAAGGTACGATCTCCACATGGAGACAGCACCTCCGGTTTCCCCCGCCCCCTACGCTCTGCAGCCGATCGCTCTCGTCCCCGCGACGTCCGCGCGTCAGACGCGACGTGAGGCGGACCGCGACCGGTCCCGCATCCTGGAGACGGCCCGCGAGGTCTTCGCGGTCTACGGGCTCGACGTGACGCTGGCCGACATCGCGAGCTTCGCCGGCCTCAGCGTCCAGACCGTGCAGCGGGCGTTCCCGAGCCGGGACGGGCTGATCGAGTCGCTGTTCGACGAGGCCCTCACCGAACTGGCCGACGCGGCCGACACCGCCACCGAGCACCCCGACCCGCTCCTCGGCTTCCTCGACTTCCTGAGCGAGTCGGGCCGCGTGCAGTCGCGCAACTCCGGGCTGCGGATGCTGCTCCAGGGCGAGTCCACCAGCGAGCGCGCCGCCGCCACCGCCGAGGCCCGGCTGCTCCCGGCGCTCAACCGGCTGGTCGAGCGGGCCCGGGCGTCCGAGGTCGTACCGAGCCAGATGAGCCCGGCCGACCTGCCCGCGCTGCAGTTCGTCATGAGCAACCTGAACGAGTACGCCGAGAACGTCGAGCCCGAGCTCTGGCAGCGCTACCTGGCGATCCTGCTCGACGGGCTGCAGTCCGAGCCGCTCGACTGTGATCTCGCTCTCCCCGGCAGTGGTCCCCGCGCGCTCAACTGAGCGTGCGGACGCCTACGACTGTCGCAGTATGGCCACATACGACTGTCGGACCACGCGGATGTGTGGCTCACCCACGTAACGTCTGAGCTGTCACCGGACGACCCGGTAACAGAGACGACGGGGAGCAGCGTGAGCACGGTACTGATCGGCATCGCGCTCGCGCTGCTGTCGTCCGTGGCGTACGCCGCCGCGGCGGTGCTGCAGGAACGGCTGGCCACGCTCCCGGTGCGGCGGCTCGGGGGCAACGTCCTGTGGTGGGCCGCGACCGCGCTCAACGGCGTCGCTGCCGTGCTGCACCTGGCCGCGCTGCGCGCCGGCCCGCTCTCACTGATCCAGGCCCTCGGCATCCTGACGCTGCCGATGGCCGTGCCGCTCGCCGCGGCCACCGCGCGACGCCGGGTGTCGGCGACCGAGTGGAACGGCATCGCGTTCACGCTGGCCGGCCTGCTCGGCTTAGTGTTCCTGATCGGCTCGGCCGGCACCGGCGTCCCGCTCACGCTGTCCCAGTTGATCTTCGTCCTCGTCGCGGTCGCGGCCGTCCTCGTCGCGCTGGAGGGCGTCAGCCGGGTGCTGCACGGGTCGGTCCTCTGGACCGCGGCCGCGGCCGGGATCGCGTTCGGGATCTCCTCCGCGGTCAGTCAGACGGTCACCGTCCGGCTGACCGACGACGGTCTCGCGGCGATCTGGACGCCGCTGGTGCTGATCGCCGGGCTGGCGGTCGTGGTGCTGACGATCGCCGGGCTGCTGCTGACCCAGTACTCGTACCGGAACGGGCTCGGTGCGCCGCTCGCGGTGAGCACGATCGCCAACCCGGTCGTGGCCGCGGTGGTCGGGATCGTGCTGCTCGGCGACCGGGTCACCGGCGGGTATTCGGGCGCGGCCCTCGCGCTGGCCTGTGCGGTCGGGGCCGCGGTCGGCGTCGCGCTGCTGGCCAGCGCCAGCCGCGGCGGCCGCACCCGCCCGGTGCCCGCGGAGGAGTCGGTGGCGGATCAGGTGGCGGCCGAGCCCGACCGCGTCTGACCCCCGACCCGCACGATCGAGCGGTTCTAATCCACCGCCGGGCGGGCGGCCGCGATCACCCGGGTGAGCGACGCGTGCAGTTGCTCCAATTCGGAGATTTCCAGGCCCAGCCGCGAGACGACCGCGGGCGGAATCTTCAGCGCCTCGTCGCGCAGGGCGAGCCCGGCCTCGGTGAGCGTGACCGCGAGCATCCGCTCGTCCCGGATGTCGCGTTCGCGGCGCACGAAGCCGGCCGCCTCCAGCCGCTTGAGCAGCGGCGACAGGGTTCCGGGATCGAGCTGGAGCACGTCCGAGAGTTCGCGGCCGGAGCGCGGCGACTGCTGCCAGAGCGCGAGCAGCACCAGGTACTGGGGGTGCGTGAGGCCCAGCGGCTCGAGCAGCGGCCGGTAGACCGCGATCACGCTGCGGGACGCGACGGCCAGCGCGAAGCACACCTGACGCTCGAGCGCGAGGGGGTCCTCCGTTTCCATGACCGGCATTCTGTCACCTCGGTCGTCTTTGCCACACCAACCCTTGGTGGGCCAACCATTGGCCTACACTCTACTCATGGCGAACGAACGCACGGCCCCGCGCAGCCGCTTCGGCGAGTGGCTCTTCCAGATCTTCGGTCCTCCGACCGTCTCGGGCGCGATCCAGGGCCACAGCCCCGAAGCCCGAGCGGCCTGGAAGCGCCGGGTGGAGCAGGAACGAGCCGCCCGCCGAGCGAAGAACGCCTAGCTAGGCCACGGCCAACACCCGCGAGCGGGCGGCCAGCGGCGCCAGCGCCACGGCCGCCACCAGGCAGAGCACGATGCCGACGGTCAGCGCCTCACCCGGGCTGGCCGGCGCCAGCGACGCGGTCACCGCCACCCCGAGCGACGACCCGACGTACCGGGCCGTGTTGTTCGCCCCCGACCCCATCGCGCTGCGCTCCGGGGGCACCGTCCCCACGGCCAGCCGGGGCAGCGTCGCGTTGATCAGGCCGCCGCCGAGCCCGGCCACGACGAACCCGGGGAACAGCAGGCCCCAGGAGTCCCCGACGAACGCCAGCGACAGCGCGCCGCCCACCGCCGAGAGCACGAACCCGATCCCGATCTCCCAGCCGCCGTGGACGCTGGCCCGCATCCGCCGGGCGGCCAGCCCGACGACGAACATCGTGCCGGCCCAGGCGAACGCCAGCAGCGCGGTCTCCGCGGCCGACCAACCGCTCCCCCGCTGCAGCGCGGTCGGCAGGAACGTCATCGGGCCGATCACCGCGAGCCCGGCCGCCAGCGCGCCCAACGTCGCCAGCAGGAACGGCGCCCGGCGGAAGAGCGTCACGTCGATCATCGGCTCGGCCGCGCGGGCCTCCCGCAGCGCGAACCCGACGAACAGCACCACCGCGACGACGATCGGCAGCACGGTCGGCAGCCGCAGCCACCCGGTCCGGCCGTTCGTGGCCCCGACCAGCAACGACACGAGCCCGGCGCCGAGCAGCACGACTCCGGCGAAGTCCACCTGCCGGGCGCGCGCGGCCCGCGACTCCTCCAGCAGCCGCCATCCGGCCACCGCCAGCCCTACCCCGACCGCCCCGGCGACCCAGTAGAACGACCGCCACCCGGCCGTGTGCTCGGCCGCGATCTGCAGCAACGGGCCGGTCGCGATGCCCAGCCCGATCATCGAGCCCCAGGTCGCGGCGGCCCGGATCCGGTGCGGCCCGGCCGGGAACGCGTTCGCCACCAGCCCGAGGCCGGCGGCCAGGATCGCCGCCCCGGCGATGCCCTGGACGACCCGGGCCCCGACGAACACCCAGGCCGACGGGGCCAGCGCGCCGATGACCATCGCGACCGCGAGCCCGGCCACACCCCCGACGAACACCCGGCGGCGGCCGAAGTCGTCGGCCAGGCTGCCCGCGGTGAGCAGCAGCACGGCCAGCCCGAACGTGATGCCGTTGAGGATCCAGACCTGCGCGGTGGCCGTCGCGTGCAGGTCGGCGGCGAGCGTCGGCACCACGACGGCCGGCGCGGTGTAGTCGGCCAGCGTGAGCAGCGTCGCCGCGCACACCACGGCCAGGATCAGCTGCTCCCGGCGGCCGACGGCCGGCGCGGACGCCTCCAGAGTTGTCGTCATGCCCGGCACGGTACCGCACTCGGTTCAATGATTGAACCGTAGTGAGCAGCACAGTTCAGTGAACGAACCAACCCGCTAGGATGAACGACGTGGCACTCGGAAAGGACTACGCGGGCCAGAACTGCGCGTTCGCCCGCACGCTGGAGATCCTCGGCGAACGCTGGACGCTGCTCGTCGTGCGCGACGCGTTCTACGGCGTCCGCCGGTTCGGCGACTTCCTCGTCCATCTCGACGTCCCCCGGGCCGTGCTCTCCGACCGCCTGGAGACGCTCGTCGCCGCCGGCATCCTGGAGAAGCGCCGGTACCAGGACTCGCCACCCCGCGACGAGTACGTGCTCACCGACGCGGGCGCCGAGCTCTGGCCGCCGCTGTTCCAGCTCACCGCCTGGGGCACCCGCCACCTCGACGTCGGGCCGTCGAACCGGCTGTACCGGCACGTCGGGTGCGGCGGGACGATCTCCGGGCCGACCGTCTGCGAGGCCTGCGAGCGGGTGATCCCCCCGGGCGAGACCCAGATGGAGCCGGGCCCGGGGCTGGAGTACCTCCGCGACGACCGGGTGAGCGTCGCGCTGCGCGAGCCGCACCGGATACTGGAGCCGCTGAGCCCGTCCTGAGCGTGGAGGCACACCGCATGTGGGTTCCACCCGGCCCCGCCTGGCTGTTCTGCCCGGCCGACCGCCCGGACCGTTACGCGAAAGCCGCCGCGGCCGCCGACGTCGTGATCCTCGACCTGGAGGACGCGGTCGCCCCGGCCGACAAGGACGCGGCCCGGCGCGCGCTCCGGGACACGACGCTCGACCCGGAGCGCACGGTGGTCCGGATCAACTCGGGCGATCCGGCCGACGACCTCCGCGCCCTGCACGCCACCCCGTACCGGCGGGTCATGCTGCCCAAGGCGGAGACCACCGCCGAGGTGCTGGCCCTGCGTCCGTACGACGTGATCGTGCTGCTGGAGTCGGCCCGCGGGGTGCTCGCGGCGGACGACCTGGCCGCGGCCGAGAACACGGTCGGCGTGATGTGGGGCCCGGAAGACCTGGTCGCGTCGCTCGGCGGCAACGCGTCCCGGCGCCCGGACGGCACGTTCCGGGACGTCGCCCGGCACGCCCGGGTCACGTCGCTGCTGGTCGCGAAGGCCCACGGCCGGTTCGCGCTCGACACGGTCCACCTCGACATCGCCGACGTCGACGGCCTCCGGGCCGAGGCCGAGGACGCGGTCGCGAGCGGCTTCGACGGAACGGTCGCGATCCACCCGTCGCAGGTGGCGGTGATCCGGGCCGCGTACACGCCGCCGGCCGAGGAGGTCGACTGGGCCCGCCGCGTCCTGGACGCCGCCCGGGGCGAGCGGGGCGTGTTCCGCTTCGAAGGCCGGATGGTCGACTCGCCGGTCCTCCGACACGCCGAAGCCCTGCTCCGCCGAGCAGGAAAGCCTTAGTTACCACCGTTCCCTACCGATTACCCCGTCGGACCTCTCCTTCGGCGGCGGGACGGCGGATGCGTGCACTCCAGACGGGCCGGGCCCAGCAGGCGCTCGGCCGGGAGCAGGCGGTCGCCGCCGGTGCGGCCCGGCTCGCCGCGAGCAGCGACCCCGTCGTCGTCCACCGGGCCGCGATCGAGACCACGCTCGCGCTGATCGGCGGCCCGGGCACGGTGACGCTGGCGCTCGGCCACGATCTCCGGCACCACGTCGTCGCCGGCGGACCTCCCGGCCGGGTCCTCGACTTCGAGCCGCTGCCGGCCGCGCTGACCACGGCGCTCCGGGGCGGCGAACCGGTCTACCTCGAGGGCCTCGACTGCGAGCGGCTCCGGAACATCCTGCCGCTCCCGCCGCGTCGGGGCAGCGCGCTGATCGTCCGGCTGCGGGCCGGCGGCCGGGACGTCGGGGCGCTGGTCGTCACCGCCCACCGTCCGCTCGGTCCCGACGTCCGAGCCGCGGTCACCGCCTGGAGCACGCAGGTCGCCACCGCGCTGGCCGGCCTCGCGCTCACCGAGGAACTCCTGCACCGGGCCCACCACGACCCGGTGACCGGCCTGGCCAACCGGGCGCTGATGCACCAGCGCCTGGCCGCCGTGCTGCCGACCACGCCGACCGCGCTGATCCTGGTCACGGTGGACGGCGACCACCCGGACGCCGACGTGCTGTGCGCGGTCGCCGACCGGCTCACCGCGGCGGCCCGCCCCGGTGACTCGGTGGCCCGGCTGGGCGACGACGAGTTCGGCGTCGTCCTGCCCGGCATCGACGACGCCGACGAGGCGACCGAGATCGCCACCCGCTTGATCGAAGCGCTCCGCGCCCCGATCGAGACCGACGACGACCCGCTCACGATCGGCGGCTCCATCGGCGTCGCACTCCACGCCCCCGGCTCCGGCACCCCCGAGACGTCGATCGCCGCGCTCGTCCGCGAGGCGGAGGCCGCGCTGCGCCGCGCCCGGGCCGCCACGACACCGGCGACGCCGGATCCGGCGTCCCCCCGGCGCCTCTACGCCGTTTCCTAGTCGGACGGCGCACGCGCCGCTAGCCTGCGGCAATGGCGAATCTGGACTTCACCGGGGCGACCGTGCTGGTCACCGGCGGCACCAAGGGCGTCGGCAAGGTCATCGCCGAGACGTTCACCCGTGCCGGCGCCGACGTCGTCGTGTGCGCCCGGAACGAGCCGGCCACCCCGCCGCCGGGCCACTTCGTCCGGACCGACGTCCGCGACCCGGACGCCTGCCGGGCCCTGGTGGACGCCACCGTCGACCGCTTCGGCCGCCTCGACGTGCTGATCAACAACGCCGGCGGCTCCCCCGACGCCGACGCCGCCACGGTCTCGCCCCGCTTCGTCGAGAAGATCGTCGCGCTCAACCTGCTGGCCCCGTTCTATCTCGCCCAGGCCGCCAACGCCGCGATGACCACCGGCTCCATCGTCAACATAGGAAGCGTCTCGGCCTCGGACCCGCAGCCGGGGACGGCGGCGTACGCGGCCGCGAAGGCCGGCCTGCTGACGCTGACGAAGGCCCTCGCGCTCGAGTGGGGACCGTCGGTGCGGGTCAACCACATCACCGCCGGACTCATCCGGACCGAGGCCGACCTCTACACGCAGCAGACGACGAGCCTGATCCCGGCCGGGCGCCTGGCCGACCCGGAGGACATCGCGAACGCCTGCCTGTACCTGAGCTCGGACCTGGCGAACTACGTCAACGGCGCCGACCTGGCCGTGCACGGCGGCGGTGAAATTCCGGCCCGGTTCCTCTTGAATCCCTAGGGCTATGCAAGCGTATAGTCGGCTACACGGATGTATAGCCGACTGGAGACGCTCATGCCCGACCCCGACGACCTGACCGCTCGCGCCCGCATCCGCGACGCGGCGCTGGCCCAGTTCGCCGACGTCGGGTTCCAGAAGGCCACGATCCGCAGCATCGCCGCCGAGGCCGGCGTCTCCCCCGGGCTGCTCCGCCACCACTTCGGCTCCAAAGAGGAACTGCGCGACGCCGTCGACGCGCACGTGCTGGACCAGATCCGCGAGGCGAACGCGAAGGTCGCCGAGGCGGCCGGGCAGCACACGTTCAGCCCGGCGGTGAGCCGGGAGTCCATGCAGCCGTTCCAGCGCTACTTTTCGCGGGCGCTGCTCGACGGCTCTCCCACGATCGCCGCCCTCTTCGACCAGGTCGCCAAGCTCACCGAGGCCTGGATCGAGGAGTCCGACAAGCTCCGCGACGACGAACCGATGATCGACGTCGGCACCCGGGCGGCCGCGTGGACCGCGATGGTGTTCGGCGTCTCGCTGCTGCAGAACCACGTCGGCCGGCTCCTCGGCGTCGACGACATCTACGCGGACCCCGAGCACCGGCTCGAACTCGCGATGCTCGACATCTACTCGCACGCGCTGATCACCCCCGAGCTGGCCCGGCAGGCCCGCGAATCCCTCGATCGCAAGGAGTAGTGCGATGACCGACGCCATCGCCGTGTCCGGTCTCCTCAAGAACTTCGGCACCACCCGGGCGCTCAACGGCCTCGACCTGGCCGTCCGCACCGGCGAGGTGCACGGCTTCCTCGGCCCGAACGGCGCCGGGAAGACCACGACGATCCGCATCCTGCTCGGCCTGGCCCGCGCCGACGGCGGCACCGCGACGCTGCTCGGCGGCGACCCCTGGTCGCAGGCCACCGACCTGCACCGCCGGCTGGCCTACGTCCCCGGCGACGTCACACTGTGGCCGAACCTCTCCGGCGGCGAGATCATCGACCTGCTCGGGCGGCTGCGCGGCGGCATCAACCCCAAGCGCCGCACCGAGCTGCTCGAACGCTTCCAGCTCGACCCGCGCAAGAAGGGCCGCGCCTACTCGAAGGGCAACCGGCAGAAGGTCGCGCTGGTCGCCGCGTTCGCGTCCGACGCCGAGCTGCTGTTGCTCGACGAGCCGACGTCCGGCCTCGACCCGCTGATGGAGGAGGTCTTCCGTTCGGTCGTCGAAGAGTTCGTGGCCGAGGACGGGCGGACCGTGCTGCTCTCCAGCCACATCCTGTCCGAAGTGGAGGCCCTCTGCGACCGCGTGACGATCGTCCGCGAGGGCCGGGCCGTCGAGACCGGCACGCTGACCGAGCTGCGCCACCTGACCCGTACGTCGATCCGGGCCGAGCTCGCCGGTCCGCCGACCGGCCTCGACGGCCTGACCGGCGTCCACGACCTGCAGGTCCGCGACAACCGCGTCACGTTCACGGTCGACGTCGCCCAGCTGGACGAAGCACTCGTGCACCTGACGACGATCGGCGTCCGCTCGCTGGAGTCGCGTCCGCCCACGCTGGAGGAGCTGTTCCTCTCGCACTACACCGCGGCCGCGTGATGTTCGCCGGAACGGGTGCGCTGCTGCGGCTGGCGCTGCGGCTCGACCGGGTGCGTCTGCCGATCTGGGTGCTGGTGCTGGCGGTGCTCCCGGCGAGCACCGCGGCCCAGTACATGCAGCTCTACCCGACCGACGCCGACATCAGGGACGTCAGCGGGATCCTCGCCAACCCGGCGCTGGAGGCGATCAACGGCTCGCTGTTCAGCGTGACGCTGGGCGGGCTGACCGCGTGGAAGATCGGCGCGACCGAATTCGTCCTCGTGGCGTTGATGAGCCTGTTGACCGTCGTCCGCCACACCCGGACGGAGGAGGAGACCGGCCGGCTGGAGCTGGTCGGGTCGGCCGCGACCGGGCGGTACGCGCCGCTGACGGCGGCCGTCCTGACCGCGGCCGTCGCGAACGCGGCCGCGACCCTGCTGGTGTTCGCGTTCCTGGCCGCGACCGGCCTGCCGGTCGCCGGATCGCTCGCGTTCGGTCTGGCGACCGGGTCGGCCGGGCTGGTCTTCGCCGCGGTCGCGGCGGTCGCCGCGCAACTCGTCGGGGCCGGTCGCTCCGCGACCGGGATCGCCTCGGCGGTGCTCGGCGCCGCCTACCTGCTGCGGGCGCTGGGTGACACGGGTCCGACCTGGCTGAGCTGGCTGTCCCCGATCGGTTGGGCGATGCGGACGCGTTCCTACGCGGGCGAACGGTGGTGGGTGCTGGGTCTGTCGCTCGTGGTGGCCGTGTTGTTCGGAGCGGGCGCGTACGCGCTGGTGGCGCGGCGGGATCTGGGCGCCTCGCTGCTGCCGGAGCGGGCGGCCCCGGCGGACGGCGCACTCGGCAGTGTGTTCGGGCTGGCCTGGCGGCTGCAGCGCGGTGTGCTGCTGGGCTGGGTCGTCGCGATGGTGTTCGCCGGTGGGGTGCTCGGCGGGGCCGCCAACGGGCTGTCCGAGTCGCTGGACTCGAATTCGAACATCAGCGACGTGCTGTCGCGGTTGGGCGGCCACCAGGGCGTCACCGACGCGTACCTGGCCGCGGTGTTCGGGATCGTCGGGCTGACGATCGCCGCGTACACGGTGCAGGCCGTGCTGCGGCTGCACACCGAGGAGGCCGCGCAACGGGTCGAGCCGCTGCTGGCGACGCCGGTCGGGCGGCTGCGGTGGGCGCTCGGCCACCTGGCGTTCGCCGTGCTCGGGACGCCGTTGCTGCTGCTGGTGGCCGGGGTCAGCGGCGGGCTGGTCTACGGTCTGGAGACCTCGGACGTCAGCGGGCAGGTGCCCCGGCTGACCGAGGCCGCGCTGGTGCAGACGCCGGCCGCGTGGGTGCTGGCCGGGTTCGGCGCGCTGCTGTTCGGGCTGGCGCCGCGGGCCAGCGCGCTGACCTGGGCCGGGCTGATCGCCTGCTTCGTGCTGCTGGAGCTCGGCGCCCTGCTCGGGCTGAGCCAGTGGCTGATCGACGCGTCGCCGTTCGCGCACGTCCCGAAGCTGCCGGGCGACGCGGTGCGGGCGGCGCCGCTGGTCTGGCTGACCGTGATCGCCGCCGCGCTGGCGGGGGCCGGCCTGGCCGGTTTCCGCCGCCGGGACGTGGGCTGAGATCGGGGCGGCGCGCGTCGTGCGCGCCGCCCCGGCTCTACTTCACGTACAGGTTGTTCAGGCCCGAGTTGCCGTACGGGGCACTGAGATAGATGCCGCCGATCTTCGAGCCGTACATCGTCGTCTGCTTGTCGTAGATGGCCGGGACGATCGGGACGACCCGGGTCATGATGTCCTTGTCCAGGGCTGCCCACTGCTTGTCGGCCTGGGTCTGGTCGGTCAGCGCGAGGATCTCGTCCATCTTCTGGTTGGCCGTGTCGTCGTTCATGTACGTGATGTTCTGGTTGCCGGTCGGCGTGATCGCCCGGCCGTCGAACAGCGGCGGGATCGTCGTGCTGCCGCCCGGCCAGTCCGAGCCCCAGCCCTGCAGATACAGGTCGAACGGGTTGTCCCGACGCCCGAGCACCGTGTAGTACTGGTCTTCGTCGACCGGCTGGATCGTCAGGTCGAACCCGGCGTTCTTCAGGCTGCTGCGCAGGAACGCGGCGATGGCCTGGTTCCGCTCGGTGTTGCGGTAGGCGTAGGTCAGCGGCACCCGCTTGCCGCCGAGCAGCTCCTTGGCCTTCTCGACGTTGCCGTTCTTCCCGCCGTCGTAGAGGTTGAAGTCCTCGTACCCGGACGTCGTCGGCGACAGGATCGTCGTGGCCGGCAGGCCGGAGAACGAGCCCCAGACCTTGAGCATGCCCTCGCGGTCGAGCGCGTAGTTGAGCGCCTTGCGGACGTTGATGTCCTTGACCCGCTGCAGGTTGATGTCGATCATCCAGACGAACTGCGTCGGGCCGGTGAGGATCCGCTTCTTGGCGTCCGGGTTCGCGATCACCTTCGGGTAGACGCTGGCCGGGACCTGCTCGTCCTGGAACGACAGACCCGACTGGGCCTCGCCGGCGTCGGCCAGCAGCGCCTCACTGGCCTGCTCGGCGGTGCGCGTGAACTCGAAGACGTACGAGTCCGGGAAGTTGTGCCGGATCGGGTCCGTGTTCGGGTCCCAGTTCTCGTTACGGACCAGCGTCATCTTCTGGCTGCGGTTGTAGGTCTGGATCTTGTACGGCCCGGACGAGACCGGGTGGTTCTCGTACTGCGCCTTGGTGTCCTTGGCCGCCGGCACCGGGGACGTCGTCGGCATGGTCGCGGCGAACGGGACGTCGGCGTGCGGGGTCTTGAAGTTGAAGATGATCGTCTTGTCGTCCGGCACCTCGACGCCCGGTGGGACCTTCGCGCCGCCGTCGTACGGGCCCTTGTACACCTTGTTGTACTCGGCGCTGCCGGCCAGCCACTGCTGGAACCACTTCGGACCCTCGGTGAGGTCGGGGCTGAACGAGCGGGCCACGCCGTAGGCGACGTCCTTGGACGTGATCGGCGTGCCGTCCTCGAACTTCAGCCCGTCCTTGAGCGTGAATTTCCAGGTCTTGCCGCCGTTGGACTCCTCGCCGGTGTTCGTGGCCAGGTCACCGACGACTTCCAACTTGCCGTCGCCGTTCTCGCGGAACTGGGTGAGCGTCCGCCACATCAGGTTCGTGCCGGCGGTCAGGGCCGGGATCACGTACGCCTGCTGCGGGTCGAGGTGCTCGAAGTCGCCGCTGGTGTAGACCGTGACCGTCCCGCCCTTCTTGGCCCCGGGCACGCCGGGGGCGGGTCCGTCAGAGTTCTCCGCCAGCACCGCGGTCTGGGTCGAGGCCTCCTGCTGGTCACCCTCGTCCTTGTCGCCGGTGTTCTTCGTACACCCGGCGGCGGCGAGCGCGACCGCCAGAACAGCGACCGTCGTGAATCTGATGGGTCGTCGCATGTGCGTGCGTCTCCTCTCCCGCGGCGCCCGGAGGCACCCCCGTGATCGCTACCGAACAGGATCAACCGGATACGGGGAGCGAGCGAGGTTGCGGCAGAGATGATGGCAAATCGCGACCTACCGAACAGGACGGACAGGTCCTAAGAGGCCGGAACGGCGCAGCTCCGGTGCGGGGTGGCGGTGCAGGCGCAGCCCGGGACCGAGTACCGCGTCCGGACGATCTCCTCCCCGGCCAGGCTCACCGCGGCCTCGAACACGTGGAACCCGCAGAACTCGTCGGTGGTGAGGTAGCGCGTGGAGAGTTCGGCCGGCGCCGGCGGGCGGCCGTCGGCGGTGCGGACCTCCACGTCGCTGACCCCGCTCTGGTGCATCGCGGCGAGGGCGGCCGGTAGCTGGTCGTCCTCGACGACCCAGCGCAGGCGGTCCTGCTGGTACAGCGAGTAGACGACGTCTGACATGGCTACCTTCTTCGGCTCGTGCGGCGCCTCTTCTCCGTACACGCAGAGCGACGCTCCGCTGTTCAGCGGAGCGTCGCGTCCATCTGTTCACTCTGGCCCCAGAAGGTGACTCACACCTGCTTGGGGGACTTCAGGACCACGCCCTTGTTGGAGTCGAGGTGGCAGGCGCCGTACGAGCTGTCGTAGCCGCGAGTGAAGGCGGCCAGCCGCTTCTCCATCGTCCCGTGGGCCAGCGGGCCGAACCAGGCACCGTACGCGTTGTCGGTCGGCGCGTCGCCGACCTCCATCAGCGACTTCTTCAGCGAGACGACGTCGGCGTCGGTGAGCCGGATCGAGCCGGCCCGGACCGAGTCGCCCAGGTACGCGCCCGACAGGCAATCGGCCTGCAGTTCGAGCGTGATGCTGAGCAGCATGTTCGCGCCGACCTGGCCCTGCACCGAGTGGCCGTATTCGTGGGAGAAGAGGAAGTAAAGGAATCCGTCGCCGATCTTGTCGCGGTACTGCTGGACCCATTTGGCGTCGTAGATGATCGTGTTGTCGCCGAAGCAGTAGAACGCATTGCCGGCTTCGAGTGGAGTGCCGCTGCAGCTCGCCTCGCCGGCCTTGGTGTACGTGATCACCTTGTCGGCTGGCTTGAACGTGTAGCCGCTGGACTGGAATTGTTCGGTCCAATAGGCGACAACCGAGTCGAGGATGTTCTGCACGACCGCGTCGGAGTCGCCGGCCGGGCTCGCGGACGGGTCGCCGGCGACCGCGGCCGGCTTGCTGGCCTGCGCGGACGTGGGTTTGGAGGCGGTGGAGTCGAGCGGGCCGCAACCGGTCAGGGCGACCAGCGCGGCGACGCCGACCGACGCCACCAGAACGCGGATCGACCTCGATAAAACGTGCATTGTTCCTTCCCCCGTGATGAGAGTGAGTGGGGCGCGCGGTTGCGGCCAGGGATTACTGAACCACGGGAGTGAGATCACGAATGTAATCGCGCCTACAGACCGGCCGGTGATCGGAGGTCTCCGTGAGTACGAAATATCGCATCGGGCTGGTATTGGCGGGAATTCTCGGTGTGCCGGACGTCGTCTCGTCGTTCGTCCCGGCCGATCCCCGACGAGGCCGGGCCGCCGTTCGCCATCGTCGTGCCGGCCGGGCTGTGCGGTGTGGTCACGCTTGGCGCGGTGGTCTGGGGCCGGCGCACGGTGAGACCGGCCGCGACCTGGACGATCGTCGGCAGCCGGGCGGTGTCCGGCTGCTGCCGACCGAGCGGACCGAACCGGCGGTCGCGACGTCGTGATCGGTTCGAGATCGTCGGGGCGGGAGAGAAGCCGAGGTCACGTACGTTAGACGGTCAATGGACGAGAACAGAGCACGGCGAGTCGTCGACGCCCTCCGCGACCGGGGCGTCGACGCATTTCCGGCCAAGGTCGGCGTTTACCAGTTCGGTGTGGGCGTGATGCTGTCGCAGGGACGCCAGGCGATCTGGGACTCGGACGGCACCGCCGGCATCGAGGCCCAGGTGATGCGCAACGGCGTCCTGGTGGGGTTCGTGCCGGTCATCGAGGGTTCCGAGAACTTCGACGAGGAGCAGGTCATCGAGGCGATCGTGCACACCGACTACGACCAGCCGATCGCCCGCCGGATGGCCACGTCGCCACCGCAGGCCGCACCGCTGCCCCGGCCCGGGGGCGTGTTCCGGCGCTTCTTCGACGGGTTCCGTTACCGCTGAGGCTGTTTCGACTCGATCTGTAGCGCTGTTTCACGGAGGCGGGTGGCGGTGGCGGGTGGCGGTGGCGAGTGGCGTTGGCGCGGTGGCGTTGGCGCGCGGGCGGGTGGCGTCGGCGCGGAGGCGGGTGGCGTCGGCGCGGTGGCGGGCGGCGTCGGCCGGGCGGTTCAGGGCGTCGGCGAGAAGGGCCAGGTAGTCGGCGACCGGGCCGAGCGTGAGCAGGCCGCTGCCGGCGCCGGCGAGCTCGCCGGCGGCCGGGAGGAGGTCGGTGTAGAGGCGCTCGATGGTGGGGTGGTCGTTCGCGTCGAGGGCGGCCAGGGCGTGGAGGCAGGTGCGAGCCTCGTAGAGCAGGTCGGGCGGGGACGGGGGAATCTCGCCGGCCGGGGCGCACCACGGCGCAAACGCGCCGAAGTCCGTGCCGCCCGGGACGCCGGCCCGGGGGCCCGGGCCGCTGGGCTCGGTGGGCGCGGACTCGTGGCCGACGGCCGCGAGCTCAGGGCCGGCCGGCGCGGGGCCGACGGACGCGAACTCGCTGTCGGCGGTCGCAGGCTCGGAGCCAGCGGGCTCGGGGCCGACCGACACGAGCCCGGAGCCGGCGGGCGCGGGCTCGGAACCGGCAGGCGCGGGCTCGGAGCCTGCGGGCGCGGGCGCAGGGCCGGCGAGCGCAGGGCCGGCGGACGCGAGCGCGGGGCCGGCGGGCTCGGGGCCGGTGAGCTCGGGGCCGGCGGGCTCGCGGCCGGTGAGCTCGGGGCCGGTGAGCTCGGGGCCGGTGAGCGCGGGGGTGGGGGGCGGGCCGGCCTGGAGGCGTAGGGCTAGTAGGGCGAACGGGAGCAGGCCTCGGTCTAGGCCGGTCATGTCGGTGGCGGCCAGGCGGGCCGCGGCGGCGCGGTAGGCGGCCTCGGCGTCCGAGGGCCGACCGGTCACCGCGGTCCGAAGCGCCCGGTACCAGTCCGTGAACACCGCGACGAGCGGCGAGTCGTAGCGTTCGCCGAGCCGGTCGGCGGCGGCGGCGTGCTCGTCGGCGGCCACGAAATCGGCCAGCGCGGAGCGGGCCTGCATCAGGATCAGGTGGCCGAGGATCTCGAACGTCGGCAGGTCCGCGGTCTGCGCGATCGCGACGATCTCGGTTCCGAGGGCCGCGCGTTCGGGCGCCAGGCCAGCGCGGCCGAACGACTGCATGAATCGGGCATTGAGGGCGAACGCGAGGACGCTCGGGTCGCCGAGATCGCGGGCGATCCGTTCGGCCTCCCGGGCGGCCGCGGCGGCCCGGTCGCCACCGGTGTTCCGGAGCTCGAGCGCGAGCGTCGCGAGCAGCCGGGCCCGCGTGGCCGGGCGGTCGGGCGGGAGCGCGGCCAGCGTCCGTTCGGTGACGTCGGCGATGTGCCGGGCCAGGGCCGGGTCGTCGCTGTCGGTCCAGATCGCCGGGACGTCGAACGCGCCGATGACCTCGGCGGTGAGGACGGGGTCGCCGAGGCTCTCGGCGAGCGCGATCGCGTCGGCTCGCAGGCCCCGGGCCCGCCCGAGCGAGCCACTGACCGCGAGCGCCCGCACCTCCCCCATGATCAGATCCAACCGATCCCGCTGCCCCCCGCCGCCAGCACGATCGCCATCGGCCACGCCCCCACCCCCAGCGCGACCGCCATTGACCACACCCCCGCCGCCCGCGCGACCGCCGTTGGCCGCACCCCCGCCGCCGACGCCATCGCCATTGACCACACCCCCGCCGCCAGCGCAATCGCCGTTGGCCACACCCCCGCCGCCGACGCGATCGCCGTTGGCCACACCCCCGCCCGCAGCGCGATCGCCATCGGCCACACCCCCGCCGCCCGCGCGATCGATGCCGGCGGCGCGGCCGGCGGCGACCCCGTCAAAGCCGGTGACCCCGTCCGAAGCGGCGCCCCCCTCGAACGCGGCGGCTCGGTCGAAGGCGGTGAGGGCGGCTCGCCAGAGGCGGGCGGCCTCGAGCGGGGCGGACCGGCGCTCGGCGCGCTCGGCGGCGGCCCGGGCGTACCGGGCGGCGCGGGCCGCAGTCTCCGGAGTGTCCGCGAGCAGGTAGTGCCGGGCCAGCGCGTCGACGTCGCCCGGCCGGAGCCGTTCGAGCAGCTCGGCCGCTGCCGTGTGCCACCGGGCCCGGCGCGAGCGAGACACATCGGCATCCAGGGCATCCCGCACCAGCGCGTGGGCGAACGCGAACCGGCCCGGGCCCCGCTCGACCAGGAACCCCCGGGCGGTGGCCACCTCGAGCGCGGTCAGGTCGGCGTCCTCGAGCAGGTCCGGGTCGATCTCCGGACCGAGCACCGCGGCCCGCCGCAGTACGTCACGCACCGGCGACGCCAGCCCGGCGATCCGGTACCGGACGACGTCCCGGACGCCCGGCGGCACCGCGTCCAGCTCGCCGCTCTCGACGAGCCGGGCCAGCTCCCGGACGAAGAACGGGTTACCCCCGGTGCGCCGGTGGATGGTCGCGGCGGTCGACGCGTCCACGTCGTGGCCGATCACCCCCCGGACGACGGCCGGGATCGCGTCGGCGGGGAGCCCACCGAGGTAGACGCGGGCCGGCTCGGCCCGGGCGACCCGACCCAGGACGTCGGCCAGCGCCCGCGGCGGGTCGGTGCTGCGGTAGGTCGCGACCAGCAGGATCGGCGCGGCGATCGGCTCGGCGGCCAGGGCCGCGAACAGGGCCAGGGTCTCCGGACCGGCCCAGTGCAGATCGTCGACGACGAGCAGCAGCGGCGCCCGCGTCGCCACGTCGGTGAGGTAGGCCGCCACCGCCCGGTGCCACTGAAAGCGCGAGGCGCCGGGCTCGGGCGGGCTCGGCACGACCCGGGCGAGGCTCCCGAGGATCTGCGTCCACGGCCAGGCCGCCGGGAGCCCCTCGTCGTCGGGGTTGGTGCCGGTCGCGGACGTCCAGCCGTAGCCGTCGACCCGGGCCGCGAGCTCTTCGGCCAGCGCGGTCTTTCCGGCCCCGGCCTCCCCGGCGATCAGCCCGACCCGCAGGCGTCCGCGCGCGATCGCGTCCTCGGCCGCGTCGGCCAGCTGCCGTAGCTCCCGCTCGCGTCCGACCAGCCGATCGACGTCCGAATGCGGCCGTTCGTGGCCGGGAGGCCGGACGTCGTTCGACGGCGGAGTTCCTACGGTCAGCGGACCGGCGGGGGCCGGGTCCAGGGACGGGGACTGGGCGAGGATGTCGGCCTCCAGGCGGCGGAGGTCGGGGCTGGGGTCGAGGCCGTCGGCCTCGGCGAGGGCCCGGCGGGCCCGGCGCAGCGACGCGAGCGCGTCGGCCGGCCGGCCGGTGCGGTAGAGGGCCAGCGCCAGCAGCCGGCGGCCGCTCTCGCGGGCCGGGTGCGTGTCGGTGAACGCCTCGAGGTCCGCGACCGCCTCGGCCGCCCGGCCGGCCGCGAGCAGCGCCTCCGCGCGCCGCTCGATCGCCAGCAACCGCAGCTCGTCCAGCCGGGCGACCTCGGCCCGCGCCCACGGCCGCTCCGCGAACTCCGCGTACGCCGGCCCCCGCCACAACCCGAGCACCGCGCTCAACCGCCCCGCGGCCGCGGCCGCGTCCGCGGCCCCGCCGCCCGACCACCCGGCCGCCGTGACCTCGGCCTCGAACTCCCAGGCATCCACGTCCGACGCGCGCAACGCGTACCCCGGCCCGGCGGTCACCAGCAGCCGAGCCGGTGCTCGCGGCGCCCGATCCGGCTCCAGCGACTTGCGCAGCGCGGCGACGAACGTCTGCACCGCCCCGACCGCGCCCTCCGGCGACGTTCCGTCCCACAGATCGTCGACCAGCACCGACACCGGCACGACCCGCCCTCGCGCCACCAGCAACCGCGCGATCACCGACCGGTGCGCGGGCCCTTTCAGGTCCACCGCGCCCGCCGGTCCGGACGCCGTCAGCGGGCCCAGCACGCCGAATCGCACCGCCGAAGCCTACTCAGTCGCTGCTGATCCACTGCTGATCCGGAACGGCGACGCTGGACCCCATGAAGATCAACGGCTTCGACTACCAGCGCGTCCCGGTCGCCGACGGCGTGTCCCTGCAGACCGCGGTCGCCGGCACCGGCTCGCCGATCGTGCTGCTCCACGGCTTCCCCGAGACCCACCTGATGTGGCGCCACGTCGCCGCCGACCTGGCCGCCGACCACACGGTCCTGGTCCCCGACCTGCGCGGCTACGGCGACTCCGACAAGCCCGCCGAAGCGTCGGCCGACACCTACTCCAAGCGCACGATGGCCGCCGACGTCGTCGCGCTCGCGAAGGCGTTCGGCCACGACCGCTTCGCGCTCGCCGGCCACGACCGCGGTGCGCTGGTCGCGATCCGGGCCGGCCTCGACCATCCCGACACCGTCACCCACCTGGCCTCTCTCGACGTCCTCCCGACGCTGGAGAGCTGGGACGTGCTCCGGGGCGTGCACGGTGCGGTCGGCTGGCACCTGTACCTGATGGCGCAGCCCGCAGGCCTGCCGGAGAAGATGATCGCCGCGGTCGCCGACGAGTTCTACGGCTCGTTCCTCGACCAGTGGGCCGGCAATTCCGACGCGATCCCGGAAGACGTCCGGGCCGAGTACCTGCGGGCGTCGGCCGCAGCCACGCCGTCGATCGTCGCCGACTACCGCGCCACCGCCGGCATCGACGTCGCCCACGACACCGTCGATCGCGACGCCGGCCACCGCCTGGCGATGCCGGTCACCGTCCTCCAACAGGACTGGGGCGCCGCGCTCGGCTTCGACGCGGAGGGGATCTGGAGCCGGTGGGCCGCCGACCTCGACCACCGGACCACCAGCGCCGGCCATTTCATGGCCGAGGAGGCCCCGGCCGAGGTGGTGAAGGCGATCAGGGAGCTGCTAGCCCGTTAGTGACCAGCGCGGCGAGCTCGGCGTAGGCCTCCGCGTCCGACAGTCCGGTCGCGGCGGCCACCTGGCGCTGCTGGATCCGCACCATCGTCGACGCGACGACGTCGGCGACGAAGCCGGTGTGCGTCGCGCGGAACGCGCCCGCGGCCACGCCCTCGTCGATGAACTCGCGGATCCGGCGGGCGGCGGCCCGGGTGTTCCGCTCGTAGATCTCGGCGGCCGGCGGGAACGACGCGACGTCGTCGAGGATCGCCGCCGACGCCGGCCGCAGCGCGACCGCGACCGCCTGGAGGTAGACGGTGATCCGGGCGGCCGGGTCGGGCTCGCGCGCGACCGCGTCCTCCACGGCCGCGGTCGCACCCCGGAAGAAGTGCACGACCGCGGTGCGGACCAGCTGTTCCTTGCTCCCGGCGATCGAGTACAGCGTGCGTTTCGAGCAGTGCAGCCGGGCGGCCAGGTCGTCGAGCGTGAACGACGCGAACCCCTCCGCGAGCAGCAGCGCGACGAGCGCGTCGAGCAGCTCGGTGCGGCGGGCCACGCCACGCCGGACGGGTGCTGAGGTCATGGGGCGCCATTCTGCCACCGCGTCGCATCGGCTATTCATCGTGGTTCTGTAGTACCGTTAGCGGTACCTATAGAAGGAGCCACATGGCCGTCGACCGCCTACTCCCCTCGTCCGAGGCCGCGGATCTGCTCGACCTGACCCGCGCCATCGCCGACAAGGAGCTGGCCCCGAGAGTCGACGCCCACGAGAAGGCCGAGACCTACCCCGAGGGCCTGTTCGACATGCTCGGCGCGGCCGGGCTGCTCGGCCTGCCCTACCCGGAGGAGTTCGGCGGCGGTGGGCAGCCGTACGAGGTGTACCTGCAGGTTCTGGAGGAGCTGGCGGCCCGCTGGGCGGCGGTCGCGGTGGCGACCAGCGTGCACGGCCTGTCGTGCTATCCGGTCGCCATGTTCGGCACGCGTGCGCAGCAGGAGCGCTGGCTGCCGGACATGCTGGCCGGCGAGCTGATCGGCGGCTACAGCCTGTCGGAGCCCCAGGCCGGCTCGGACGCGGCCGCGCTCACCTGCCGCGCCGACCGCGACGGGGACGGCTACCGCATCACCGGCACCAAGGCCTGGATCACCCACGGCGGCAAGGCCTCGTACTACGCGCTGTTCGTGCGCGCGGCCGGCGGCATCTCGTGCTTCCTCGCCCCGGGTTCGGTCGACGGCCTCACGTTCGGGCCGCCCGAGCAGAAGATGGGCCTGAACGCGGTGCCGACCACTGCTGCCTACTGGGACGGAGCCTTCCTCGACGGCGACCGGCTGATCGGCCGCGAGGGCCAGGGTCTGCAGATCGCGTTCAGCGCGCTGGACTCCGGGCGCCTCGGCATCGCCGCGTGCGCGACCGGCCTGGCCCAGGCCGCGCTCGACGCCGCCGTCGGCTACGCCAACGAGCGCACGGCCTTCGGCCGCAAGATCGTCGATCACCAGGGCCTGGGGTTCCTGCTCGCCGACATGGCCGCCGCCGTCGATTCGGCTCGGGCCACCTATGTGGACGCTGCCCGCCGGCGCGATGCGGGCCGGCCGTACAGTCGCCAGGCCAGCGTCGCGAAGTTGATCGCCACGGACGCCGCGATGAAGGTCACGACGGACGCGGTTCAGGTGCTCGGGGGGTACGGGTATACGCGTGATTTTCCGGTCGAGCGGTATATGCGGGAGGCGAAGATCATGCAGATCTTCGAGGGCACGAACCAGATCCAGCGCCTGGTGATCAGCCGCACTTTCGCGACCACGCCGGCCTGAGGCCCGCCTCGTAACTCGGTTGGGGCGGCGGTGGCGAGGCCCGGTCCGAGGTCAAACGGCCGCGGCGAGGTTGTACTGCCCGCTGAGCGCGGGTGGTTGCCGGGCGCGGTGGCCGCCCAGTACGGGCGGCCACCGGGCGTGGGTCGCCAGCCTGGGCGGTGACCCCAGCATCGGCGGTGACCCCAGCCTGGGCGGTGGCCGGTCCGGCGCGGTCGCCTTCTAGGCGTAGCGCACTCGGGCCACACGTGGGCCGCCCCGCGCGGGACCCAGCTCACGCGGAACGATCGCGCCCGGGGCCCGCCGTGCGTGGGGCCTGCCATGTGCCCCACCCATGCGTGGCGACCCGCCGAGCGCAGGGGTGGAGGCCTGAGACGCACTGGTTACCGCAGGTCGGCAGCATCCGCGACCCGCGGAGGAGGTCGAAACGGCGTCTAGGCGCCGCCGAGAGACCCGGGGGCCGGCAACCTCCGCACACGCGGCCCACAGTCCAGCGACCACGGCCCAGCGGCCACGGATCCGATCATGCCGGGCGCCACTTCACGCAGCCTCAGGCCCCAGCGAGTTACCCGCGCGCATCGCGAAGGGCTCACGGCGTGGCCGACGACACGACCGGCCAACGAACAGGGTCAGCCCTCGAACGGGGCCAGGCCCAGGCGAGCCCGCACCTGCGGGCGGCGCAGCGGCGGCACCGTCGTCGGCTCGCCGCGCCGCTCGGGTAGCTCGCCCAGCAGGTCGCGCATGATGTGCGCGATCTGGTGCACGGCGTCGTCGATCTTCGGCGCCACCGACGGGTTCGGCTTCCCGATCCCGGTGACCTTCCGGACGAACTGGGCCGCGGCCGCGGTGATCTCGTCGTCGGTCGCGGGCGGCTGGAGGCCCCGCAGCTCGGTGATGTTTCGGCACATGCTTTCCGAAGCTACAGGCCCCCGCCCGCCCGGCCGAGCCTCCCGCCCACCCGAGCCTCCGCCCACCCGAGCCTCCGCCCGCCCGAGCCTCCGCCCACCCCAAGAAACCGTCAGGCGGCCTCGCCCTCGGCGTCGGCCGACTCCAGGCCGGCCAGCTCCTCCCAGAGCGCCCGCTGCCTACCGGTCAGACGCTGCGGAACGACGATCTTCACCTCGGCGTACAGGTCACCGGCGGCACCCCGCGAATTAGGCAGCCCCCGGCCACGCAGCCGCAGCCGACGTCCCGACGACGAACCGGCCGGTACCTTCACGTCCACATTCCCGGCGAGCGTCTCCACGGTGGCCTTCGCGCCGAGGGTCGCGTCCCAGGGCGTCACCGGGAGTTCGACCGTGAGGTCGCGGCCGTCGACGCGGTAGCGGCGGTGCGGGGCGAGCCGCACGCGGAGGTACAGGTCACCGCGGGGCGCGCCCTCGCCGTAGCCCTCGCCACCCTGACCGGCCAGCCGGATCCGCTGGCCGTCCAGCACACCGGCCGGGATGTTGACGTCGATCGTGCGGAGGCCCTCAGCGGACTGCATCGTCAGGCTGCGACGCCCGCCGGAGTACGCGTCCTCGATCGGGAGCTCGATCTCGGCCTCGATGTCGGAGCCGGGCATCGGACCCCGGCTGAAGAAGCCGGACCCGCCCCCGAACAGCCCGCCGAGCAGGTCCTCGAAGCTCGCCCCGTCCCCCGAAAACCCGTGAGCGCGCGCACCAGCAGAAGGGTCGTAGTCCGACGGCACCTTGCGCCAGTCGTCACCGAACTGCGGCGAGAACTTGTCGTAGCGCTCGCGAGCCTCCGGGTCGCTCAGGACCTCGTTGGCCTCGTTCACGCGCTTGAACGTGTCCTCGGCGTCCGGATCGGAGTTCACATCCGGGTGATACTTCCGGGCCAGCTTGCGGTAGGCGCGCTGGATGTCCTCCTGGCTCGCCGTCCGCTCGACGCCCAGCACGTCGTAGTAGTCGCTGCTCGTAGTGGTGGCCACCTTCCGCTCCCTGCCACAGTGCCGATTGGTCCACCCGCTTCGACGCCGCAGCGCCCCGATTCATTCCCCGGACTTGAGCCCAGGCCACTCAACTTCGAGCGGCGTGTCGACGACCGAGCGGCCGACGTGCAGGGTGAAGCTGCCCTCTTCCCGCGCCCAGCCTCCGGCGTCCCAGTGTTCGAAGGCCCGGGCCGGCAGCGACACCTCGACCGTCACCGTCTCGCCCGGACCGGCGGACGCGACGGCGAAGCCGGCCAGCCAGCGCACCGGCCGGTCCACCGCGCTGCCGGGGCGGGACGCGTACACCTGGACGACCTCCCGGCCGGCCCGCGGGCCGGTGTTCCGGACCTGCACCGACACGCCGTCACCAGCTACCGAGACGGTCTCGTACGACCACGTGGTGTACCCGAGCCCGTGCCCGAACCACCAGGCCGGCGAGGCGCCCGACCGGAGCCACCCGCGGTGCCCGACGTGGATCGACTCCGCGTAGGTCAGCCCGCCGTCGACCGGCCGGGTCGAGTACACCGGCACGTCGGTCTCGGCCGCCGGCCAGGTCGTGGGCAGCCGGCCCCCGGGCTCGGCCACGCCGAGCAGGACGTCGGCCAGCGCGTGGCCGGCCTCCATCCCGGGGAACCAGGTCAGCAGCACAGCCGGCGCCGAAGGCAGCACGACCGGCGCCCCCGAGTTGACCACCACGACCGTCCGCGGGTTGGCCGCCAGCACCCGGCGCACCAGCTCGTCCTGCCGCCCGGGCAACGCCAGGTTCGCGCGGTCGTAGCCCTCGCTCTCGACCTCCTCGTTCGTCCCGACCGCGACGACGACCGCATCAGCGGAGGCCGCCAGCGACTCGGCGTACGACAGCTCGTCGTCTTCGGTCCGGCGGGGCGCGGCGGCGACCAGCCTCAGCATCGCGCCCGGGAACGTGTTGCCCGGCGGCAGCGAGTGGGTGAGCACCACGTCGACGGTCTGGCCGGCGGCCAGTCGCACGGCCGTCACCGCCTGGCCCGGGTTCATCATCGCCTCGACCAGGTCCGGCCCCGGCGGGTCGATGACCTGGTCGAGCACGTCGTGCCCGTCGACGGTCAGCCGGAACGGCCCGACGCCGGCCGCCCCGAGCGCGTGCTCTCCGGCCACCGCCGCGGTGAACCGGGCCGAGAGCTCGATCGCGGTCACCTGGGCCGCGTCGGCCCCCGCGAAGCTGCCCAGGTAGGTCAGGCGGCCGCTCTCCCGGTGCTCCTCGGCCAGCACGGCCCCGGACGCGGACAGGAACCGAACCCGCAGGCCCGGCGTGCCGTCGGCCGGGTCGACGATCTGCTCCAGCGGCACCGGGTCGAGCTTCTCGGACGGGAAGCATCCCTCGGCCGACACGATCTCCACGGAATCGCCGAGCGCGGCCGCCAGCCCGGCCAGCGGCGTCACCGTATACGTCGGACTGACCGAGGCGGAGCCACCGCCCATCGTCCGCGCGTGCAGGGCGTTCGGACCGATGACGGCGAGCCGGCGGACCGGCGGCAGCGGCAGCAGGCCGTCGTTGCGGACCAGCACCATCCCGCGGGCCGCGGCCTCGCGGGAGAGCGCCGCGATCTCGACGGCCGGGGCCGGCGGGATCGCCGAGCCAGCGGACCCGGCGAGCGCTCCGACCCGCGAGGCCAGCCGCAGCAGCCGCTCCACCTTGTCGTCGATGACGGCCTCCGGCACCTCGCCCGCCCGCACGGCCGCGACCAGGGCCGCGCCCCACGGGCTGTCGGGCCCGGGCATGGCCAGGTCGAGGGCCGCGTTCGCGGCCGCCACGGTCGAGCGGGTCGCGAACCAGTCCGACATGACGACGCCGTCGAAGCCCCACTCCTCCTGCAGGATCGACCGCAGCAGCGGGCTCTCGGTCATCGTGACGCCCGCGACCTGGTTGTACGCGGCCATCACGGCCCAGACGCCCTCGCGCACGATCCGCTCGAACGGCGCCAGGTACACCTCGCGCAGCGCGCGGTCGTCGACGGTCACGTCGACCGACATCCGATCGGTCTCGCTGTCGTTCGCGACGAAGTGCTTCACGGTCGCGCCGACGCCACCCGACTGCACGCCACGCACGTAGGCCGCGCCGAGCTCGGCCGAGAGCAGCGGGTCCTCGGAGAACGCCTCGAAGTGCCGGCCGCCGAGCGGCGAGCGGTGCAGGTTGACGGTCGGCGCGAGCAGCACGTCGACGTTCTTCCGCCGGGCCTCGGCGGCGAGCAGTCGCCCGAGCCGCTCCACCAGCGCCCGGTCCCAGGAGGCCGCGAGCGCCGTCGGCGACGGAATGTTCGCCGACCGATCACGTTCGTCCCAATTGTTCCCACGTACTCCGGCCGGGCCGTCGGACACGACGATCTTGCGCAGCCCGATCGCCGGTTCGGCGTAGAGCGACCAGAAGTCCTCGCCGGTCAGCAGCCGGACCTTCTGCTCCAGGGTCAGATCCTTCATGCCACACTCCGAACTCTCGTCACGAGCAGCGCGCCGACGATTCCGACGACGGCTCCGGCGGCGAACAGCAGCGGGTAACCGCCGATCGCCAGGAACACCGGCGCGATCGCCGGGGCCAGGGACTGGGGAAGCGCGTTGGCGATGTTGATGATGCCGAGGTCCTTGCCGGTGTCGTCCGTGCTCGGCAGCACCTGCGTGACCAGCGCCAGGTCGACCGCGTAGAAGCACCCGGTGCCGATGCCGAAGATCACGAACCCGACGACGACCTGCGAGAACGTCCCGGCGAAGGCCACCACGAGCAGACCGGCCATCGCGACGACGGCGGCGACCATCACGAACGGCTTCCGCCGTCCGATCCGGTCGGAGAGCAGGCCCCCGACGACGCTGGTCACGACCGTCAGGATCGTCAGGACGACGGTGGCGAGCGCGACCTTGCCGGGGACGTCGTCCTTCGGGATGCCGATCTCGTCGGTGAGGAAGTACGGCAGGTAGGTGACGCCGGTGGCGGTCGCGAACATGAACGCGAACCGGGTCAGCCAGGTCCAGGCGAAGTCGGGGTGGCGGCGCGGGTCGAACACGAACGTGCCGAGCAGCTGCCGTAATCCGAGGGCCGTGGCCGGGCGGGTCGCCAGCACGCGGTCGCGCAGCACCGCGGCGAAGACCCCGATCAAAACCAGCGCGATGGCCGCCGGCACCAGGAACCGGGCCAGGTCACCGGAGAAGACCGCCGCGGTCACCGCGCCGGCCACGATCGCCACCTGCAGGGCGATCCCGGCCAGGCCGCTGACCGCGCCCCGGCGCGCGTCCGGCACCTGGTCCGGCAGCGTCGCGGTCAGCGCGGCGAGCGCGCCGTTGTACGACACCTGCGTGATGCACCAGCCGACGCCGATGAGCGGGACGTCTTCCGCGGTGGCGACGAGCACCAGACCGGCCGTACCGAGGAGCGTGCCGCCGATCAGCCACGGGCGGCGCATGCCGAAGCGGGAGGCGGTGCGATCGGAGAGCCGGCCCGCGATCGGGTTGCTGATCATCGCCAGCAACGCCCCGACGCCGAGCACCAGGCCGAGATCGCGCTCTTTGCTGCCGGGCGCCACCGCCTCGACCTTCAGCGCGAGCGTCACCACGACCGGCGTCAGCAGCGCCACGTAGAGCCCGAACCCGGCGAGCGGCATCGTCGCGACGAACACGCCCAGCGGGGTCCTGCGCTCGACGGCCTGGGTCATGGACCGCTCCTCTGCGGTTTCTCGGCCGGGGGTCGAAAACCGACTGGCCGATAGGTTTTCATCTTAGGGTGTGTGGTGTGACAAAGCCACGCGGCAGCTATACCAAGGGGCGGGCCAAGCGTGCGGAGATCCTGCACGAAGCGATGGCCGTGTTCGCCGAGTCCGGCTACCGCGGCGGCTCGCTGAAGGAGATCGCCGACCGGGTCGGGCTGAGCCAGGCCGGGCTGCTGCACCACTTTTCGTCCAAAGAGCACCTACTGGCCGAGGTGATCGCGCTCCGTGACGCGTCGGACCAGGCCAGGCGTTTTGCGGAGTCGACGCCGTCGGGCCGGGACGCGCTGGCCGGCCTGGCCGAGCAGGTCCGCCACAACACGACGGTGCCGGGGCTCGTTCAGCTGTACGTGACGCTGTCGGGCGAGGCGGTGGCGGAGGGTCATCCTGCGCACACGTCGTTCGTGGAGCGGTACCGGGCGCTTCGTCGGTATCTGGGGGTGGCGGTGGCCGAGGGGCAGCGGGCCGGGGACGTCGATCCGGCCCTCGATCCGGCGGTGATCGCTACCGCGCTGATCGCGCTGATGGACGGTTTGCAGATCCAGTGGCTACTCGACCCGGCCGCCGTCGACATGCCCACGGTCGTCGAGTCCTACCTGAAGTCCCTCGGCCCCTAACGGGCCTACCGGGGCCGTCGCGCGCTCACTGGTAGTAAGAGCATCCGCACGCAGGTAAGTGCATCCGCAGGCCTGACAGTTCAATTGCTGCACCCGACGTTTAACGCTCGCACCAGGGGTATCTGCCTCGGTGCGGATGGGGCCGCCGGGCTCTCGAGTGAGCCGTTCCGGCCGGCAAACGACTCCCCCGCGACTACCGAACGCTGCCGCTGGAAGGGAGCCGCCGATGCGTGTGCTCGGCATCAACGCGCTGTTCCACGATCCCTCCGCGTGCCTCGTGGTGGACGGAAAGGTCGTGGCCGCAGCTGAAGAAGAGCGATTCTCCCGGCGCAAGCACGGCAAGCGTCCGCTGCCGTTCTCGGCCTGGGAGCTGCCCGAGAAAGCGGCCGCCTGGTGCCTCGCGCAGGCCGGCCTCCGTCCGCAGGACATCGACTACGTGGGGTACTCGTACGACCCCGCACTGTCGGAGCCGGCCGAGGACCTCGGACTGAACGACCCCTGGGACCACCTTCGACAGAGATACGCCCGAGAAGCTCCGGGCTTCCTGGCCGAGGCCCTGCCCGGCCTCGACCCGGCCAAGGTCAAGTTCGTCCGCCACCACGTCGCCCACGCCGCCTCGGCCGCGTACGCGGCTCCGGACTCCGCGACCGGCTCCGTGCTGGTGCTCGACGGCCGCGGCGAGGCGACGTCCCACCTCGCCGGACGCCGGGTCGGCAACGAACTGCACACGCTCGCCTCGCAGCGGCTCCCGCACTCGCTCGGTCTGTTCTACGAGGACCTCACCGCCCACCTCGGTTTCCTCCGCTCGTCGGACGAGTTCAAGGTGATGGCGCTGGCCTCCTACGGGTCGCCACGGATGGCCGACGAACTACGCAAGCGGGTGTACTCCACCCAGGACGGCGGCTTCCACGCCACCGGCATCGACTGGACCGAGTTCGCCCCGATCCGCGGCGAGAACGAGGCCTGGACCCAGGAGCACGCCGACATCGCCGCCTCCGCCCAGCTGGTGCTCGAGGACGTCCTGCTCGACCTGGCCCGCTGGCTGCACGGCCAGACCGGCGACTCGCTGCTCACGATGGCCGGCGGCACCGCGCTGAACTGCGTCGCGAACTCCCGGATCGTCCGCGAAGGGCCGTTCGACCGGGTCTGGGTGCAGCCGGCCGCGGGCGACGCGGGCACCGCGCTGGGCGCCGCGGTCTTCCTGTCGGCCCTCAACGGGATCGATCCCGAACCGCTGTCCGGCGCCGACCTCGGCCGCGGCTGGCCCGACGCCGAGATCGAGGCCTGGCTGAAGACCGCCGCCGTCCCCTACGAGCGGCCCGACGACGTGGCCGAGACGGTCGCCGAGGCGCTGGCCGACAACCAGGTCGTCGCGTGGTTCCAGGGCCGGTCCGAGTTCGGTCCGCGCGCGCTCGGCCATCGGTCGCTGATGGCCCACCCCGGTCACTCCGGCAACCTCGAGCGGCTCAACGACGTCAAGGGCCGGGAGCAGTTCCGGCCGGTCGCGCCGATGGTGCTGGCCGACCGGGCCCCCGACATCTTCACCGGCGGCCCGTTCCCCAGCCCGTACATGCTGTTCGTCCACGACACCAAGCCGGAGTGGAAGGACCGCATCCCGGCCGTCGTGCACGTCGACGGCACCGCACGGATCCAGACCGTGGACCCGGCGACCGAACCCCGGGTGGCGGCGATGCTGCGCGGGTTCGAACGCCGGACCGGGCTGCCGGTCGTCGTCAACACCAGCCTGAACACGGCCGGTCGCCCGATGGTCGACGACGTCCGGGACGCGCTGGAGTGCTTCGGCTCGGCCCCGGTGGACCTGCTCGCGCTCGGCCCGTTCGTGGTCCGGCGGGGCCGGATGTTCGCATGACCTACTCGGTGGTGATCCCGACCGTCGGCCGTGCGTCGCTGGCCGACTGTCTGCGGGCTCTCGCCGAGAGCGCCGGTCCGGCTCCGGCCGAGGTCGTCGTGGTGGACGACCGGCCGCTGACCGACTGCGGGCCGCTCGGCGTCGGCCTCGACCGGGTCGACCGGGTCGTCTACAGCTGCGGGAACGGGCCGGCCGCGGCCCGGAACGCGGGCTGGCGGGCGACGACGACGCCGTGGGTCGTGTTCCTGGACGACGACGTCGTGCCGTCGCGGACCTGGGCCGCCGACCTCGCTCGCGACCTGGACGAAGCCGATCCGGCGACGGCCGCGGTGCAGGGGCGGATCACGGTGCCGCTGCCGGCCGGTCGCCGGCCGACCGACTTCGAGCGGAACACCGCCGGGCTCGAGACCTCCCGGTGGATCACCGCGGACATCGCCTACCGCCGGTCGGCGCTGGCCGCCGTCAGCGGCTTCGACGAGCGCTTCCCCCGCGCGTTCCGCGAGGACGCGGACCTCGCGCTGCGGGTCGCCGACGCCGGGTGGGGCCTGACCGTGGGACGGCGGGTCACCGTCCATCCGGTCCGGACGGCCGGCCCGCTCGTGTCGGTCTCCGCTCAAGCCGGCAATGCGGACGACGTCCTGATGCGACGGTTGCACGGGGCAGACTGGGCCGAGCGGGCCGAGGCGCCGCGCGGGCGGATCACGCGGCACGCGGTGATCGCCGCGGCCGGGGCGGCGGCGGTGGGGCTGGCGGTGTCCGGCCGGCGGCGGGCGGCGCTGGCCGCAGCGGGCGCCTGGGCGGTGGGCACGGCCGAGTTCGCGGCCGCCCGGATCGCGCCCGGCCCGCGCAGCCGGTCCGAGGTGCTCACGATGCTCGCGACCAGCGCGGTGATCCCGTTCGCGGCGGTCGGCCACCGGCTCCGCGGCGAGTGGCGCCACCGCCGAGCGACGCCCTGGCCGCCCCCGGCCGCTGCGGGCGCCGCCGCTCCCGGCGGAAGCGTGGACACTTCGGCGGCCCCGAGCCGGTCGGACGTTCCACACTCGGCGGTGGCGCGGTGAGGCACGTCCCGGCTCGCTCCGCGTTCGCGCCCGACGCGTGGGTGTACGTGGACCCGGCGCGACCCCGACCCCGGGACAGCGGCTCCGGGCTGCCCCGGGCGGTGCTGTTCGACCGGGACGGCACGCTGACCGAGGACGACCCGCCCTACAACGGCGACCCGGACAACGTCGTGCTCCGCCCGGGCGCCAAAGAGGCGGTGCTGCTCCTGCGGGCCCGCCGCATCGCGGTCGGCGTCGTCAGCAATCAGTCGGGCGTCGGCCGCGGCCTGCTCACCCGGGCCCAGGTCGAGTCCGTCGCCGACCGCATCCAGCACCTCCTCGACGACCCCCTCGACGTCTGGACGTTCTGCCCGCACACCCCGGGCGAGGGCTGCGCCTGCCGCAAACCCGAGCCGGGGATGGTGCTCGCCGGCACCGAGGCGCTCGGCGTCGATCCGGCCGACACGGTCGTGATCGGCGACATCGGCGCGGACCTCGGCGCCGCGGCCGCCGCGGGAGCCGGCGGCATCCTGGTCCCGACCCCGGTGACCAGGGCCGAGGAGATCGCCGCCGCCCCGGGCACGGCCCCGGACCTGTTCAGCGCCGTCTCGCACCTGCTCCGCCCGGGCCCGCGGTCGCTCCCGCTGGCCCGCGAGGTCTCCCGATGAGGACGCTGATCGCCCGGCTCGACAGCGCCGGTGATGTGCTGCTCGCCGGGCCCACGGTCCGGGCCGCGGCCGCGTCCTCGGCCTGGGTGACGCTGCTGTGCGGCCCGCAGGGAGCGGCCGCGGCCCGCCTGCTGCCCGGCGTCGACGACGTGATCGTCTGGGACGCGCCCTGGGTCGGCCTCGAGCCGCCGCCGGTCCGCGCCGACGACATCGCCGCGATCACCGCGTCGCTGGCCGACCGGCGCCTCGACCGCGCGCTGATCCTGACCAGCTTCCACCAGAGCCCGCTGCCGACCGCGCTGCTGCTGCGCCTGGCCGGCGTCGGCTGGATCGGCGCCGACAGCGTCGACTACCCGGGCTCGCTGCTCGACCTGCGTCACCAGCGGGGCGACGACCGCCACGAGGCCGACGCGGCCCTCGACCTGGCCCGCGCGGCCGGCTTCGCGCTCCCGTCCAACGACGACGGCCGCCTCGCGATCACGGCGCCCCCGAACGTCACCGGCCTGACCGGCCCCGAGCCTTACGTCGTCGTCCATCCGGGAGCCGCGGTTCCGGCCCGGGCGCCCGGCTTCGGGACCGCGGTGGAGATCACGACCGCGCTGCTGCAGGCCGGCCACCGCGTCGTCCTCACCGGCGGGCCCGGCGAGACCGCGCTGACCTCGTCGGTCGCCTACCGCACGGGCGCGCTCGACCTCGGCGGACGCACCGACCTGCACGGCCTGGCCGGCATCCTCGCCGGAGCCGACGCGGTCGTCGTCGGCAACACCGGCCCGGCGCACCTGGCCGCGGCCGTCGGCACCCCGGTCGTCTCATTGTTCGCGCCGGTCGTCCCGGCCCAGCGCTGGGCGCCCTACCGCGTCCCGTCGGTGGTGCTCGGCGACCAGCGGGCGGCCTGCCGGGACACCCGTGCCCGGACCTGCCCGATCCCCGGCCATCCCTGCCTCACCTCGATCCGCGGCGAGGACGTCCTGGCCGCGGTCGACGGACTCATCCCCCGGGTCAAGAAGCGGCCCGCTCCTCAGAACACCCGGGAGGTGACCGCGTGAACATCCTGCTCTGGCACGTACACGGAGCCTGGACGACGGCTTTCGTCCACGGCCCGCACCGCTACCTGATACCGATGACGCCGGACCGTGGGCCGGACGGCCTGGGACGTGCGCGCACGTACGACTGGCCGGCCACCGCCGTCGAGCTGACCCCGCAGCAGCTGCGCGAGGCCGAGATCGACGTCGTGATCGTCCAGCGCCCGCACGAGATCGCGCTGGCCCGCGAGTGGACCGGTCGCGACCTCCCGGCGATCTACCTGGAGCACAACGCCCCGGGCACCGACGGCGCCGGCACCGGGTCGGTGCCCGACACGCGTCACCCGATGGCGGACGCCGGCCTGCCGATCGTCCACGTGACGCACTTCAACCGGTTGTTCTGGGACAACGGCGGGAGCCGGACCGCGGTGATCGAGCACGGGATCCCGGACCCCGGCCACCGGTACACGGGCACCGTCGAACGGGCCGCGGTCGTCATCAACGACCCGGTCCGGCGGGGCCGGACGACCGGGACCGACCTGCTGCCGCGGCTGTCGGCCGCGGCCCCGCTGGACGTCTTCGGCATGCGCGCCGATCAGCTCCGGCTGACCGGCGTGCGGACGTTCGACCTGGCCCAGGCCGACCTGCACGACGCGATGGCGGCCCGCCGTTGCTACCTGCACCCGATCCGGTGGACGTCGCTGGGCCTGTCGTTGCTGGAGGCGATGCACCTGGGGATGCCGGTGGTCGCGCTGGCCACGACCGAGGTGTACCGCGCGGTTCCGGACGGCGCCGGGGTGATCTCGACCGACCCGGACGAGCTGGCCGCGGCCGCCCGCCGCTACCTCGACGACCCGGACCTGGCCGCCGCCCACGGCACCGCGGCCCGGCAGGCCGCGCTCGAGCGGTACGGACTCAAACGATTCCTCGACGACTGGGACGTGCTCCTGGAGGAGGTGGTCGCGTGAGGATCTCCCTGGTCTCCGAACACGCGAGCCCGCTGGCCGTCCTCGGTGAGGTCGACGCAGGCGGGCAGAACGTCCACGTGGCCAGCCTGGCCGTCGCGCTGGCCGAGCGCGGCCACCAGGTGACCGTCCACACCCGCCGGGACGACCCGGCGCTGCCCGAGACGATGCCGTTCGCGCCGGGCGTCACCGTGCACCACGTGACCGCGGGCCCGGCGTCGGTGATCCCGAAGGACGACCTGCTGCCGTACATGCCGACGTTCGGCGCCGAGCTGGCACGGTTCTGGCGGACGTCCGAGCCGGACGTCGTGCACGCGCACTTCTGGATGTCGGGGCTGGCCGCGCTGGCCGGGGCGCGGGACTTCCCCGGGCTGCCGGTCGTGCAGACGTTCCACGCGCTGGGCAGCGTCAAGCGGCGCCACCAGGGCGACGACGACACCAGCCCGCCCGACCGGGTCGAGTACGAGACGACGATCGGGCACAGCGTCGCCACGACGATCGCGACCTGCACCGACGAGGTGCGCGAGCTGCGCGCGCTCGGGATCCCGGCCGGCCGGCTGCAGGTCGTGCCGTGCGGGGTGGACGTCACCGCGTTCGCCCCGGCCGGGCCGGTCGAGCCGCGGTCCGGGCGGCCGCGGCTGCTGCAGGTCGGCCGGCTGGTCCGGCGCAAGGGCGCCGACGTCGCCCTGCGCGCGCTGACGTCGATCCCCGACGCCGAGCTGGTGCTGGCCGGTGGTCCGCCCGCCGACCGGCTGGACGCCGACCCCGAGGCGCAGCGGCTGCGGGCGCTGGCCGCGTCGCTGGGGCTGGCCGACCGGTTCGTGCTGCTCGGCGGCGTCGAGCGGAGCCGGATGCCGGCCCTGTTCCGCAGCGCCGACCTGGTGCTCTGCCCGCCGCACTACGAGCCGTTCGGCATCGTCCCGCTGGAGGCCATGGCCTGCGCGCGGCCGGTCGTGGCCAGCGCCGTCGGCGGGCACCTCGACACGGTCGCCGAGGGCCGCACCGGCCGCCTGGTGCCGCCGGGCGACCCGGACGCGCTGGCCGGCGCCGTGACCGCGCTGCTGGCCGACCCGGCCGGCCGGAGCGCGTTCGGCGCGGCCGGACGTCGCCGGGCCGAGGCCCACTACGGCTGGGACCGCGTCGCCGCGGCGACCGAAGCCGCCTACCGGGGCGTGTGCGCGCCCCCCGTCCCCCGTCGCATCTCGGCGGTCCGGCGCAGCCGGTCGGCCGCCACCGCCACAGGAGCAACCCGATGACCTCTCAACTCGACCGGGTGGGCACGAGCGCCGCCGCGGACCACTGTCTCGCGCTGGAGCAGACGCTGGCCCGGCTGCGCCGGACCCAGATCCCGCTGCTGACGGGCTGGGGCGAGACGCTCGCGGCCCGGCTGCCGTCCGGGTCGCGGTTGCTCGCGGCCGGCAACGGCGGCAGCGCCGCGCAGGCCCAGCACCTGACCGCCGAGTTGGTCGGCCGCTACCGCGACGACCGGCCCGCGTACTCGGCGATCGCGCTGCACGCGGAGACGTCGACGCTGACCGCGATCGGCAACGACTACGGGTTCGAGGAGCTGTTCGCCCGGCAGGTCGCCGCGCACGGCCGGCCCGGTGACGTCCTGGTCGCGATGTCGACGTCGGGCAGCAGCCGCAACCTGCTGCGCGCGGTCGAGGTGGCCAGGGACCTCGGGATCACGGTGTGGGCGATGACCGGGCCGCAGCCCAACCCGCTCGCGGCCGCGGCCGACTCGGCGCTGTGCGTCGACGCCGACGCGACCGCGACCGTGCAGGAGGCGCACCTGGTCGCGCTGCATCTGATGTGTGCGGCGTTCGACGAGGCGCTGCTCGGCCGCAGGCTCTCGGCATGACCGCTCCGCTGGTCGTGGTCGGCGACGCGCTGCTCGACCGGGACGTGACCGGGACCGCGACGCGGCTGGCACCGGACGCTCCGGTGCCGGTAGTCGACGTGTCCGGGTCGCGGGACCGGCCGGGCGGTGCGGCGCTGGCCGCGTGCCTGGCCGCGGAGCGGACCCATCGCGAGGTCGTGCTGGTCACCGCGATCGGGTCGGGGCCCGACGCCGACGCGCTGCGGGAGTTGCTGGCCGGGCGGGTGCGGCTGGTCGAGCTGCCGCTGCGGGGCACGGTGCCGGTGAAGACGCGCGTGCTGGCCGGTGGGCGTCCGGTGGTGCGGCTGGATCGCGGGGACGGGGTTCCGCTGCCCTATCCGGACGCCGGAGTGGGGGCGCTGCTCTCGCGGGCGGCCGGGGTGCTGGTGGCCGACTACGGGCGGGGTGTGGCCGACGCGGTGCGTCCGGAGCTGGCCGCGGTGGCGTCCCGGGTGCTGTGGGATCCGCATCCGCGGGGGTCGGCGCCGGTGGCGGGGGTGCGGCTGGCTACGCCGAACGCCTCGGAGGCCGGGGGGCGGTCGGCGTCTTCGCTGGCCGAATCGTGGGGTGCTTCGTCGGTGGTGATCACGATGGGTGCCCGGGGGGCGATGCTGAGCCGCGGGACCGCGTCGCCGATGCTGGTGCCCGCGCCGTTCGAGGCGTCGGGTGATCCGTGCGGAGCCGGGGACTGTTTCGCCGCTACCGCGGCGGCCGCGCTCGCCGACGGGGCGCTGCCCGAGGAGGCGGTGGCGCGCGCGGTGGCGTCGGCCACGGCTTTCGTGGACGCCGGAGGCGCGTTCGCCTGGCCCGGCCGGGGCGCCGGTGCGCCGCGCAGCGGCGCGGGCGGGGCCGGAGCACGCGGCGGCGTGAGCGGGGCCGGAGCCCGCGGCGGCGCGGGCGGGGCGGGTATCGGGCTGGCGGAGGCCGTTGGGCTGGCGGAGGCCGTGCGGGCCGAGGGCGGGACCGTGGTGGCTACCGGGGGGTGCTTCGATCTCGTGCACGCGGGGCACGTCGGGTTGCTGGAGGCGGCCCGGCGAGCCGGGGACTGCCTGATCGTGCTGCTCAACTCGGACGCCTCGGTGACCCGGCTGAAGGGCGCCGGGCGGCCGCTGAACACCGCCGCCGACCGGGCCGCCGTCCTCTCCGGGCTGGCCGCCGTCGACGCGGTCGTCGTGTTCGACGAGGACACCCCCGAGCAGGTGCTGAACGAGCTGCGCCCGGACCGCTGGGTCAAGGGCGGCGACTACACGGTGGACGCGCTGCCCGAGGCCGCGGCCGTGCGGTCCTGGGGCGGCGAGGCCGTCGTGCTGCCCTATCTGGACGGACGGTCGACGACCGGGCTGCTGGAACGGGCCCGGGGATGACGGCCAGGGTACTGGTGCTGCGGGCGCTCGGACTGGGCGACCTGCTCACCGCGGTGCCGGCCCTGCGGGGCCTGCGCCGAGCGCTGCCCGACGCCGAGATCGTGCTGGCCGCGCCGGACCGCTTCGCGGCGGTCGCGCTGGCCTCCGGTGCGGTCGACCGGGTGCTGCCGACGACCGCGCCGGGCCGGTCGGTGCCGCCGGTGCTGCCCTGGGACGGGCCGGCGCCGGACGTCGCGGTGGATCTGCACGGCAACGGGCTGCCGAGCAGGCAGGTGCTGCGGGCGCTCTCGCCGGGCGCGGTGCTGGGCTGGGCGCTGCCCGGGTTCGACGGGCCGATGTGGCGCGAGGACGAGCACGAGCGCGTGCGCTGGTGCCGGATGCTGGAGTGGTACGGGGTCGAGTGCGACCCGCTCGACCTGCGGATCGGCGAACCAGCCGGGAACGGCCCGGTCGTGCTCCATCCGGGCGCCGACGCCGGGTCCCGCCGCTGGCCGCCCGACCGGTTCGCCGCCGTGGCCCGCGAGCTCGCGCGGGCGCACGTCCCGGTCGTGATCACCGCCGGCCGGGGCGAGCGCGCCCTGGCCGAGTCCGTCGCGGCCGACGCCGGCCTCCCCGCGGACGCGGTCCTGGGTGGTACCGGTGACCTGGGGTTCTCCGATCTCGTCCGGCTGATCGGCGCGGCCCGGGCCGTCGTCGTCGGGGACACCGGGATCGCTCACCTCGCGACCGCGCTGGGCACGCCCTCGGTCGTGCTGTTCGGCCCGGTCTCCCCCGCGCTCTGGGGTCCTCCGCCCGACGTCCGGCACCGGATCCTGTGGCGCCCCGACGACCCGTCCGACCTGCGTCCCGGCGACGCCCACGGAGCCGCCCCCGACGCGCGGCTGCTCCGCGTCCAGAAGGAGGACGTGCTGACCGAGCTCGAGAACCTCGGGGTACTGGCCGGAGCCGTCCGATGACCGGAACCGGGATCGTCATGATCACCCGCGACCGGCGGGAGCGGACCCTCGCCACCCTGGAGCAGCTGGTCGCGCTGCCGGAGCAGCCACCGGTCGTGGTCGTGGACAACGGGTCGCGGGACGGGACCGCGGACGCGGTCGCGGCCCGCCACCCGGACGTGCGGGTGATCCGATCGGCGCGCAACCACGGCGCGGCCGCCCGGACGATCGGCGCGCGGGCCCTCGACACCGAGTTCGTGGCGTTCAGCGACGACGACTCCTGGTGGGCCCCGGGGGCGATCCGCACCGGCGAGCGGCTGCTCCGCGAGCACCCGCGGCTCGGGCTGGTCGCGGCTCGGACCCTGGTCGGCCCGGACGAGACCGAGGACCCGCTGAACGCCGTGCTGGCGGACTCCCCGCTCGGCACCGCCGCCGACCTCCCCGGGCCGTCGGTGCTCGGGTTCCTGGCCTGCGCGAGCATCGTGCGCCGGTCGGCGTTCCTGGAGGCCGGCGGGTTCTCCCCGGTGCTGCACTTCGGCTCCGAAGAGACGCTGCTGGCGATCGACCTGGCCACCGCCGGGTGGGGCGTCGCCTACTGTCCGGAGGTGGTCGCGCACCACCATCCGGCCGACGGCGGACGGCCCGGCCGGGTCGCCCAGCTGCGCCGCAACGCGCTGCTCACGACCTGGCTGCGCCGGCCCTGGCCGGTGATCGCGGCCGACACCGCTGCGCTGGCCCGCTCCGCCCGTGACGACGCGATCGCCCGCCGGGCGCTCGTCGCCGCGCTCTCCAAGTTTCCCGACGCGATGCGCCACCGGAGGCGCCTGCCGGGCCGCGTCGAGAAGGACCTCGAAAGGATTTCATGAACGACGGACGGGTGACGGTCGCCGTCATCACGCACAACCGGCGCGACGAGCTGCTGCACACGCTCGACCGGCTGGCCGCGCTTCCGGAGCGGCCGCCGGTGATCGTGGTCGACAACGCGTCCACCGACGGAACCGCGGCGGCCGTCGCGTCGTCCTTTCCCGACGTGCGGCTGCTCGAGCCCGGGCGGAATCTCGGGGCGACGGGTCGGAACCTGGCCGCCCGCGAGGCGGCGACGCCGTACCTGGCGTTCTGCGACGACGACACCTGGTGGGAGCCGTCGTCGCTGGCTCGGGCGGCCGACCTGCTGGACGCGCATCCGCTGGTCGCGGCCGTGACCGCGCGGATCCTGGTGCACGCCGACGGCGCCGTGTTCGAGGACCCGATCGTGCCCGAGCTGCGCGATTCGCCGGTGCCGCGGCCGCCGTGGCTGCCCGGCCCGGCGCTCGGATCGTTCCTGGCCGGGGCCACCGTGATGCGGCTGGAGCCGTTCCGGGACGCCGGCGGGTTCTCGCCCCGGCTCTGGCTCGGGGGCGAGGAGGAGCTGCTGGCCGTCGACCTGGTGGCGGCCGGGTGGTGGCTGGTCTACGCGTCCGAGCTGACCGTGCACCACCGTCCGTCGCCCGCGCGGGACGCGACGCTGCGCCGCCGGCACGGGATCCGGAACACGCTCTGGTTCACCTGGCTGCGGCGTCCGCTCGGGCGGGCGGTGCGCCGGAGCGCGTTCCTGGCCTCGACCGTCCCCCGCGACCGGACCTCGCTGCTGGCGTTCGCCGACGCGGCGGCCGGCCTGCCGTGGGTGCTGCGCGAGCGGCGCCCGGCGCCGCCGTGGGTCGAACGCGGTCTGCGGGCCCTGGAGGCCCCGCAGCGCGAGTCCGGAGCGCGGTCCTATGTGGGCTGACCGGGTACTGGTCACCGGGTGGTACAGCTTCCTGCACGGCGAGGCGACGGCCGGGGACGTGCTGGCCGGCGACGCGGTCACCGCGACGCTGGACGCGGCCGGGATCCCGTACGACGTGGCCTGGTCGCCGGGGTTCCGGGCTGACGGTCTGCACCTGGAGGACGCCGACCCGGACGAGTACCACACGGTCGTTTTCGCGTGCGGGCCGCTGCACAGCAACGCACCGGGGTCGGGCATCCCGAGCCCGCTGCTCGACCTGCACGCCCGGTTCACGCGCTGCCGGAGGATCGCGGTCGGCGTCTCGGTGCTCGACGCGACCGACCCGGCGGTGACCGGCTTCGACGTGGTCCTGCCCCGCGACGGCGCCGGATCGGACCCGCAACCGGATCTGGCCCTCGCAGCCCCGGAGCCGGACGCCGTACCGGTGGTCGGTGTGATCCTCACCGACGGTCAGCACGAGTACGGCGTCCGGCGCCGGCACGGCTCGGTGGCGTCGGCCCTCACCGGCTGGCTGCACGGCCTGGACGTGGCCCGGGTCCCGCTCGACACCCGCCTCGACGCCCACGACTGGCGCCTGTTCGCGACCCCCGGCCAGCTGCGGTCGGTGCTCAGCCGTCTTGACGTGGTGGTGACGACCCGCCTGCACGGGCTGGTGCTCGGCCTGCAGGCCGGCGTCCCGGTGCTGGCGGTCGACCCGGTCGACGGCGGCGCGAAGGTCACCGCCCAGGCCCGGGCCCTGGACTGGCCCGCCGTCCTGGACGCCGACCGGCTCGACGAGCTGCCGGAGTGGTGGGACTGGTGCCGATCCCCGGCCGCCCACCACCGCGCGGCCGCCTACCGCTCCGGCCGCCCGGACGGCCTCACCAGGGGATTGATCGAAGCCCTCGGGGTACTGCCGCAGGTATGACACGGGTTCTGGCGGTCACCGCCGGGTCGCACAGCGTCGGGGTCGCGCTCCTGGAGCCGGGGGACGACCCGGACGCCATGACCGAGCTGGCGGCCGAGACGCTCGACCTCGAGCCCGGCTCTCCGGACGCCGCCGACGCGTTCGGGGCGTTCGTCGCGGATCTGCCGGCCGCGCCGGACGCGGTGGGGCACCGGCTCGTGCACGGCGGCGGGCTCGTCGCGGTGCCGACGGTCGTGGACGACGCGCTGGTCGCGGCGCTGCACGAGGTCGCCGACCTGGCGCCGCAGCACGATCCGCCGGCGCTGGCGCTGCTGGCCGCGGCCCGCACCGCGCTGCCCGACGTCCCGCACTACGTGTGCCCGGACACCGCGTTCCACGCCACGCTCCCGCCGGCCGCGGCGATGCTGCCGCTGCCCGCGGAATGGCGCGGCCGCTGGAACCTGCACCGCTACGGGTTCCACGGGCTGTCGTACGCGTGGTCGTCCCGCCGGGCCGCGGTGCTGCTCGGCAATCCGTCGCCGAACCTGGTGATCGCCCACCTGGGCGGCGGGGCGTCGGTCTGCGCGGTCGCCGGCGGGATGAGCGTCGACACGACGATGGGGATGACACCGTTGGACGGGATCCCGATGTCGCGCCGCTCCGGCGCGGTCGACCCGGGCTTGCTGCTCTGGCTGCTCGACGGCCGGCTGTCGGTCGACGACCTCGCCGACGGGCTGCAGAAGAGGTCCGGGCTGCTCGGGATGTCGGGCGGGATCTCCGGCGACACCCGCGAGCTGGTGGCCTCGAGCGACCCGGCCGCGGCCGCCGCGCTGGACGCCTACGCGCACGCGGTGCGGCGGGCCGTCGGCGCGATGGCGGCGTCGCTGCCGCACCTGGACGCGCTGGTGTTCACCGGGGAGATCGGCTGGGACCAGCCCGAGGTCCGTGCGGCGGTCTGTTCCGAGCTGGCCGTCCTCGGGATCCAGCCGGTCACCGGCGGCAACCGGGACGACGACGGCCCGATCTCCGAGCCCTCCGCCGACGTTCCGGTCCTGGTCGTCCGGGTCCGCGAAGAACACCAGCTGGCCCTGGAAGTCACGAGAGCCTAGCCTCCCGGGGGCGGCACCTGGCCGCGCCGCCCCCGGGAAGAACCAACTCAGGCCGGCGGAACCTGCGACGCCATCACCGAGTCGGCGCGCTCCCACACCCGGTGCAGGCCGAGCGCGGCCACGAACGACGTCGCGAACTCCTCGTCCGGCGAGTCGCCGAGCAGGACGCCCGGCCCGCTGATGCCGGCCCCGGCCAGCACCTTCGCTCCGTCGCCCCAGGCGCCGATCGCCTTGAGGTGCCGGAACGCCTCGAGCAGCATGATCTGCGCCTTGATGTCACCGGCGTCCGGCGACTCGGCGACGCCGGCCGCGATCACCAGCGCGTCGAACTCGATCGACCGCGCGGTCACGAACGTCCGCTCGACGACCTGCTTGTTCTTGCCCTTGCCGAGGATCCCGCCCTGCGGCGCGATCACCCGCAGCACGGCTCCGGCCTCCTCGAGCGGCTTGCGCAGCTTCTCGATCCCGGCCAGGTCGGCGCCCGGCCCGGCGACCACGCCGACGATCCGCCCGGTGATCGGCCCCGGCGCGGCGACGATCTGCGACAGCGTCGGCGAGACGTCGCCGTGCGTCACCGGCTTGTCCGACGGCGCGGGCAGGCCGAGCCCGGCCGCCACCGTCTCGCACAGCGCGGTGTCGATCCGGGCCAGCACGGTCAGGTAGCGCTCCTTGATCGCCTGCTCGTAGCACTTGCCGAGCTCGAACGTGAACGCCTCGGCGATGTGCACCTGCTCGACCGCGGTCAGCGAGTGGTAGAACAGCGCCGGCTGGCTGAAGTGGTCGTCGAACGAGACCGGGTTCTGCCGAACCTTCGGCCCGTCGACCAGAACCGGCACCTCGACGTAGCCGTCGGTCGTGAAGGGGCCGCCGCCGTCGATCGTGTTCGGCAGGTACGGGGCCAGGCCGGTGTGCACCGCGGTCTGGTGCATGCCGTCCCGCAGGTTGTCGTTGACCTCGGTGTGCGGCCGGTTGATCGGCAGCTGCGAGAAGTTCGGCCCGCCCAGCCGGGTCAGCTGGGTGTCCACGTAGGAGAACAGCCGGCCCTGCAGCAGCGGGTCGTTCGTGACGTGGATGCCCGGCACCAGGTTGCCCAGGTGGAACGCGACCTGCTCGGTCTCGGCGAAGTAGTTCGTCGGGTTCCGGTCGAGGGTCAGCTTGCCGACGAGCTGCACCGGCGCCAGCTCTTCGGGGACGATCTTCGTCGGGTCGAGCAGGTCGATGCCCTCGAACGTCTCCTCGCCCGAGTCCGGGAACAGCTGCAGGCCCAGCTCGTACTCCAGCGGCGCACCGGCCTCGATCGAGTCGGCCATGTCACGCCGGTGGAAGTCAGGGTCGACCCCGGCCGCGATCTGGGCTTCCTCCCAGACCAGCGAGTGCACCCCGGCGATCGGCTTCCAGTGGAACTTCACCAGCACGGTCTCCCCGGAACCGTTCTCCAGCCGGAACGTGTGGACGCCGAAGCCCTCCATCGTCCGGTAGGAGCGCGGGATGCCCCGGTCGGACATGTTCCAGAACACGTGGTGGGTGGCCTCGGTGTGCAGGCCGACGAAGTCCCAGAACGTGTCGTGGGCCGACTGGGCCTGCGGGATCTCGCGGTCCGGGTGCGGCTTGCCCGCGTGGATGACGTCGGGGAACTTGATCGCGTCCTGGATGAAGAACACCGGGATGTTGTTGCCGACGAGGTCGAAGTTTCCCTCGTCGGTGTAGAACTTCACGGCGAACCCGCGCGTGTCCCGCACCGTGTCCGCGGACCCGCGGGAGCCGAGGACGGTCGAGAAACGGACGAAGACGTCGGTCTCCTTGCCCTTCTGGGACAGGAACCCGGCCTTCGTGGCCGAGGCCGCGTTGCCGTAGGCGACGAACGTGCCGTGGGCGGCCGCACCGCGGGCGTGGACGACCCGCTCGGGGATGCGCTCGTGGTCGAAGTGGGTGATCTTTTCGCGCAGGTGGTGATCCTCGAGCAGCGACGGGCCGCGCGGCCCGGCCTTCAGCGAGTGATCGGTGTCGGAGAGCCGGAGACCCTGAGCCGTCGTGAGGTGGTCACCCGCCTGAGCGCGGGGATCGCCACCGAGCAGACCTTCGCGTTCGGACCGCCCGGTCGGGCTGACCTTCTTCGGGGCGGCCTGGTCGGGCTGGCGTTTCGCAGGGGGCATGGAGGAGCTCCTGGACAGCGTCGATGAGGCGGACCGCGTCCGTGTGCCCGGGGAAACCCGCTTCAAACCGCCCGTTTTCCCAGCTCGGTTCCGGGCATCCCGGCCACATGGTGAGCATCGGATACTTCCTGTCCTGCGAGGAGTTCGGCCCGCGCGAGCTCGTCGACCAAGCGCGCAAGGCCGAGCAGGCCGGGTTCACCCGGCTGTGGATCTCCGATCACTTCCACCCCTGGAACGGCGAGCAGGGCAACAGCCCGTTCGTCTGGTCGGTGATCGGCGCGCTGTCCGAGGCCGTCTCGCTGCCGGTCACCACGGCCGTCACCTGCCCGACCGTGCGGATCCACCCGGCGATCATCGCCCAGGCCGCGGCCACGGCCGCCGTGCAACTGCAGGGCCGTTTCGTGCTCGGCGTCGGCTCGGGCGAGGCTCTCAACGAACACATCCTGGGGGACGCGTGGCCGCCGGCCGGAGTGCGCCAGGAAATGCTCGAGGAGGCGGTCGCGCTCATTCGTGAACTCCACGGCGGGAAGATCGTCACCCACCACGGTGAGCACTACGTCGTCGAGAACGCCCGGATCTACACGCTGCCCGAGCAGCCGGTGCCGATCTACGTCTCGGCGTTCGGCGAGCAGGCCGCGACGCTGGCCGCGGAGATCGGCGACGGGTTCTGCACCACCCAGCCCGACGCTGACCTGGTGAAGGCCTACCGGGAAGCCGGGGGCAAGGGACCGACGCAGGGCGGGATGAAGGTCTGTTACGCGGCCGACCGGGCGTCGGCGGTGAAGACCGTGCACCGGCTGTGGCCGAACGAGCAGCTGCCGGGCCAGCTGGCCCAGGAGCTGCCCACGCCGTTGCTGTTCGAGCAGGCGTCGGAGCTGATCACCGAGGACATCATCGACTCGTCGCCGCTGCCGTTGGGGCCCGATCTGGACCAGCACGCGCAGTCCGTGCAGCAGTACGTCGACGCGGGCTTCGACGAGGTCTACGTGCAGCAGATCGGCGCCGACCAGGACGCGTTCTTCGCGGCCTGGAGCAAGGACGTCCTGCCCCGGTTCAGCTGACCAGGACCACCTTCTCGCGCAGGCGGCCGCTCTCCAGCTCGGTGTGGGCGGCCGCCGCGTCGTCGCGCGGGAACTCGCGCTGGGCCCGGAGACGCAGGGTCTTCGCGGCCAGCAGCGGGAGCGTCACGTCGAGGGCGTCCGGGGCGCGGTCGGGCGTCGGCGCGGAGAACCGGACCCCGGACGTGTGGTCGGCCAGCGTGATCGCCCGGTCCGGGCTCTTGATCAGCGCCAGCGCGTCGGTGAGCCCGTGGCCGGCGGCGTCCAGGACGACGTCGACCGGGGTCTTCACCTGGGCGGCGAGCGGCCGGTCGTAGCGGACCGGCTGCGCGCCGACGTCGGAGATCAGCTGTTCGTCGCGGGCGCCGACGACGGCGAGGACGCGGGCGCCGGCCGCCACCGCGAGCTGGGTCGCGATCAGCCCGACCGACCCACCGCCGCCGAGGACGAGGACCGTGTCGCCGGCCGTCACCCCGGTCTGGCGCAGGGTGCCGACGGCCGCCTCGGCCGAGGCGGGCAGCGCGGCCGCGTCGGCCCAGCCGACCGCGTCGGGCTTGACGGCCCAGGTCGCAGCCAGCGCGTAGTCGCCGTAGCCGCCGAGCCCGGGCAGGAACGCGGCCACCGGGTCGCCCGCTTCGACGCCGGTGACGCCCGGCCCGAGCGCGTCCACGACGCCGGCCGCCTCGAACCCGAGCACGGCCGGGAGCGTCAGCGGGAAGGCCTGCTGCAGGTGGCCGGCGCGGATGTCGAGGTCGGTCGGCCCGACCCCGGCCGCTCGGACCCGGATCCGGATCTGCCCCGGGCCCGGCTCCGGCATCTCGACGTCGGCCGGGCGCAGGACGTCGGGGGCGCCGTACGCGGACAGGACCACAGCTCTGGACATGCCCGCGAAGATACGCGCTGTCGCGCGCGAGCCGTCGCCGGAGGACCGGCGGGCGGCCGGCAGCCCGCCTCAGCCGGAGAACCTCGCGTAGATGCTCATGACCCGGCGCAGCCCCCGGCGTTCGTAGAAGCGTTCGGCGCCCGTGTTGCCCTCGACGACGTCGAGCATCAGGTCGTGGATCCCGCGGGCGTCGAGCTCGGCGTCGACCCGGTCGGCGAGCACCGTGCCCAAGCCTCGGCCGCGCCACAACGGCGCGATCGACAGCGACTGGAGCATCGCGATCCGGTCGCCGGTCACCCAGGTGTCTTCCGGCCCGTCCAGGACCTCGACCAGCGCGTACCCCACCGGCGCGGCCCCGGCGTACGCGACCAGCACGAACGAGCCCGGCCGGGCCAGCCAGCGCCGGTACTCGTCGCTCCGGACCGCCCACGACACCTCGTCGGGGTGGTAGGCGAAGCCCGGTAGGCCGAGCTGATGGTGCCGGTGCAGGGCCTTCCACAGCTCTTCGACGTCGTCGATCAGCTCGGCCCCGCCGAGCACGATGGTCGGTTCCACCGCCGAAGTATGTCGCGGCCGGCCGGGCGCGTTCCGGACGATTCTTGGCTAGGAAGCCTCGACAGGAGGCTGTGGCGCGCGTCACGATGCTGGCACTGCCGACCGCGCGAGGTGTTGCCCGTGTACCCAGGAGCCTATGCCGCCTCCTCCCCCGACAAGCCCGCCGTCGTCATGGAGGACGACAGCGAAGTTCTCACCTACGCTCAGCTGGAAGAACGCTCCGTCCGCCTGGCCAACGCGTTCACCGCGGCCGGGTTGCGACCGGGCGACGTCGTTGCGCTGCTGACCGAGAACAGCCCGCGGGTGTTCGAGGTGTACTGGGCCTGCTTACGGTCCGGGCTCTACCTCACCGCGGTGAACTGGCACCTGGCCAAGCCCGAGGTCGGCTACATCCTGCAGGACTGCGGAGCCTCGGCTCTCGTCGTCTCCGAGAGCCTCAACCCGCTGGCCGAGGGCGACTTCCCCGCCCTGCACACCCGGATCGTCATCGGCGACGACTACGAGGCCGTCCTCGCGTCCGCGTCGCCCGAACCGCCGGCGAACCAGCCCCGGGGCGGGGACATGCTTTACTCCTCCGGCACCACCGGACGCCCGAAGGGCATCAAACCGAATCTGCCCGACCGGCAGGTGGACGAGCCCGGCGATCCGTACGTCGGGGTGTTCGGGCCGCTCTACGGGTTCGACGAGAACTCGGTGTACCTCTCCCCCGCGCCGCTCTACCACGCCGCCCCGCTGCGGTTCGGCATGGTCGTGACCAGCCTCGGCGGCACGGTCGTCGTCATGACGTCGTTCGACGCCGAGCGGGCGATCCGGGCGATCGCGCGGTACCGGGTCACGCACAGCCAGTGGGTGCCGACGCACTTCGTCCGGATGCTGCGGCTGCCCGTGTCGGTGCGCGGCGGCTTCGACCTCAGCTCGCACCGGGTGGCGATCCACGCGGCCGCGCCGTGCCCGGTCGAGGTCAAGCGGGCGATGATCGAGTGGTGGGGGCCGATCCTCGAGGAGTACTACGCGTCCACCGAGGGGGCCGGCGGCACGTTCATCGGGTCCGAGGAGTGGCTCAAGCACCCGGGCTCGGTCGGCCGGCCGATGATCGGTGTGCCCCGGATCTGCGACGACAAGGGCGCGCTGCTGCCCGGCGGCGAGCCCGGCCTGATCTTCTTCGAGCGCGACGACCTGCCGTTCACCTACCACAACGACCCGGAGAAGACCCGGGGCGCGCAGCACCCCGACCATCCGACGTGGACCACGGTCGGGGACGTCGGCTACGTCGACGACGAGGGCTACCTGTTTCTCAGCGACCGCAAGGCGTTCACGATCATCTCCGGCGGTGTGAACATCTACCCGCAGGAGATCGAGGACGCGATCCTGCAGCACCCCGCGGTGCTCGACGTCGCGGTGATCGGGGTCGGAGATCCGGAGTTCGGCGAGTCGGTCCTCGCCGTCGTCGAGCTGATCGCGTCGGCCTCCCCGGACGACGAGACGCGCGCGTCGATCACCGAGTTCGCCCGGGCCCGCCTGGCCGGCTTCAAGGTTCCCCGCCGGATCGAGTTCACCGACGCTCTACCGCGGACGCCGACCGGCAAGCTGGTGAAGGGGAAGCTGCGGGAGGAGTACGCGGGCTGACCAGGCCCCGGCCCGCGCCGCACCGTCCGGGAACGGCGCGGGCCGGCTTCAGCCGTTCCTCAGGGCCCGGTGGACGGCGGCCCGGCGCCGGTTGGCCTCCGCGTCGGTGAGCGTGCGCCCGATCGGACGGAAGGTGATCCGGAGCAGGACGTTGACCTGGCCCGGTTCGATGCCGAGCCGCTTCCGGGCCGCGTCCGGCAGCGCGTCGTACGTCGTCGTGGACAGGATCGCGACCTCCTCCAGATCGTCGGCGTCGTCACCGAGCGCGGTGCGGACCGCGTCGCCGAGGAGCTCGGCATCGGGAGGGTCGTCGAGCGCGACCGACAGGTCGCGCCGGATCGGCGGACGGCGGGACACCGGGCGCCAAGGGTCCAGATCGGACATCTGCGCCGCCACCCGCGGGTCTTCCGAGCGGAGCAGCCGGATGTCGTCGAGGCGCTTGCGCAGCATCACGGCCCGGTCGAGCCCCAGCCCGAGCGCCAGGCCGCTCCGCTGCCCCACGACGTGCGGCGCGGCCAGGCCGCACTCGGCCAGCTCGACCCATCCGTCCGGCGTCTCGACGTCCACCTGCAGGCCGTCGTTCGTGTACGGATGGGACGCCGGCGTGGCCCGCCAGCGCGCCCCGGGCAGCACGGCCCGGACGACCAGGTCGATCATCCGGTGCAGGTCGGCGCGGCCGAGCGGCCGGGCCGAAAGCCGCCAGAGGTCGACCTGGTGCGGCGCGCCGGTGTGCAGGCGGTCGAAAGTGTCACGGCGGTAGACGAGGCCGGGCAGGGCGAGCAGCACGTCGTCGTCGGTGTCGAGGGTGCGCAGCGCGGCCGGGACCCCAGCGGTGGTGTGGCTGCGCAGCACCACGGTCTCGGCGGCGTACCTGGTGTAGCGGACGTCCCGGGCGACCGCGTCCGGCGGATACCCGAGGCGGTCGTAATTGTCTTCGACGCTGACCAGCGAGTGCCGCCGCTGGACGTCGAGGCGGCACCCCCAGGCGTCGGTGAGCGCACGGAGCACGTCGGCCAGCAGCAGCTGCAGGGCGTGCGGGCCGGAGGCGGGGTCGGTGAGGTCGCGCAGCCGCAGCGCGGCGGCCAGTTCGTCGACGGAGAGGAGTTGCACGGCGAGTCCTTCGAGGGCCGGCGGAAAGGGCGTCATCTCCCCCGGCCGCCGGCCTCGCGGTTCACCGACGGACGTCGGCACCCCCGCGGCCGATCCCCGGCCGGGGGCGAAGAAATGCCCGACTCGCCATGCCACTCACCGTAGCTCCGTCAGTCCGCGAGCACGATCGTGTTTTGGCCGACGGCGATGCGCCACTCGCCGTCTTCCCGGGTGAGGACGTAGAGCGGGCTGCCCGGCGGCTCGTTCTCGATCGGCTCGCCGTCGAGGGTCACCGCGCGCTGGCGCACCTTCACCGCGGCGACGTCCGGGCGCAGGAACAGCACGTGCTCGATCTCGTAGGTCGCGGTCGACTCGGCCATCGCGCCCGGCAGCACCTGACGGGTGAAAGCCGCGATTTCGTCCCGGCCGAACAGGCGCTTGCCGTGGGCGGTCGTCCAGAACGCGTCGTCCCGGAACAGGCCGATGAACTCGTCGGGCAGCTCGTGCTGCTGTGAGTGCTCGAGGGTCGCGACGACGTCGGCCAAGGCGTCCAGATCGGTGTTCGTCATGGACGGAAGCGTGCAACCTGAAGCCACCTTCAGGTCAAGCGACGGCGACCGGCCTCACGTTCGAGCCTGGCGCCCGCCTAGGAGGTCAGGTTGACCGAGGCTTCGCTGGTCTGGACGAGGAACGTGAGCGACTCCTGGAAGTAGAGCTCGATCGAGTTCGCGTCGTGCGACAGGTAGCCGATCGACACGTCCTGGCCCAGGTACAGCTCGAAGTCCCCGCCGCGGGTCGAGAGCACGACCGCCCCGTCGATCGCCGGCGCCCAGATGATCTCGCCGTCGCGCAGGACGCGGGCGATGTGCTCGTGGATCGGGTAGCCGTGGTCGGCGGTCTCGGCGACCGCGGTGTAGGCCTCGGCCGAGAGCAGCAGGCTGTACGGACCGTCCACACCGGCCAGCCGCAGCGACGAGATCGCCTGCGCGACCGCGGTCGGGTACTCCCGGACGTCGCCGGGCAGCGCGATCGTCGCGTTGCTGCTGCCCGGGCGGAGGCCGACGATGCCGGCGGCCGCGTACCCGTCGAGGATCGCGCGGTCCTCGGCGAACGCCAGCGCCTTGGCCGCGTCCTTGACCGGCTGCCAGTCCGAGTCCTTCGCGCCCCGCTCGACGTCGTCCACGGCCTGGCGGTCGACGACGAACGGGATCCGGAACTCGACGATCGACTGGACGTTCCGGCTGCGGGCCCGCACGCCGTCGGCCGGGGCGGCGAGCTCGGTCAGGTGACCGGTGCCGACGGCGGACAGCTCCTCGCCCGACGGGCCGAGCACGTCGACGACCCGGCGCGCGGCCAGGTGACGGGTGAACGTGCGGCGCGCCTCGGTCTCGATGTCGGCCCAGGCGACGTCGGAGATCGGCGCGAGCTCGCGGTACAGGTTGTTCACGGTGCGGTGCTCCTCTTGAGGCTGCCGATGCGCAGGGATCCGTCGTCAGTGGTGGTCGTTTGTTCGACGCGCGGCCCGGGCGGGTCGTCCAGGAAGTCGGCGCTGGGGACGAAGAACAGGCTGCCGGTGACCGCGGTCGAGAAGTCGAGGATCCGGTCGGTGACGCCCGGCGGATCGCCGAGGAACATGTTCCGCAGCATCCGCTCGGTGATCGACGGCGTCTTCGCGTACCCGATGAAGTACGTGCCGAACTCCCCCGACCCGACCGACCCGAACGGCATGTTGTCGCGGACGATCTGCAGCTCGTTGCCGTCCTCGTCCTCGATCGTGTTCAGCGCCACGTGCGAGTTCGCCGGCTTGACGTCGTCGGGGAGCTCGATGTCGTCGAGCTTCGTGCGGCCGATCACGTGCTCCTGGGCCTCCACCGGCAGCGCGTTCCAGGCGTCGATGTCGTGGAGGTACTTCTGCACGACGACGTAGCTGCCGCCGGTGAAGTCCGGGTCCTCGTCGCCGATCGCGGCGGCGTCGAGCGCGGCCGCGCCGGTGGGGTTCTCGGTGCCGTCGACGAAGCCCATCAGGTCGCGCTGGTCGAAGTACCGGAAGCCGACCGTCTCGTCGACGACCTCGACCGCGCCGCGCAACCGCTTCATCAGCTGCGTCGCGAACTCGAAGCAGAGGTCCATCCGGCGGGCCCGGACGTGGAAGATCAGGTCACCCGGCGTGGACGGCGCCCGGTGACGAGGCCCGTCGAGCGGGACGAACGGGTGCAGCTCGGCCGGGCGCGGGCCGCCGAACAGCCGGTCCCAGGCGTCCGAGCCGAACCCGGCGACGACCTTGAGGTCACCCTCGGGCGATCGGAACCCGACCGACCGGCCGAGGCCCGCGATGTCGGGCACCAGGTCGCGGACCACGTCCTCGCCGCCGTCCCGGATCACCAGCACGAGGAACAGCGCCGCCTCGGTGAGCGGGGTGAGCACCGGCTGCGATTCGACCGGCTTGACCATCGCGTTCGTTCCCTCCGCTCACGCCGCCAACGACCCTATCCTGCACCGTCCGCACGCAAGCGCATCAGTCAGATGACCGGGTGCACGATCGAGGTGGTGACTGCGCGGAGCTTGTCAGGGTTCGCCACGTTGTGGATGGCCGCGATGCGTCCGTCCGCATTCAACGCGAACGTCAGCGTCGAGACGACGCGGCCGGCGCCGCGGAAGACGACCCCGGGTGCCCCGTTGAGGTCCACGACCTCGGCCGCCATCTCGGTCGGGTGCACGCCTTCATACGGACGCGTGGCCACGCCGGCGAACCACGCGGCGACCCGCTCGGCCCCGACGACCGGCCGCATCGCCTGCCGGACCTTGCCGCCGCCGTCGGTCCAGAGCGTCACGTCCGGGGCGAGCAGCTCCATCAGCGTGTTCAGATCGCCGCCGATCGCCGCGGCGAAGAACCGCTCGGTGACCTCACGGTGCCGGGCCTTCGTCGCCCGGAACCGCGGTCGCCGGTCGTCGACGTGGGCCCGGGCTCGGACCCCGGCCTGACGCACGGCCTCGGCGGAGCGCCCGACGGCGTCCGCGATCTCGGTGTAGTCGAAGCCGAAGGCTTCCCGGAGCACGAAGACCGCGCGTTCCAGCGGGCTCAGGCTCTCCAACACGACGAGCAGCGCGACCGAGACCGACTCCGCGACCTCGGCCGTGTCGGAGCTGGTCAGGATCGGCTCGGGCAGCCAGGGGCCGACGTAGGTCTCCCGCCGGGCCTGGGCCGCCCGCAGCCGGTCCAGCGCGGTGTTCGTGACGATCCGCACCAGGTAGGCGCGGGGGTCGGCGACCTTCGACCGGTCGGCCGCGGACCACTTCAGCCAGGCGTCCTGCACCGCGTCCTCGGCGTCGGCGGCGCTGCCGAGGACGCGGTAGGCCACCGAGAACAGCAGGTCGCGGTGTTCGTCGAAGGGGTTCATCGGGTGTAGCGACCGCCCCTCCGCCAGCCGAGCATCGTGATCTTCGGTGCCGCGGCCGTGCGGCTCAGCGTGGGCCACGGTGATCCGCTCACGGTCTCCTTGTACCAGCGGGCGAGGCCTCCGGTCAGCGCGAGGCGCTTCGGTGAATCGTCCGGATGGGTGAACTGGACGACCGCGTCGCGGCGGCCGAGGCTGATCGGCACGTGCAGGTAGCCGAACCGGAACGGCTTGACCGGCTTACCGGCCAGCGCGCGGGCGATCGCCCAGGCCGCGTAGGCGCCGGTGGGCATGCCGCTCTGGCAGGTGCCGTGCAGAACGCCGTACGACTGCCGGATCGCGGCCGCGTCGCCGATCGCGACGACGTCCGGGTGCGAGAGCGAGCGGAGCGTCGGGCCGGTGCGGATCCGGCCGCGCTCGTCGACGTCGAGACCGGCCTTCGCGGCCAGCGGCGAGACCCGGACGCCGCTGGTCCAGAGCACGGCGTCGGCCGGGAGGTGCCCGTCGGCCAGCGTGACGCCGTCGGCGTCGATCGCGACGATCTCGGCTCGGCGGACGTGTATCCCGAGGCGGTCGAGAGCGCGGTCGAGGTGGGCCTTGGCTTTGGGGCCGAGGCGCGCACCGGGTTCGTCGCGGCCGACGAGCGTGACGGTCAGGCCGGGGTGGGACTCGGCGAGTTCGGTGGCGGCCTCGATGCCGGTGAGGCCGGTGCCGCAGACCGCGACCGTGCGCTTACCGGGGAGGCGCTCGGCGAACAGGCGGGCGTTGTCGACCGTGTACGCGTGCTCGTCGGCGCCGGGCACCGCGGCGGTGTCGGCGACCGCGCCCAGTGCGTACACGAGCGTGTCGTAGGCCAGTTCCCGCTCGTCGTCGATGCGGACGGTCCGGGCGTCGGCGTCGACCGCGGTCACCCAGCCCGGCACCAGCCGGACGCCGGTCTTCCGCAGGAGGTCCGGGATCCGCAGGTCCGCGACCTGCTGACCGGCCGCCACCTGGTGCAGCCGCAGTCGTTCGGTGAACCGTTCGCCGGGGTTCACCACCGTGATGCGGACGTCGCTCCGCGCGCCGAGACGGCCGGCCAGACCCGTCGTCGCGGAGAGCCCCGAGTAGCCCGCGCCGAGTACCACGATCTCGTGCATGGTCGTTCCTCTCTCTCGTCGCGCAGGGGACGGAGTGGGAACGTCTCGTCGTGAGCCGGTGTGTCCGGGGTCACAGGTCAGACTGGGGGCGTGATCTCTGCTCTCGTGTCGTTTGCCGTGGTGGCCGCGTTGCTGACGATCGTGCCGGGGCTGGATACGACGTATGTGCTGCGGACCGCGATCGTGAGTGGGCGTCGTCCGGCGTTCGCGGCCGCGGTGGGGATCGGGACCGGGGCGCTGGCGTGGGGGGCGGCGGCCGCGGTGGGGGTGTCGGCGCTGCTCACGGCGTCGACGGTGGCGTACACCGTGCTCCGGGTGGCGGGCGCTGCGTACCTGGTGTTCCTGGGCGTTCAGCTGATCCGGGAGACGCTCGGCCCCCGCGCGGCCACCCCGGGCCCGGGCGCGGGCAGCGCAGGCGCGGGCAGCGCGGGCGCGGGCGCGGGCGGCGCGGGCGCGGGGCGGGATGGGGGGTGGCGGGCTTGGCGGCGGGGGGTGTTGACCAATCTGTTGAATCCGAAGGTGGGTGCGTTCTACCTGGCGGTGATCCCGCAGTTCCTGCCCGAGCACGCCCCGCACCTGCTCATGGGCCTCCTGCTGGCGCTCGTGCACAACGCCGAGGGCATGCTCTGGTTCACCGGCCTGATCCTGGCCGCCCACACCCTGCGCCGCTGGCTGAGCCGTCCCGCCGTCCGCCGCGCGATCGACCGGGTCACCGGCACCGCCCTGATCGGCTTCGGCCTCAAACTGGCCGCCACCCCGAGCTAGCGTTCGGTCCCGGCCCGGCATTTCTCGCGCGGCGACGGTGACCGGACACTGGTCGCGATCGCCCTCGGTCACAGCGGCGGACCCGGTCGTTGTCGAGTTGGGCATCATGCTCGTCGGTTTCGCGCTCGCCGGATCGCCTGCTACTTCTGGGAATTGGTCAACTTACTTGACCAAGTAGTCAGGAAAGTTGACCAAACCGCAGAACAACACGTCGGCCGATGCGGACGCTGAGCACTAGCCGTGCTGCCCACATAGGTTGGTGACGGTCGTCGAACCACTGGTCGTGGGCGCGGATCGTGTCCAATCTGCGGTCTCGGACCCAGGCTCGCGGGCTAATCACCTCGGACGTGTCGGTCGACTCGACCGTGGTCCGCGCGCACCAGCAGACGCCCGTGAAGACGACCCGCTACCGCCTGACCGGCCCATCTCGACCGCGCCACCGGTGTCACGATCCGCCGCCACGAAGGCGGCGCACCCGGCGATCCGATCCACGTCGACGTCAAGAAACTCGGCCGGATCCGCGACGGCGGCGGCCACCGCGTCCCCGGACGCGCGACCGGCGGACGCCCCGCCCGGGCCACGCCCATCGCCCGCAAGAACCGCCACCCGATGAGCGGCTACGCCTGCCTGCACCGCGACCGGCGACCACTCACACCCACCACCCTGTCGGAGCCGAACAACTAGCCCGCGAGCGGCCGACTGCGGCACCACGCGCGGAAGTCGGCGTCCAGGTCGCGGGCGGTCACGCCGACGGCGGGACGGGACCAGCGGAACTCCGCCCCGGTGTCGAGGCGCAGCATCACGACCGGCCGGCCTGCCGCCGTCGCGGTCACCGACGACGCCACGACCCGGGCCGGACCGGTGCCCGCGAGCCGCGCGACCCGGTCAACGAGATCGACGAGGTCGACGGCGTCTACGAAATCGCCGACGTCGGTCATCGGAGCAGGGTCAGGCCGCCGACGAGCTTGTCGACCTGATTCCGCGGCCCGACCAGCGCGACCGCGTAATAAGCCATCTCCTCCTCCGACGTCGCCGCCATCACGGCCTGGTAGTCCGTGTGCGACGTCGCCTGCTGGGCGGCCCGAGGCACGTCGGCCACGAACAGCGTCGGCTTCGTCGCGGCCTTCGTGCGGATGCGGTGCACGGTCTCGGCGTCCGCGCCGAGAATCGAACATCCGACGTACGGCAGCGGCTGGTGCTCGAACCCCGACCCGTCGGTCACGACCGGCCCGAGCAGATCCGGCACCTGCTGCCCGACGCTCGCCGACAGCAGCGCGGCCGCATTCGCGATCAGCCCGATCGGCAGGTCACGGTCAACGACCACGACCCACTTCGTCCGCTGCTGACGCGTCGTCAGCGCCAGCCGTTCGTCATTCGCCTCGAGAAGTTGCACGGCCGGAACACTAGGCTGCCGTTGCAGGGTTCGGCGGCTTCGTCGAACTTCGTTTGACGAAAGCGAGAAACACCGATGCTTGATGCGATCGACCGCGCCCTCCTGCGGGAACTGGAGAACGATGCGCGGGCGACGAACCGCGACCTGGCGTCCGCGGTCGGCGTCGTCCCGTCCACGTCGCTGCTGCGGGTGCGGGCGCTGCGCGACCGGGGCGTCATCGCCGGGTACCGGGCCGAGATCGACCTGGCCGCGGTCGGGCGGCCGATCCAGGCGCTGATCTCGGTGCGCATCCGGCCGCCGTCCCGGCCGGTGATCACCGCGTTCCGGGAGTGGGCGGCCGCGCTCCCGGAGACCGTCGGCCTGTTCGTGACCGCCGGGGGCTGGGACTTCCTGCTCCACGTCGCGGTGCCCGACAACGAGGGCCTCTACGCGTTCGTGATCGACCGGCTGACCGAGCGCAGGGAGGTCGCCGACGTGAACACGAGCGTGATCTTCGAGCACGTCCGCTCGCCGCATGTTGTCTGAGGCGTCACCAGGGGGTGGTGGTGGCACCGGGCAAACCGCCGGTCGCGGCCCGGTCCTCGGCCGCCAGGACCGCGAGGAGCCGCTCGGCCTCGGCGGGCGTCGTGTACGCGCCGGTCGTCGTCCGCCGGGCCGGGTGGGGCGACTCGACCCACAGGCGCCCCTCGGGCCGGCTCAGCTGGACGACTCCCCCGCTGCGGCCCTGCGCGGACAGCCAGGTCTCGGACGTCGGCATCGCGCGCACCAGGTCCACGACCTCGGCGAGCGTCACCGGACGGTCGTGGTGGTAGGTGCCGTCGTCGTACCGGACCGCCAGGAGGTCCGGCTCGTCGGCCGGCGCCGGGACGGGCGCGCGGCGCAGCAGCGGCAGGCCGTCGAAGCGGCCGGCGACCCGGCCGTCGTCGGTCACCAGCCGGTCGAAGTCCCGGCGGACGACGACCGGTCCGCCCCCGCCGTCCAGCGGCTCGACCCGCAGCCGCACCCCGCCGGGCAGCCACGGCAGCTCGAGGAGCGCCAGCACCTCCGCCGAGTGCCGACCCTCCGGCACTCCCGGCCGCCCGCCGTACACCTCCACGTCGACGTCCGGCCGCGGCTCGGGCGCGGGTGCGAACGCGGCCCGGCGGCCGTGCCGGCGCACCGCCCAGTCGAGCGGGACGCGGATGCGCTGCCCGGTCGTGCCGTCCCAGTCGACGGTCAGCCCGGCCGTGGTCAGCGCGGACGCGACCTCGGCGCCGATCTCGGTGGTCGGCGGCTGCCCGAACCGTCCGTAAGCCAGGTAGACGCCGTGACCGGCGACCGCGGACTCCGTGTCCTGCCGGTGATAGAACGCGTAGCCGCGCGCCGGGCCCCGCGCCTCGTCGCCGATCTCCGTCAGCCCGCAATTCTGGCAGCAGGCGAAGTCCTGCCGAGCGACGATCCCGGCCGCGTCCAGCGCCCGGAACGCCTCGGTGAGACGGTCGTTGTCGGTGCGCGCGGGCCAGGACGCCTGGGCGGCCAGCGCGGCCGCGAAGTCCTCGCTCGCCACCGACCAGGCCAGCGCCCGTAACTCGTCCGGCTCGGCCTCGCCCTCGAGGTACTCGAGCGTGCTGTTCACGACGTCCAGGAACGCCGCCGACCCCCGCCCGACCTCGCCACGAACGTGCTCGATCGCCGCCGCGCGCAACTCCGCCTCCATGCCGAGCACCGTACTCATGGTCCGAGCGCCGCCCGCCACGCTCGGAAGCCGTCACGTCAGGAACGAACGAGTAGGTCGGCGTGCACGGTGTCGTACGCGATCCGCCAGCGGGCCAGAAGTCGGTCTCGATCCGCCTGGCTGATCTTGATGCAGCCATCAGTGGCGTAATTGCCGTTCCATCTTGTTCCTCTCACGCCGTTGGAGTGGATGAACAACTCGGTTCGCGAATTCAGATTGCCATGGCACAGATGGTTGCCGAGGTACCAAACCGGCCCGCCCAGCGTGGTCTTGGTGGTATGCGGGGTTCCCGGAACATTCCACTGTCGCACCGGATACGTGCCGTCCGGCAGAAATCCGCGGTTCCGCTGACAGTCATCAGTGCTTCCAACACCACTTCCGGCGCGCATCACGATGTAATAGCGCTGAGGATCGTTCGGCTTCGAATAGTAGAGATACAACCGGCTGTCCAAAGGGTTGGCCATGTTCTTGACGAACACTAGATGCGGATGACGCGGCGTGTCCGCGCTGGCTGCCGGGCCGAAAAGGCTCGTCACTATCAAGCCGAAAAGAACAGCGACAAGCCCACGACCTAACCGTCTGATGAGCATGTGTTTCATCATCCCCCCAAGGGCACGGTAAAGTAATAGCAGAACGGAGTTCCGCAGCGGTTCACTTTAGCCGACAATGCCGACTGAAAATCGCCGCTGAGCCGGTCAACCGATCAGCGGAATAGGCTGGTATTGCTGGCCGATCGGTCACCCCGATCGGCGCACCCATTCTGGTTAAGTTCGGGCTTCGGGCCGTACTCCCCGGATCGAGGCGTCGAGCAGTGTCATCGGGTGATAAACCGGGGTCGGCACCGAGAGGTGCGCGGTGATCTGCAGCGCGCAGCCGGGGTTCGCCGCGGCGATCGCCTGGGCCCCGGTCGCGGCCAGATTCGCCGCCTTGCGCGCACCGAGCTCGGCCGCGGCGGCCGGCTGGGTCAGGTTGTAGATGCCGGCCGAGCCGCAGCAGAGCTCCCACTCGGCCGGCTCGACCAGCGTCAGCTCGGGAATCCCCCGCAGCAGGTCACGCGGCTGCGTGCGCACCCCCTGGGCGTGCGCCAGGTGACACGCGTCGTGGTACGCGACGGTCAGCGGAATCGGATACCGACGGGCCTGCGGCTCGACCGACCCCAGCACCTCGTGCACATCGCGCACCTTGGCCGAGAAAGCCTCGGCCCGCGAGGCCCAGGCCGAGTCGTCCGACAGCAGGTGCCCGTAGTCCTTCATCGCCGACCCGCAGCCGGCGACGTTCACCGCGATCGTGTCGAAGCCCTCGTAGGCGGCGATCGTCTTCCGCGCCTCGACCAGCGCCGACTCCTCGACCCCGCCGTGCAGCTGCAGCGCACCGCAGCAGCGCGGAGACCGGGGTGAATGCACCTCGAAGCCCTCGGCCGCCAGCACCCGGACCGTCGCCGCGTTGACGTCGCCGAACAGCGCCCGCTGGATGCACCCCTGCATGAACGCGATCCGCCCCCGGGGCGTCACCCCGGGCGCAGCCGGCGTCACCCGATCCAGCTGCCGGACCGTGGCCCCCAGCGAGACCGGCGGCGCCAGCGACAGCAACGCCCCAACCCGGGTCCGCGGCACCAGCCGGGCGATCCGCGCCCCGAGGCGCCCCGGCACCGCCAGCACCGGCACCAGCGCACGCACCCGCCCCGGATGCGTGAACAGCGCGAAGATCAGCGCCCGGTACGCGCGGTCGGCCCGCGACCGGGGCACGTTCCGCTCGATCTGTGGCCGGACCTGCTCGATCAGCCGGTCGTACTGCACCCCGGACGGGCACGCGGTGACGCAGGCCATGCAGCCCAGACAGCGGTCGAAGTGCGTCTGCATGGTCTCGCCGAGAACATCGTCATGCCCCACCCGCATGAGCACGATCCGCCCGCGCGGCGAGTCGGCCTCGTCCTGGAACACCGTGTAGCTCGGGCAGGTCGTCAGGCAGAAGCCACAGTGGACGCAGTCCTTGATCAGCTCCGGGTCGGGCGGGCGGTGCGCGTCCCACCCGCTCGGAGCGCCGTGCAGCGAGGGCTCGTCGCCGCCCGACGGGGTCGTGTTCGAGAGGTCGGCCGTCACTAGATCCCTCCCACGAACGCGCCGGGCCGGAAGATCCGGGCCGGGTCGAACCGCGCCTTCACCCGGCGCATCACCGCGGCCGCTCCCGGGTCCACGTCCGGCCACGCGTCCGGCACGCGGTCGCCGCCGTCGAGCACGGTGACCGCTCGCGGCGCGAGCGCCTCCCGCACCTGCTTCACGAGCGCGGGGTCCGGAACGGTGATCCAGGCCAGGCCGAGGGCGGCCCGCGCCACCACCGACCCGCCGACCGCGTCCGCCGCGCGGAGGACCCGGTCGAGGTCCGTCGGGCGTCCGCTCACCTTGAGGACGGCTCCGTCGGCGCACCGCTGACCGGCCCGCTGGGCGTCCCAGAGTGCTTCGTCGTCCGCTACGACGTCGGCCTGGCCCAGGAAAGAGGCGACGGACGACGCCTGCGAGCCCGCCGTCACTCCCCCGAAGCGGACGAGCAGCCGGCCCGCGCCGGCGCGCCAGGCGGCGTCCACATGCAGTGCCTCGAGCGGACGGCGGGCCAGGTCGGCCGCGGCCCGGGCCAGCGCGGACGGGTCGGAGAACCCGGCGACGGCGGTCGCCGTCCCGGCCGGCAGCGGGTGCAGCCGGACCGCGACCTCGGCGATCAACCCCAGCGTGCCGTAGGACCCGGTGAACAGCTTGCCGAGGTCGTAGCCGGCGACGTTCTTGATGACCCGGCCGCCGGACCGGGCCACGGTGCCGTCGGAGAGGACCAGCGTCACGCCGATCACCAGGTCACGGACCCCGCCGTAGCGGTGCCGGGCCGGGCCGGAGTCGGCGGTCGCGACCAGGCCGCCGATGGTCCCACCGGGCGACGGGTCGAGCGCCAGCCACTGGCCGGCCGACGCGAACTGCTTCTGGGCGACGGCCAGCGGCACACCGGCCTCGAGGACCGCGGTGAAGTCGCCGGGATTGTGCTCGACGATCCGATTCAGGCCGGCCGTGGACAGCGGGGTCCCGGCCGCGCCGCCGCCCCAGCCGGCCCGGGAACCGCTGCCCACCGGACGCACCGCGGTGCCGGCCGCGCCCAACTCCCGGACCGCCTCGGCCGCTTCGGACACCGACGAGAACATCAGAACCGCTCCGCGAGGCCGGACGCCTCGAGCGGGTGCTGCCGGTACGGGCCCGGCACCTCCCCGCACAGCCGCGGGGTCGGCATGACCTTGCCCGGGTTGGCCAGCCCGGCCGGGTCGAACGCGCAGCGCAGCCGCTGGAACGCGTCGAGATCCGCGTCGGCGAACATCTTCGACATGTGCTTGCGCTTGTCGACGCCGACGCCGTGCTCACCGGTGATCGAGCCGCCCGCGTCCAGGCACACCTGCAGGATCGCGCCCGCGAGTTCCTCGGCCTTCTCGGCCTCGCCCGGCACCCGGCCGTCGTAGCAGACCAGCGGGTGCAGGTTCCCGTCCCCGGCGTGGAACACGTTCGCGACGGTCAGCCCGTACTCCGAGGCCAGCGCGTCGATCCGTTCGAGCACCTCGGGCAGCTGGGTGCGCGGGATCACGCCGTCCTGGACGAAGTAGTTCGGCGAGACCCGGCCCATCGCCGGGAACGCGGCCTTCCGGGTCTTCCAGAACAGCGCGCGCTCGGCCTCGTCCCGGCTCACCCGGACGTCGTCCGAGCCGCAGCGTTCGCAGGTCTTCACGACCTCCTGGAACAGCGCCTCGCACTCGTCGGCCGCGCCGTCCAGCTCGACCAGCAGCGCCGCCCCGCGGCCCACCGGGTATCCGGCGTGGGCCATCTGCTCGGCGGCGTCGATCGTCACCGCGTCCATCATCTCGATCGCGCCGGGAACCACCCCGGCGCGGACGATCTCCGAGACCGCCTCACCGGCCGCGTGCGTCGAGTCGAAGAACGCGACCAGCGTCCGGACCGCCTCGGGCGAGGGCACCACCCGCAGCCAGATCTTCGTGGTGACGCCCAGCGTCCCCTCCGAGCCGACGAACGCGCCGAGGAGGTCGTAACCGGGGGCGTCGAGCTCCTCGCCGCCGAGCCGGACCACCTCGCCGTCGGTCAGCACGACCTCGAGACCGGTGACGTAGTTCGTCGTGAACCCGTACTTGAAGCAGTGCGCGCCACCGGAGTTCTCGGCCACGTTCCCGCCGATCGAACACACGACCTGGCTGGAGGGATCCGGCGGATAGAAGAAGTCCGGCCCGACCGCCGCGGAGACCGCGGCGTTGGTCACGCCGGGCTCCACGCAGACCCGTGCGTTGTCGAGGTCGATCTCCAGAATGCGGTTGAGCCTGGTCAAGGCGACGAGGACGCCGTCGGCGACGGGAAGCGCGCCACCGGAGAGCCCGGAGCCGGCGCCCCGGGCGACCCAGGGAACCTCGGCCTCCGCGCAGAGCCGCACGACGTCGCGGACCTCGGCGGCCGTGCCGGGCAGGACCGCCACCCGGGGCAGCGCGCGGTACTGGAGCAGGCCGTCGGACTCGTAGGTGCGCAGCTCGTGCGGGTGGGTGAACGTGCGATCGGCACCGACGACCCGCCGCAGGGCGTCGACCAGGTCCCTGCGGGCGGCCTCGATGCCGTCTTTGCCCACGCTTCGACGGTAACTGTTGGGCTAGACCTCGGGGGTTGGTTTGTGCGGTTCGGAGTGCGTCCAGTCGGCGAGCAGCGTGCGCAGGCCGGTGATCAGGCTGAGCGGCTGGTCGATCATCACGTGGTGGGCCGAGAACGGAATCTCCACGACCGGTACGACCCGGCCGAGCCGCTCGGCGATCAGGTCGCCCATGTCCGGCGGCACCAGCCCGCGCTCGGCCCGGAACACCGCGACCCGGCACTGCGGCAGGGTGAGCGTCCGGAGCGTGGTCCGGCCGCGGAAGACGTTCGGGTCGAACTTCCACGACCAGCCGCTGGCCCGCTCGTGCAGGCTGGTCTCGGCGATGTGCGCGAGCACGGCCGGAACGTTGCCGTCCTGCGTCGGAATGAGCTTGAAGCGGCGGAGGGCGTCGTCCTTGGTGGGGTAGGTCCGCAGCGGGCCGAAGGCCTGCTGGGCGTTGGCGGCGGCGTCCTCGGGGAGGTTGTCCCAGAACGGGGTGTCGATCGCGACCGCCCCGGCCAGCTCGCTGCCCCGCAGCCGGGCCGTCGTCAGCGAGACCATCCCGCCCATGCTGTGGCCGATGACCAGCGGGTGCGGGCCGGCCCTTCCGGCCTCGGCCGTGGCGAGCACCTCGTCGGCCCAGAGCTCCATCCGGTACTCGGGCCGGCGTCCGGAGTCGCCGTGGCCGGAGAGGTCGAGCGCGACCACGCGCCGGTCACCGGCCAGGAACGGCGCGATGTGGTCCCACCACCGGCTGTGGGCGGCACCGCCGTGCACGAGGACGATCCCGCTCTCGTCACCGGGCTTGCCCCAGGCCCGGTAGTGGATGTCGGCGCCGCCGACGTTCACGATGCCGACCTCGACGGACGCCGCCAACGCCTCGGTGAACCAGGCGGGCGCGCCCTCGGGCGTCGTTGCGGTCATCGGGCGTCCTCTCGCGGAATGGGTAGCCCCACTCAACCATGCGTCCGGCGTAATTCGATCGCGCCGGAACCTCCGGGCCGGGACGATACGGCGATGGCCGGGACACCCGAGGGGTTCACCTATCGCGTCCGCAAGAGCGGGGACGTGGAGGTGCGCCATCACGGGCGCGCGGCGACCGTGCTCCGGGGCGCGGTCGCGGCCCGGTTCCTGGCCGACGTGGAGCGCGGGGATCCCCAGCAGCTGATGGCCCGCCTCACCGGCAACTACAAGCACGGCAACGAGCGCCGCTAGGCCGTCGTCGGCTCGAACTCGGGGAGCGGCCGGTCGGTCTCGGCGACCTGGGTGAGCTTGGCCGCCAGCGGCCTGAACAGCGTCGACGTCAGTACCTTGTCGGCCACGCCCTTCACGGCCAGGCCGAGCCGGGTCTGCGGGTAGGCGAAGAGCTCGAGCCCGGGCGGCAGCGTCTGCACCTCGTCGACCAGCGGCCGCATCCACTTCTCGTAGGCGGCCAGCGCGGCCGGGAGGTCGGGCTCCGTCGCCAGGTACGCGGCCAGCACGTAGCCGCTGGTGAGGGCCAGCGACGCGCCCCCGCCGCCCATCGGCGTGACGCACCAGCCGGCGTCGCCGGCCAGCACGACCCGGCCGCGGTGCCAGGTGCTCATCCTGATCTGGGTCAGGTGGTCGATGTAGACGTCGTCGGACGTGTCGAACGCGTCCAGGATCCGGGGGGCCTCCCAGCCGGCGTCGGCGTACCGGCGGCGCACCTCGGCCAGGGCTTCGCGCTGGTCGAGGTCGCTCAGGTCGTCGCTGCGGGAGTAGGAGAGGATCGCCCGGGTGGTGCCGTGGTTGTCGGGCCGGAGGTGGATCTGGCGTCCGCCGACGGTGTTGTACCACCGCCAGCGGTCGTCGTCGTCCGGGGTGCGGGGGATCGTGCCGAACACCATCGTGATGCCCAGCTCGCGCCGGTCGACCGCGTCGCCGAACAGCCGGTCGCGGGTGGTGGAGCGGACTCCCTCGGCGATCACCACCAGGTCCGCGCGCAGGGTCCGTCCGGTGGCGGTGGTGACGGTCTCGTCGGTCACCTCGTCGACCGTGTCGCCGTAGCTGAACTCGACGCCCTCGGGCAGCTGGTCGCGGATCGTGCGGGCCAGATCTCCGCGCAGCACCTCCAGCTCGGCCGTGGCCCCGTCCGGTCCGTCGGACGGAAGCTCGGCCCGGACCTTTCCGTCGCCGTCGACCAGGACCGTTCCGGTCTCGGTCGTGTTCTGCGCCTTGACCGCGTCGAACAGCCCCATCCGACGGAGGACGTCCCGGGCGACGCCTCGGACGTCGACGTTCTGGCCACCGTCGCGGAAGCTCGGCGCGCGTTCCAGCACGGTCACGTCCCAGCCGGTCCGCCGGAGCCAGAACGCGGCCGAGAGCCCGGCGATGCTGGCTCCGGAGATCACTGCGTGCGGTGTTGCCATTTATTGCCCCTCGCTGCTCGTGCTTTACAGTGAAGCTACTGCAGAGCAAAGGAACGTGCATGACGAGAGTCGACCCGCTGACCGCCGACTGGACGCCGGAGCAGACCGCGGCGATGCAGCGGCTGCGGGACTGGGCGGTCAGCTTCGCGGAGCTGAACCAGCACCTGGCGGCCTGGATGAACCTGCCGACCTCGGACGCGAACGCGCTCGGCCACATCGTCTGGGCCGCGGAGGACGACGAGCCGCTCTCCCCGGCCGACCTCTCCCGCCAGCTCGGCATGACGTCCGGCGCGACCACCGTGCTGCTGAACCGGCTGGAGGCGGCCGGTCACGTCCGACGCAGCCGCGAGCACGCGGATCGGCGCCGGGTCACGCTGCGGCCCGAGCCGGCCGCGCGCGAACAGGCCCGGGAATTCCTGGCCATGGCCGGCGCCGAGATCGCGGAGGTCTTCACCACGACGAGCGCCGAGGAGCTCCGCCGGGTCGTCGCGTTCGTGTCCCGCCTCACCGAGGCCAGCACGGCCGCGAACAAACGGCTGGCGGCCAGCAGCCGCCGTAGGCCTTGACCGTCGCGTCGGGCGGAACGCACGAGCCGTTGGTGAACGCCTTCGCGGCCGGTCGAGCAGCACGACGCGGACGCTACTCCTTCTAGAACCTGTTACAGTCCGGCCATGATTCTGGAACGGTTTCGGCTGGATGGGCGCGTTGCGGTCGTCACCGGCGCCGGGCGGGGCATCGGAGCCGCCACCGCGCTCGGGCTCGCCGAGGCCGGCGCCGACGTGCTCCTCGCCGCCCGCACCGAGCCCCAGCTCCAGGAGGTCGCCGACCGGATCTCGGCCCTCGGGCGCAAGGCCGAGATCGTCGTCGCCGACCTCTCCGACCCCGACAACGCGGCCGGGCTGGCCGATCGCGCGACGACCGCGTTCGGGCGGCTCGACCTCGTCGTCAACAACGTGGGCGGGGAGATGCCCCGGCCGCTGATGAAGACGTCGGTCCGGCGGCTGGAGTCCGCGTTCCGGTTCAACGTCTCCACCGCGCACGCGCTGATCACCGCGGCCGCCCCGGCCCTGCTCGAGACGAACGGCGCGATCGTCAACGTCTCGTCGGTCATGGGCCGGCTGCCGGCCCGCGGGTACGCCGCCTACGGCACCGCCAAGGCCGCGCTCGCCCACTACACGAAACTCGCCGCCGCCGACCTCGCCCCGCGCGTGCGGGTCAACGCGATCGCCGTCGGCTCGGTCGCCACGTCCGCATTAGAACTCGTTCTGGAAAACGACGAGCTGCGGACGCAGATGGAGCAGAACACCCCGCTGCGCCGGATCGGCGCACCGGAAGACATCGCCGCCGCAGTCGTCTACCTGGCCTCCCCGGCCGGGAGCTACGTCACCGGCACCGTGCTGGAGGTCGACGGCGGCCTGCGTCAGCCCAACCTCGACCTCGGCCTGCCGGACCTCTGAGGAGCACCACGATGACGTACCGGGTAGTGCAATGGAGCACCGGCAACGTCGGCCGGCACGCGATCGCCGGCATCGACGCGCGGCCCGACCTCGAGCTCGCCGGCGTGTTCGTCAGCAACCCGGCCAAGGCCGGTCGCGACGCCGGCGAACTGGCCGGCCTCGGCCGGCACCTCGGCGTGGAGGCCACCACCGACGCCGACGCGCTGATCGCCGGGAAGCCGGACTGCGTCGTCTACACCGCGATGGCCGACGACCGCCTGATGGAGGCGATCGGCGACCTGACCCGGCTGCTGGAGAACGGCATCGACGTCGTCGCCTCCGGGCCGGTGTTCCTGCAGTACCCCTACGGCGTCATCCCCGATTCCATGCTCGCGCCGCTCACCGAGGCGGCGGAGAGGGGGCAAGCGTCGCTCTGGATCAACGGCATCGACCCGGGCTGGGCCAACGACTGGATGGCGCTCACGCTGACCGGGATCTCCGAGCGCATCGACGAGGTCCGCTGCCTGGAGATCCTCGACTACTCCACTTACGACAACCCGACCGTGCTGTTCGACATCATGGGCTTCGGCCGCCCGGTCGACGACGACCTGCCGATGCTGTTGCAGCCGGGCGTGCTGAGCTTCGCCTGGGGTTCGGTGGTGCGCCAGCTGGCGGCCGGGTTGGACGTCGAGCTGGACGCGGTCGAGGAGTCGTGGACGAGACTGCCGGCCCCGGAGGATTTCGACATCCCGTCGGGCTCGATCGGCAAGGGCACTGCGGCCGCGCTGCGCTTCGAGGTCCGAGGCATACGAAACGGCCGAGCCGTGTGCGTGCTGGAGCACATCACCCGTCTGCGTCCCGACCTGGGTCCGGACTGGCCCCAGCCGACGGGTCAGGGCGGGTACCGGGTGGTCGTGACCGGGGAGCCGACATATGTGCTGGACATGACGATGATGGCGTCGGACGGAGACCACAACACGGCGGGGCTGAAGGCGACAGCGATGCGGTTGGTGAACGCGGTGCCGGCGGTGGTGGAGGCGGCGCCGGGGCTGCTCACTTCTTTGGACCTTCCGTTGATCACGGGCCGAGGCCTCGTTCGCCCTTGATTCGTGAAGTGTCTGTGACCAGTTCGTGGAGTGGAACGACTACGGACCCTGATCACGACAATGGGCTCGTCGGCTGAACGGTCGGCGCTTCGCGCGCTCAGCGGCAGTTGGGTGAGACGGTGGCGCTGGCGGCTTCTGCTCGATCGCATAGCTGCGGGTGTTCAAACTGCGGGGTCCGTGCATGCTTTCATCTGATCGCGGATGACTTCAGCGAGGCTGGTGCTCGGGCGACCGATCAGACGGCGCAGATCGCCGGTGACGGTCGCCAGTTCGCCCCGCTCGATGGCGTCCTCGGTTTCGAGGAAGACGTCGATCATCGCTTCAGGAAGGCCACTGCCGGCGAGCATTTGCCGGTATTCGGCGGCCGGGATCTGCCGGTAGGTGATGTCCTGTCCCGACTGCCGGGAGACTTCGGTGGCGTACTCGTGCAGGCTCCAGGCCTCGTCGCCGCTCAATTCGTAGACGGTGTTCTCGTGGCCGTTTCCCGCGAGGACGGCGGCCGCGGCCGCGGCGTAATCGTTGCGGGTGGCGGTCGCCAGTCGTGAGCCGGGGGCGGCGGTTCCGACGACTGCGCCGTGCTCCAGCACGGTGGGCAGTTGTGCGGTGTAGTTCTCGGTGTACCAGCCGTTGCGCAGGAAGCTGAACGGCAGTCCTGAGCCTTCGATCGCCCGTTCGGTGGCGTGGTGGTCGTCGGCGACCACGAATCGGGTGTCCGGACCGCCGAGGATGCTGGTGTAGGCCAGGAGCGTGACGTCGGCGGCCTTCGCCGCGTCGATGACAGCGTCGTGCTGAGCGCGGCGTGCTCCGAACTGGTTGCCCGAGATGAGCAGCACGCGGTCTCCGGCCTGGAAGGCGTCGGCGAGTGAAGCCGGGACGTCGTGGTCGGCGACCCGAACCTCGATGCCGTGTTCGGCCGGGTGGGTGGCGCGCGCCGGGTCACGGACCAGGACGGCGATCTGGTCGGCCGCGACCAGATCGAGCAGGTTCCGTACGACGAGCCGACCGAGCTGGCCGGTAGCTCCGGTGACGACGATCATGCAGGACTCCTCAGCGCGCGTTATCTGGCCGCCGTAAGCTACAACGCAGACTGCAAGAAAGTAAAACGCTAACTGCAAAATTGGGGACGGACGATGGATCCTGCCGAGACGCCGACCCGGCTACGCCGGGGTTGGGCCGACAAACGCGACGCCATCGGGCGAGGCGCGCGTGTGGTCTTCGCACGCGACGGCTACGCCCGGGCCAGCATCGACGCGATCGCCCAGGAAGCCGGCGTCTCCACCCGCACGGTCTACAACCACTTCGGCGACAAGGAGACGCTGTTCACGTCCGTCCTCACCGACAGTTCGGCGCAGGTCAGAGACGCCCTCGTCGCGCGAACCCGCCAACACCTGGATTTCCCCACCGATCTGGAAGCGAGCCTGGTGGCGGTCGCCCACGCCTGGGTGGCCACCATGGACGAATTCGCGGAGCATTTCGCTCTGATCCGCCTCATCACCTCGGAGGCCAATCACTTTCCGCCGCACGCGCGCGAGGCGTGGCAGAACACCGGGCCCCAAGCGGCGCGCGCCGAACTCGCCCGACACTTCGATTCACTCATCCGCCAGGGCCTCCTGGCCGGCGATGATCCACAGCGCGCGGCGACCCAGTTCCACCTCTTGGCTTTCGCCGAGATCATGGAACGGTCGCACCAAGGTGCCGCAACCCTCGACTCGGCCGAGGTCGACTCAATCATCACCGCGGGCATCCGGACGTTTCTCTACGGGCACCTTCCCCGATGAACGACGAGAAGGCGGAGCACTGCGGGGCCGGACCACGGCGTCAGGCGCATGCTCTCAGCCCATCTGCGACGCTTCACCGCGAGTGACTGAACGCACTCTCATCGGCTTCTGGGTCGTAGGACGTCACCGGGCGGGATAGCGTCCAGGCGCCCGGTCCGTCGCTCGCTTTCGGCGGCTGCCCACGCGGGTCGTGTGGCTCTCTTCTGGCCTGCGCGAGCCGGGTGTCGCTTTGCGGGTCGGTATGGCTCGAGAGGGTATTGCCCGGCTCGAAGAAGCGGTGCCCTCCGACCCGGTTTCCAGCCGTTCTCGGGGCGCACCGAGGTCGGTGAGCCTGTTGACGAACGTCCCTGGTGGTGGCGCAGTGGCCGGACCAGGTCTGGGCGATCGAGGGGTGCGCCGGGATCGGCGCGCATGTCGCGACCCGGCTTCTGGGCGAGGGCGCGCAGGTCGTCGACGTCCCGCCGAAGCTCTCGGCCAGGGCGCGGGTGTTCGCACCGGCCAGGGCCGCAAGACTGACGCCACCGACGCGCAATCGGTCGGGTTGGTCGGCACCAGGATGGCGGGGTTGCATCCAGTCGTCGACGACCAGCAACTCGCAGTACTGCGGACTCTGGCCGACCGCCAGTCCCAGCTGCATCAGCTGTTGTTGCTGCTCATCCCGGGTGGGGCGAAGAAGTTTCTGTCCGAGGCGCTGCTGGCGACGGTCCGCCCGCGGGACGCGGCCGGCAAGACTCGACGTCGGCCGGCGTAGCAAAGCCGCCGACAAGGAACTCGAGGAGCTGGTGCGGGCGGCCGGGACCAGCCCGCTGGATCTGCGTGGCATCGGCCCGTCCGGACCGGCCCGGCTGCTCGTCGAGGTCGGCGACATCACCCGCTTCCCGACCGAGGCGCACCTCGGATCCTGGGCCGGGACCGCGCCGATCGACGCCGTCCAGCTCCGCAACCAGACGCCCGGTCCTACCGCCTCCTGACACAGAGGGGAGCCAGAAGCGAGTGTTGCGAACCGAACGTTCGCGGCGTCGTCATGGCGATCGAGCCGGCGGTCGTCCGGCGGGAGGCTTACTGCAGCACGGGGACAGGCCCCGCGGAAAGCTTCTGGAGGCTGGACGACATGAGCGGCTGCTACGACTACGACTACTCGTACGACTGCAACGACTACTCGTACGACTACGACTGCCGCCCGCGCCGTCGCCACCACAAGAAGCGCCACTACAACGACTGCTGGGACTACAGCTACTGCAGCTGAACAACCCAGCACCCGGCCCGGAACGCAACATCGCGCTCCGGGCCGCTTCACGTCCAAACGAGGAACCAGCGACCATCGGACGCGGAACGTCGGCCAGCAGATCACGGCGGGTGCGGAACATTACTCCGGGCACCGGCCGGCCGGACCGTATCGCGCCGCCTACCGTGCTGACCCTGATACCGCCTGCCCGAACCGGCAACGGCCGCCCCATCCCCCGGCCAATTCCCCGCGTCCTCCCCGGCCCCGACACTGGGATCCGAACTCGGAGAGGAGCTCCACCATGCCGCGCATTCTGCCGGAAAATGTCAATTTCCGTCTCTTCAGCGTCCAGCACAACGGCCAATTCCTGTTCGTGTCGAACGATCTGGCAGGCCGCGACCACATTGTCGAGGCGCACCCATTCAGAGACGAGTTCCGCAACGAGTTCCGAGCCGAGTACCCCATCGCCAACAGCAGCCGGTGCCGGCTGCTCAACCCAGCCACCAACACGTTCCTGTTCGTCTCGAACGACATGGCGGGGCCCGACCGCATCGTCGAGGCCCACCCGGACCGGGACGAAGACCGGAACCTGTTCCGCGCCGTCGACGTCGGCGGCGGCCAGTTCCAGTTGCACCACCCCTCCACCGGATGGAACGTCTTCCTGTCCAACGACACGAAGGGCAACGACTTCGTGATCGAAGCGCACGACAACAGCGACGAGGTGCGGAACAACTTCACGTTCCAGCTGGTCTGACGGGCCCCGCGGACCGGATCGGCGCTCAACGGCAGGTCGGTGCACTCGATCGGAGTCAGCGGTAGGCGTCTGAACCATCGGGATTCGTCAGGGGCCGGTGCGATGCTCTCCGCATGCTTCCCTGGGATCTGCTGACCCTCGACGCAGCCCTACGCTCCAGTTGGGCCGCCGACACCTGCTCGCCCGACGACCTCGAACGCGAGCCATGGCGACCCGACAACCCCGCCTGGGGCCACTGCGACATCACCGCGCTGATCGTCAACGACATTTTCGGCGGCGACCTCGTCCTCGGCGAAGTCCACCTCCGTGGAGAACAACACGGCTTCCACTACTGGAACCGGCTACCCAGCGGCGTCGACATCGACCTGACCCGCGAACAGTTCCGCGCCGGCCAGATCGTCACCCCCGGGCACGTCGTCACACGTCCACCCGGCCCGCTGCGCCGCTGGGAGGAGTACCTCCGCCTCCGCGACCGCGTGATCGACCACTTAGGCCACCTCCCGGATCCGGCCGTCTGACGCCCCACCGACAACACGCCCTCGCGCTGACCGACGGCGACAAGCAGCGTCCACCACCGACGATCGCCGCCGGGCTCCCGCGAGACGGCACTCGAAGGTCGTGGAGGGGGCGGGAAATCGCTAGAGCTCGGCGGTCGAGACGGCTCACTCTCGAACCGTGCTCTCGATCCGACGATTCCGCGACGCCGACGCCTCAACGATCTGGGCCCTGAACAACCTGCCGAACATCGGCGCCACCGCCAACCCCACTGTTCCGCTGCCACTCCCACCCGCAACCCAACCGCCCCCAGGCTTCCCCGATCTGGCCGACATCACCGACAGCTTCCTCGCAGCCGGCGGCGAGTTCCTCGTCGCCGAACTCGACGGACATCTCGTCGGCATGGCCGGCCTACGCCCAGCCCACAACGGCGCGGCCAACATTCTCCGGGTCCGCGTACACCCGGCAACCCGCCGCCGCGGAATCGGCCGAGCCCTGATGGACGCGTTGGAACAACACGCACGGCACAACGGCCTACAGCGAATGTTCCTGGACACTGCCACCAACCAACCCGAGGCCATGGCCTTCTACGAAAACCTCGGCTACCAGGCCGTCGGCCGAGAACATCAACTAAGCTGGACCTGGACCCTAGTCCTCTACGAAAAGCACCTGCCCTGATCGCGGCACGACCGGACGTTTCTCGTCAATGGCTGGAATGCAGGGAGCGAACACAGTAAGTCGCTCGGGATGCTGAATGTAGGTAGAGATAGTGCCCGGTCGGTGACTTCCGGCGTCAAGCAACTCCTGGTGATATCTGACTAACTCGTCGCGCAGTTTGTCACCAGCACTGCTCTCCACGCTCCGCAGGCGCGATATTACCGGCCAAAGGACGCTCGACGGGCTCTTCCCTCCATTGCCAAGCTATAGCGGACCGGGGGTCTTGCGGCAAGACCCCAGCGCGGGTGCACACTCTGCGACCGGATCCTTTACCTGCGTAAACGGGGAGCAGAACCGTGCGAGGAATGCCAGAAACGGACGTCGACGTCATCGTTGTCGGCGCCGGTCCGACCGGTTTGATGCTGGCCACCGAGCTGTGTCTGACCGGAGCGCGACCGCTCGTGCTGGAGCGGCGCCCGGAATTGCGCGACGCTCCGAAGGCCGGCGGTCTCGGCGGTCAGATCCTGGAACTACTGCGTTACCGAGGGCTGCTGGAGCGGTTGCGTGCAGTCAGCGACGCACCGCACCCGGCGCCCCGGTTCCCGTTCGGCGGTGTGCAGGTGGACCTGACCCGCCTGGCCGCGTCCCCGCTGCACGCGATCGGTCTCCCGCAACCTCGCCTCGAGCGCTTTCTCGACGAGCACGCCCGCGAATCCGGCGTCGAGATCCGGCGCGGACGCGTGCTGACGGCGGCCAGCCAGGACGTCGACCTGGTCACCGCGCGGGTGCAGGGCCCGGACGGGCCCGAATAGGTGACCGCCCGCTACCTGGTGGGGTGCGACGGGTCGCGCAGCACGGTCCGCGACCTGACCGGAATCGCCTTCCCCGGCACCACCTATCCAGAGGTCAACCGGCTGGCCCGGGTCGCACTGCCCGACTCGGTGCGCACCTTCGCCAACGGCGACGTCGAGATCCCCCGGCGTGGGCCGGATCGGCGTGGGCTTCACCCGCACCGAACGCGGCGCTTTCGGGTTCGGAGGAGTCACAGCCGGGGTCATGTTCGCCACCACCGTCGAGGAGGAATCGGTCGAGTACGACGACGACGAACCGATGACGCTGACCGAGTTCCAGCAGAGCGTCCATCGGATGCTCGGTGCGGACCTCCCGATGGGCGAAGCGTTTCGGCTTTCCCGCTGGCAGTTCCAGGCGCGGCAGGCCGGACGCTACCGCGACGGACGGATCCTGCTCGCCGGTGACGCGGCTCATCTACTTCCCGCGACCGGAGCCGCACTCAACCTGGGCATGCTAGACGCGGTCAACCTGGCCTGGAAACTGGCCGCCGACATCCGGGGCGGGGCACCCTCCGGACTGCTCGACACGTACGAGACCGAACGACGGTACGCCGGAGAACGGGCGCTACTGCAGACCCGCGCGCAGGTAGCACTGCGACGAGGAACCGACCCGGCCGCCGATGCACTCCGCGAGGTCGTCCAGGAACTCCTCGCCGACGAACAGCCGGCGCGCCGCCTCGGTGCCCTGATCGCCGGCGCCGACCTTCGCTACCCCGGCTCCGATCCACACCCGTTGACCGGCACATTCGTCACCGACCTGACCCTGCAGACCGGCCAGGGCACCACAAGCGTCGCCGCCCTTCTGCACCGTGCACGCCCCATCCTCCTTGTCCGCGCTGACCGCGCCGACCTGCGGGAGGCCGCCGCGGGCTGGTTGGATCGCGTCGACATCCGGACCGCCGGCACCGAGCAGCGGCCGACAGACGCGCTGCTGATCCGTCCGGACGGTCACATCGCCTGGGCAGCCGCCATCGACGAACCGGCCGACACCGCGGTACCACGCCTGCATCAGGCTCTCTCGGAGTGGTTCGGCGACCCGACGCCGCCGATTACGCCTCAGAACGACACTGAGGTTCCTGGCGTCGCGCGCTGAAACGCCGAGGAGGATGGCCCGCTCTATCGGCGGCAATAGCGGACGCTACGCGCCCGCCTCGCGGCAGATGAGCGCCTCGGCATGAAGGTGAAGGAATCGCCTCGAGACTCGCGGATACTGTGCGTGTGGCGCACCGACGAGCTAGCTCCGGATCCGTGAACGACCAATGGCGCGCACGGCCCGAGTCTGCACGGGCCCTCGTCGTCCAGTCACGTGCGGACAGGTGCTATCTGGCCGTCGCGCATCAGCATGAGCGAGTGTGCGAGCACTGCTCGAATGTACTGAGCTCCGGCCTGCTGAGCATTCCGCAGCGTGTTGTCGTGCAGGGCATCAACGAACTCGACCTATTTGTCACTACCCTTCGGCGTCTCGGTCGGGCTTGCGACTTTGCTCGGGCGAGCGCGTTGCCTCTTCGGCCGATCCGTCAGGACCTGGAACTGTTCGAAAGGCTTGTTCGGGTCATATCTCCACTCCGCAACGCATTTGAGCACTTCGACGAGGCGCCGCTAGCTGCCGCCGGCCTTGGGCTGGGCGTGAACCCAGACCGACTTCTCGTCACCTTCGGTGATGCTCGGTTGGATACAGCTGAATTGATGGCAGCGGCAAGCCGGGTCCACGCGGCAATCCGGTCTGTCGTCGACCCGCTAGCGATTCACGACGTGCACTGGATGCCACCAGCGGTAGATCTCGTTCGCGGAGTTGAGACCAGCGCCTGACGGGGCGATTTGCTGCGCCCGACAGGCCGTCGGCGCAGGGCTGGCGACTGGAAGCGGTGGACATTGGGGAGCCCGAGTAGTGGCCTATGCACGCGGCCGTCGGGCGACGAAGCCGATATCGGACCCCATGCTCTATCCGCGGCAGAAGCGTGCATTCGATTCTCCAACCCCAGGCAGACGGGTCTGCGGCCGACCGAGCCGTCGGCTGAATGCTCTACTCCGGTCGACCAGGGCTCGTGCTTGCATCTCAGGTCGCCGAGTGAGCCTAAGGCATTCTGCTCGTGACAAAATCAGCTGCTGCCCGCGTGGCCGAGACCGGCGTTCGCACTCCCACCGGCCGGTTCTCGCCGGTTGGCGCCATTACGCGAGGCCGCGTAAGTCAGGCTCGCCCGGAAGTACGGTTCTTCCGGACGAGCCGACACAGCCAGTCCATTGACCACCGCAATGGACAATCGACCACAATTGCGAGAATCAGCAGTAGACGTAGTGGCCTACGGTGTGAGTGTTGAGCGTACTCCATGTCTGCGGGCCGACGATCCCGTCGACGGCGAGCCCGGTGCATGACTGTAACGTCCGCACTGCCGCCGCTGTCGCCGGACCAAAAGATCCATCGACAGTAACTTGTGTGTACCAAAGAGAGTTGTTCAACTCGCACTGCAGTTGCCGAACGGCAGTACCACTGCTTCCCTGCCGGAGGGTCGGCTCTGCTGCCGTGTACCTACACTGAAGTGAGATCTGCGCCTGGGCTGCCGAGGGTACCGCTAGGGCCCCGACCCCGGCGAAGAGTGAAACCGCGAACAATGCGGCCGTGCCCAATTTCATCCCACGCCGAAACCGACCACTGAACGTTTTCATCCCGTCTCCAAATGTATCGGGCGACAATTTCTCGATTCGGGAAGACCGCGATCCCCCCAGGAACCGGATCTCCGGAGGTGGCGTCGACGCCACATCCAGCAGTAACAGCTGTCCGGTGTGGATTCAACACCTGTTCGATTCGGAATCGATATTCATGAAACGCTACATTTTCACTACAGCCCGCGATGTAGCCGATGCATAGAAGCAACCGGGATACTAATTGGCCCCTTTCCCGGCCAGGCGCTGATCGGCAAAATTCGGCATCCGCGTCTTTGAGAGCGCGTTTTGAAACCTCCCGCGATTGATGGTTCAGGAAAGATACGGCGTTGCTGGCGGTAGCAGGTCGGCTAAGCGCGAGGCGTCGGGTGGTGGCGATGGCGGTCCAGCGGATCATCGCTTGGCTAGAGGACGTCTCGTAACCCGGCTTAGTTGGTGATTGGCCATCGCGGAGGATTCCGGTGTGTCGTCGCCGGTCATCACCGCGTCCCGTAGGGAGTGGATCGAACCGTTCACCGGTCTGTCCCAGGCCCAGTTCCGCAAGCTGGTGCGGCTGGTCGCCGAACGCGGCGGCGAGGAGATCCAAGACGGGCGTCCGGGCAGGCAGTGGGCCTTGGAAGGCCGCCTGTCCTCATGAACCGCAACCTGGTTGTCGCCGCCACTGCGGTGAGTCTGTCACTTACCGGCCTCACCGGCTGCTCGTCCGGCAATCCTGACGTCGCACCGCGTCCGGACTCGGCTCAAGCCAGCGCCACCGCTTCGACATCGGTCCTGACCGTCAAGGAGGCTGGCGACACCTACCTTCGGCTCAGCGCCCCTCCGATGCGGCGCGAGATGCCTGGATGCGCGACACGATGCTGACCGACGCCAACCTCGGCGCGCACAAGCAGCTCGCCGAGCGCGCCGCCGACGCCACCACCGCCTTCTCCCGAGGGCTTCAGGGGTATCGCTGGCCCAGCCAGACACAGCCCTACATCGACGCTCTCCACCAGCACCTCCAGCTGCGCGCCGCCGCGTACCGGCGCGTCGCGGCGGCGGACACGGTCGACGAGTACATCGCCGCCGCCCAGCAGGTACCGGTAACTACCACCCTGACGGCCAAGGTACGGGAATCGCTCGGCCTGCCAGAAGGCACAACCGTTCGCGGCGTAAACCCTCAGTAGCTCGGCGAACTCCTCCCAATCACGATCCGGTCCCGGCACAGTCGCGAAGATTTCAATGTGCCCGGACCGGGCACCGGCGGCCACGCGAGCGCCGGACACCTGCGGCGGAGCCGCACAGGGTGGGCGAGCAACTCACCATCGGCGGCAGATGAGTTCGTCTCCGGCGGTCGGAATAGCCTGTGCCAGGCATTTATCAAAGGCCGCTCCACTTGCCACCATGACCTCATGACTGTCGATCAGGTTCTTGTGCGCCAGTACCGGCCATCCGATCGTGACGCAGTTCTTCTGCTCGCGCCTCGGTTGCAGATCGGGGTCGCGTCCTGGCGGGATCCGACAGCGGTCGGCTCGGCGGTGGCCGGCTGGATCGAGGAGTCGCTTGATCACAGTGCAGACGCTGACCGCGCGGTACAGGTGGCGGTCGCCTCGGACGAGATTGTCGGCGTGGTGACCACCGGCCAGCGCCAGCATTTCACTGGCGAGGTCGACGCCTACGTCGGAGAGCTCGTGGTGAAGGCCGGTAGCGAGCGACGGGGTATCGGCACGCTGCTCCTGCGAGCAGCCGAGCAATGGGCACTGGGTCGCGGTCTTCGTCGCCTCACGCTGGAGACTGGCGCCGCCAACAGCTCAGCGCGGGCCTTCTACTCCCGCGGCGGCTACCAGGAGGAAGACGTCCGGCTGACCAAAGCCCTCTGACACGGAACGCCTTGGCAGCGGCATAGGAGTGCTCCGCACTCAGCGCGGCACGAGCGAGTGTTGGGAACCGAACGTTCGCGGCGTCGCCACGGCGATCGAGCCGGCGGCCGCCCGGCGGGAAGCTGATTTCAGCACGGGGACAGGCCCCGAGAAACGGCTTCTGGAGGCTGGACGACATGAGCGGCTGCTACGACAACTCGTACGACTACTGCAACGACAACTACTCGTACGACTACGACTGCCGCCCGCGCCGTCGCCACCACAAGCGTCGCCACCACAACGACTGCTGGGACTACAGCTACTGCAACTGAACCACCCAGCAGGACCCGGCCCGGAACGCGAACCCGCGCTCCGGGCCGCTTCACGTCCAGACCTATGAGCCAGCTATCGGCGGCAATTGAGTGAGCTGCTGGAGGCCTACGGTAGGAATTCACGGAAGTGATCGGCCACCAGACTTGCTATGGCGTGGACGTCCCGGGATCCGTCCACCTCGATGACGCGGATGTGCAGCCGCTTGGCCTGAGCTACCGCGTCATCGGCAATCAGCAGATCGCGCGCGATTCGATTGTGCTGCGCCAGATCGGGGTCGCTGACGTTGCGTCGAATATTGCTGGCTCGCGGTAGCCGCCTCATTTGGTACAGCCGAAATTCCTCAGTGGGCACCATGACGACCATGCGCCGCGGCGAGGAGGTGATCGGCGCGACCAGTTCCGGACGAAGACCCCAACCGTCAGCGATGAGGGGGTATGGCGACGCGAGCGCCCGGAGGTCGTCCTGGACGTACTCGAAGCGTTCCACGAAGCTGGCCAAGCTGTCCTCGACGGCCTGCTCGACAGTCGTCCGAATCCACATGCGCTCAGGGTCCGGCTCGGCGAGGGCCTCGCCACGGCGGAAGCGCCGGGCGACTTTGCGGTCCCAGTGACCTCGGGCGTCGTGGTAGTCATAGTGGTAGTGGGTAAGACCGTACTGCTCGGCGAGAATCCCGGCGACGGTCGATTTTCCGGCCCATTGGCCGCCGCCGATCCAAAGAGCATTTCGGAGCGTCGTGAATTCGTCCCAAAGCATGGACGAAGCATCAGCGCGATCATTGCAAAATTCAAGTCTTGTACTTGCCGACCGGCAGTGATTATCTATCTACTAGGGGCCTCCGAGCGCCATGAATATGCTCTTCTCGGCACGGTCGCGTGTCGGTGCTACGTCCCGGAGGCCATATATGCGGCGAGGATGTAGTTCGGGTGACGATCAAGGTTCTTGCGAGCTCGGTCGTAGCGCATCGTGGTTCGCGGGTCGGCGTGGCGGCCGCGATCTGGGTGTCGCGGAGGCTGACGCCGGCGTCGAGCATCGTGGTGACGAAGGTGTGCCGGAGCATGTGCGGGTGCATCCTGGGCATCCGGACCCCGGCGATCGCCGCGAGGTGCTTGAGCCGACGGGTCGCTGCATGCCGATCCATCCGGCCGCCACGGATGTTCCGGAGGATCGGTCCACCGAGTCGTTCGTCGACGGCGCGGTCGAGCGCTCGGCCGACGGCTGGCGGGAGCGGGACGAGGACTACCTTGCCGCCTTTGCCGCGGACACGCAGGACGCGGTGACCGTGTTCCTCGCCGAGGTCGGCGATGTTGGCTCCGGTGGCTTCGAAGATCCGTAATCCGAGCAGGCCGACCATCGCGATGAGCGCGAAGTCGTTGGTGTTCGCCGAGAGTCTGGCGGTCGTGAGTAGCGCCTCAAACTGCAGGTGACCGAGTCCGAGCGTCGGGGATTCAGGTGGAACAGGGGGTCTGCGGACGTAGTCGGCCGGCGAGTGGGACAGGACCTGGTCGATGACGCAGACGCGGCAGAAGCCGACCACGACTGACAGCCTTCGGGACACCGTGGAGGGCTGGAAGCAGCGGACGTCTTGGAGCCAGCGGAGGTAGCGCTCGATGTCCACGCGGGCGACCGCCAGCGGATCGAGGGCTTCGCTGGCGCACCAGCGGAGGTATACCCGCAGGTCGGACTCGGAGTGCAGCCGAGACGTTCCGCGGTAGCGCCGCAGATAGGCCGCCACCGCCAGATCAAAGAGACCCTGGCCAGAGCGAGACGCAGCAGAAGTAGTCATACCTCACGGTCAACCGCCACCAGCGCCATCACAACCACTCGCCGGCAGCGGCAACACCACGTCGGGCGCACCCGATTTCGCATCAAGATGCGGACGCTGTTGCACCAATTTCCAGCCAGAGCCCGAATCCGTGAGACACGATGTCCGACGTGGATCCAGTGAAGGACCCCATCGACTGGGCCGGGGTGTGGGCGGCGACCGCCAGTGCGCTGGACCGTCACCGAGTTGCCGGTCTGGAAGCACTACTGACCGAGGACGTGCTGCGGTTCGCTGCCGTCTGCGAACTCGTCGAGGCCAGCGTTGCCCCCGTGCGGCTCGAAGCGGAGTGGCGCCGGCCGGGTGTACCCGACTCCGTCGATTTGGTCGTGACGGGCCCGACGCCTGCGGCCGTGGAATTCAAATTCCCACGCGAGCCGCGCGAGACCAACGCAGCGTGGACACAGCATCTGGGTGAGGCGCTCAAGGACTTCTACCGCCTGGCGCACATGCCGAGTGGATTCGTTGATCGGTGGTGCGTCCAACTACTGTCCGCCCGGGTGCGCCGATACTTCGACGGTGTTGCCCAACGGCATGGTGTGGCATTCGGGCTGAGACCCGGCGAGGTCACAGAGTTGGACCCCGCACGCGTGCGGACGCTGCCGGCGACAGCCCAGAGAGGGCTCGGGCGCTGGCTGACGGATCTCCCGCCAGTTCATGCGCGTTGCGAGGCGGTGCACCCGACAGGCGAAGACCTCCGGCTGGTGACTCACCGGGTCAGTCCAGTCTCGTGACGGTCGGCAAGCCGTCGAGTTACACCGCTGACGGTAATCGCGTGTGCGCTCCACGCGCCCGGCGCGGCAGGAGAGTACGCCAAGGGCGGCGGAGCGGTCAGCGTCGGCGCCGGCCAGACAACTCTTGATCTCGGCGATCATCAGGTCGCCTGCCAGTCGCGCCAGGCGAGGTCCACCGGCACGTCGATCCGTTCGCCGGCGGCGATCCCCGCGGCGGCGAGATGATCGCGCAGCGGGCGAAAAAGAGGGGGGCTCGCGGTCGGCCGCGCGTCCGGGCATCCCGGTGGCTGCGGTCGCGGGCGAGGCGATCGGGCGGTCCCGCGGCGGGCTGAGCAGCAAGATCCCGGCGCGGTCGATGGCCGGGGACGGCCGATGGCCGTCCGGCTGACCGCTGGTCAAGCCGGCGACTACCCACCACTCCTGCCGCTGCTCGATGAGATCTCGGTGCCCCGGCAGGGACCCGGCCGGCCGCGGAAGCGACCGGACCGGGTTGTGGCTGACAAGGCCTACTCTCATCCCTCGACCCACGCGGCGCTGCGACGCCGCAAGGTCGCGGTGACGATTCCGGAACGCTCGGACCAGGTCGCCCGGCGCGGCGGAACGAGACCGGACAGCCCCGGAGGCTCCCGGTCCTCACCGGCGAGACCGGCCAGGCAGGACAGCCAGAGCGGTGTCGGCGATGGCGGTGAAGGTCCGGGCGTCCACGCCTGCCCGGGCCAGATCGAGGACGCGCTGTTCGTCGAACTTCCCGACCGGGCGCGACGCCGGCCGTCTCGAGGCGGCCATCAAAGACGTCGGCCCGCTGCGGTTGCCGGGTAAGCAGTACATCGCCGTGCGTTTCCAGGCCGTAGGCGACTGCCGGTCAACGAGCGGACAGACCCGCCGCGGCGCGGTAGAGCGCAACGATGTCGTCGAAGAACGTCGGTCCCTGTTCCCAAGTGTCGATGATCGACAACACGGCGGAATGACGCACTGTCACCGCGTCGCGGTCAGCGAGCGTGAGCGCCGCCCGCAACTGCTCGGCGCTCAGCTCGGTGCAGTACGCGGGTGCCCCGGCTTGCAGGCGCCAGGTGTCCTCGGCCGTTCCCGCGTCGACCGGATCGAAACCGGTGTCGTCGACCAGATCCATTACGAGCCGCTTCGCGACGACATCGGAGCCGGCGACCGCTACGGCCAGCCGGTCGGCGGCTCCCCGTGGCCGCCCCTTGTCCGCGAGCGTCGTCTGCAGCAGCGAATTCCACGCCCGCACGACCGGGCGACCCAACTGTCGCTCTAGCCAGACGCCCTCGGCCTCTCCCCGTTCGATCTCCTCGATCCGGCCGTCCCGGCGCGGGTAATAGTTCGACGTGTCGGCGACCGGAACCCCAGCCGGGAGCCGATCGACGATCGTTCTGAGCTCCGGCATCCGCCGGAACGGGATCGACGTGATCAGCACGTCCACGTCCACGTCGCGTCCGACGTCCTCGAGCGCCGACGCGGTCGCGCCCGACTCCGCCGCCAACTCGGCAAGGCTCTGCGGTCCGCGCGTATTCGCGATCGTCACGACGTGACCGGCCCTGCTGAGCCCACGCGTGAGACTGGCCCCGATGCTTCCGGTGCCGATGATCCCAATCTTTGCCACAGTGTCCCTTTCTCTGGTGGGACAAGAATGACAACCGAGGGCAGCTCCCTGCGATGACGAGAAAATCATCATTCATTACCGTGGAGGTCATGAAACGCCTGGAGGTCCGGGAGCTGGAGTACTTCCTGGCCGTGGCCGACACACTGCACTTCGGCCAAGCCGCCGAACGGCTCGGCATCGCTCCTCCCCCGCTGTCGCGGGCGATCGCGCAGCTGGAACGCCGCCTCGGACGGCCCTTGTTCAAACGGACGAGCCGCCGGGTCGAGCTGACCGCGGCCGGCCAGATCCTGGAGGTCGAGGCGCGGGCCGTGCTGCGCTCCCTCGACCGCGCGATCCTCCGCACCCGCCAGGCCGGTCAGCCCGTGCTGCGCATCGCGACACCACCCGGGACGGGCGCGGGTCTGCTGCGCGATTTGGTGCGCGGCTACGTCACGACCTTCGGCGGCGGCTCCGTCGAACTCGTCTTCACCCGCGAGCAGACGAGTGCCGTCCGCGACGGCCGCGCCGACGTCGCACTGATCTGTTCCAGCGACGACCTGAGCGGTCTGGACGCGCAAACCGTCACAACCGAACGCCCAGTAGCACTCGTCCCGTCCGACCACCCGTTGGCGGGTCGCACCGCGGTGACGCCAGCCGATCTGCTTCGCGACCGCGCCTACCGGGCCGAACTCCCACCCGTCGGGCTGGACGCCTTGGTCGACCTCGTCGCCACCGGGCAACTGATCGCGGTGATCGGCGACAGCGCCGTTGACCGCTTGGGGCACCACGTCGTGGCAGTCCCGGTGACCGGGCTACCCGCGACGGAGGTCCTCCTGGCCTGGCCGGCCGACGCGCACGACACCCGCGTGGCCGACCTGCTCGACTTGATCGAGCTCCCCCAGCGCCGACCGGCGTGATGGGCCGCCCCGCGAGTCGGGGCGGCCCGTGACCGCCGTTGCCGTAGGCCACGTCGTCCGGCGAGAGACCGATGTCCTTTCAATTGCCGGGAGGCTTCCTCCGGGACCGCGCCGACACCCAGCGGCAGTTCCGGGCCGACGGGCCGAATCGACTCTGGCTCACGGACTCGACCGAGCGTCGGGCGAGTGAAGGAAAGCTCAACGTCTGCGCGGTCAAAGACGTCTGGTCCAACCGGATCGTCGGCTATTCCACTGGCGACCGCATGGAATCAGCGATCGCCGTCCGCGCCGTCGAGTACGCCGTTGCCCGACGGGGCGGGAACGTCGCCGGTTGTGTGCTGCACAGCGACCGCGGCGGCCAATTTCGTTCGCGAAAGCTCGCCAACGTCACCCGAAAGACCCTCAGCGAGACAGTCCCGCGTGCGGCTGGAATTACGCCTCGGAGGGCAGCATCCTGGGTGTGCGGTTGCGCTGCAGCTGCTGTCCCTGCGGTGTCACCGGCGTGTAAAGGTTGATCAGCGCCCCGTCGGGGTCGCGGATCAGGACCGACAGATTGCCCCACGGCATCATGGTGGGAGGTTGAACCACGTCGAGGTCGTTCCCGAACTGGGTTACCAGCTTTTGATATTCGGCTTCGGCATCCTCGACGAGGAATTCGACGATCGCGCTGTTGTTGGCGCCTCCGCGGGGGGTATTCGCGGTGATGAAAGCAACGCGGTCAGGACCGCTGACCGCGAAGGTCGCCGAAGGCGTCACTAGTTCGACGAAGTCGTCGGTCAGGTACTGCGGTGTGGCGCCGGTGAGGACCTCGTAGAACCGGACGAGGCGGGGAAGGTCCTCGGTGATGACGCGTACCGAGGCGAGCTGAACGGTAGTTGGTGAAGTCATGCAGCGACGGTAAATCCGATAGGGGTCAGTTTCCGCCCGGTATCGTGGGCAACATTGGTGACATGGCGAGACCGACTGCACGAGTCCTGGCCCTGCTTGAGTTGCTGCAGGCCGGCGGCACCCACACGGTCGCTGACCTCGCCGAGCGCCTCGAGGTCGATAAACGCACCGTGCGTCGGTATGTCGAGCATCTGCGCGAGCTGGACATTCCGGTGGACGCGGTTCGGGGTCGGTACGGCGGTTACCGTCTCGCCCGCCACTACCGCATGCCGCCACTGATGCTGACCGACGAGGAGGCCCTCGCCGTGGTGTGGGCGCTGCTGTTCGACCGCCATTCCGAAGCCGGCCCGGCGTCATCGCTCGCAGTGGACAACGCGATGGCCAAGGTGCGCCGGGTGCTACCTGACTCGCTCGCTCGGCGCATCGACGCGGTACTGCAGACGGTGGACTTCACCGGCGTACGGAGCGTCAGCGGCCGGGACCATGCCACTGCGAACCAGTCCGGCAACCGGGATGGACGGACGCTGCTTGATCTGGCCGAGGCAGCGCGAGACCGGCGGCTCGTCGCGTTCGATTATCAGCCTCGTCAGGGACGCTGGGCGCAGCGGCAGGTGCAATCGCACGGGGTGGTGGCGCACCGCGGTCTGCTCTACCTCACCGGATTCGACGTCGACCGGCAGGGGCTGCGAACCTTTCGCCTGGACCGCATGGCCGGTCTGCAGGTGCGGTCGGTCACTTTCGCCGCGCCAGCCGACGTAGATCCGGTCGCGCAGGTCGTCGGACCGCTGACCGCGGCACCGTGGCGGCACGACGTGTCGGTGCTCATCAATGCAGACATGGCATATGTGCAGACCCGCATACCGGACACGCTGGCCTCGGTGACGCCGGCTGCCGACGCTACGAGAGGTGACGGCTGGCTGCGGGTGTTTCTGCGTGCCGAACACCTCGAATGGGTCGCCGGCACCCTGGCCGCGCTAGACCGGCCCTTTGTCATCGAGCAGCCCCCGGAACTACACGACGTGGTTCGCGAACTCGGACGCCGCCTCATCGAGGGCGCAGTTGATCGAAGCGACCACCGGTGACGGCGACGCCCGTCGAGGCTCTCGGACGCAGTTGCGCGGGTGTCATAGGGGTTCGACGGCGGTGCCGTTGCGCCGAGGGTCGATCAGCACTTCGGCGTGTGTCCCGCGATCTCCGAGCAGGTCCAAGTCGCTGCTGACGCCGCCGAGTCCAACCCGTCCGGTCAGCAGGGGCGGGGGCCACCTTGCCCTCCGTAAGAGGGGTGGCCGGTGAAACACAACCGCCCGCGGGCAGGACGCACTACGCGCGCGGCGCTCCGGGACTGGTCTGTAATCGCGGGCGATACGGGTAACCACGACTCGCCCTACCTGACGACATCGGCTACGAAGCCAGGCTTGCGCCCCGAAACAGCCCGATCCACGGCCATCACCCCACCGCGAACCACGCCGCTGCAGTACATCCGAGCAACCACGACCCGGCGGCGAGCGGCGTTGCCGGCGCGGCCGTCTGCGCCGAACGCGGCCCGGGTTGCCTCAGGCGTTCTTTCGGACGGCAGCGGATCGCCCCGGCGAAACGCGGTGCCGATAAAACCGTGGTACGCGTCGAGTCCTTACCGGATCTGGGGGCAATGATGAGTGGAGTGTCGGCTGAGGGGTTCAGCCAGAGCAACGGGTCGCAATCGCGCTGGCGTATCCGGCATGTCTACACCGGTCTGGAGCGAATCCGTTGGAGCGTCTACTACGCAGCGCTCAAAAAGGTGTTCGATCGAGCCGCGGCGGATGGCCTGGTCTTCGCGCTGGCTCAGTTCGAGGCGCGGACTCATGCTGAGATAGAGGCCGCACTCGCCGACGTGCACGACGTGGATCTGCTGCTGCTCGACTTCCACGGGTACGTGGACGGGGCCGGAGAGGTCCGCCTATGCCTGCTCGAGGAGGACGCGGGCTACAAACTGGCGGACCTCGACGCCCGCTCCTGTGACGCTTCGGTCGTCGTGCTTAGCTGCTGTCAGGGCGGGTCGGACGAGTTCCGAGACGAGCTACGCCGGCTAACGCGCCGCGATCTGGTCACGGTCGGGCACTCTGCCACGGTCGACACCGGCGACGACACTACGGTCGGCGTAGTGGAGGCGCTGATCCGGTCCAGTCGCCCGGGCATCCTTGACAAGGCACACGAAGTCTCCGAGCGCGCCTTAGCCAGTCGGCAATGGTCCGTCGCGACCCTCGCGACGAGCGCTTCCTAGGCCCGGGCGCCTGCTCCGTAGCGTCAGGGGTGGGATCGAGCCGGGAGCCATACCAGAGGAGGTGCGCCGAGTCATGGACCGAGCGCACCTCCCGAGCAAACTACGCGGCAATAGAGTGCGTGCCGATGGCAGACTCAATACAACTGACCCAGCACGGCTGCCGTAGCTGATGCAGCCTCGTTCCGGACACCTACTCTCCTGCGCGAGGTGATTGACTGACCGGCGACGCCGCGGGGTAACTCCTCGGACTGATCTTGAGGGGCTGAAGGGTTCAGTGGATGGATTTGTCCGCCAGGACACGATCGGGCTGCAGCTAGGACCACGACCGCTGGCCCTTGGGGTCGCAGAAGCCGATCTGGAGCAGTTAACCCTCGCGTTTCGAGCGGCCAGCAGTATGTGGGGTGGACGGCGCTTTCCTATAGTCGCGATCGACTTGGACGGTCAGCCCACCGCCGCCGGTGGCGCACTTCAGTTGATCGACGTGGCCGGGGTGGCCGGGCTGATCGATTTCAGTGGTCGAGTACGTTCTGGAACGAAGGTGGCACTAGGAGCGTTCGAAGTTGACGTCGCAGCGGCACGCCCCCTAGATGATGGTCGGCAGTGGAGCCCGTCAGCATTTGGCGTCCATACGGACGCGGACCTTCAGCAGATGCAGCTGGTCGAGGCTGCGGATGATGATGCCTTTGGGTTGGCGGCGGTCGGCCGTCTGGCATGCCGTGATGAATTGGAAGAATGGCGTTCTCACGGAGGAGAAGTAGTCCCCGTCGATGACAGCACGCTGGTGAGCGCACAGCTCAACCGTTGCGGGGTCATCGATTCCACGCTGCATAGACTGTCCACGTCCTACGCTTCAGGAGCATTCCTCGATGCAGCGGTATTCGTATACGTGGCACCGGAAGTTCCTACTTTCGAGGACTTGCAATGGTTCTGGAATACACGCGCGCTGCGCCCAAGCGAAGGTGGAACCGACCTTCTCATCACGCGCCAGCTCGCAGACGCGGCAGCCGCCGACATCCAATCGAAGGTTCGGGCCGTCGCGCGATCCAGCCCCACACTCTTTATCTGCAGCTTGTCTGTTCCCACGGACGAGCTCCAAGAAATACTGCATAGATTTGAGATCCTCGAGCATGCGGGCTCTAAATGGACCGACTTTCCGGTCAGAAAGAGCACCATAGAGCCGACCGCAGTCGTCAACACAGAATTTCGTAACCACTGGCAGGGCGCCAGACGATACGGGGCAGGCGCGGCGCATATCACGACCGCAATTTACCGCCCGACGACGATCGTCGACTGGCCCAACCCTGTGCCCTATCGTTCGACTTCTTTCGGTGCTCCAGTCGAACTCGGACTCAGTGGAAATCTAATCGAGGTGCCTCAACGACCGGCCGTGGCCGAACTCTTCCTCTCGGGATCTCGGTGGGCAGGACCGGAGCTGCGGGTACCCACACGCCTGTACCCGCGTTACCAACTTCCGCTCCACCTGCCAGACCCAGATGCCATCCTGCGTGCGGCAACATCGTTGAACTTCCGGCAATCCGACAAAGCTCGGCAACTCCGCGCAGTGCTAGCCCATGAGGCGGGCCGCCTGGACTTTTACCGAGAACCAGCCGCAATTGCCGTCATCGAGGCGCTGACCCCGGCGGACTCTCGAGGCCTCAGGCGCGCGCTCGAACATGTCTCCCCGGACGATCGCGATTATCTCCGCGCCGCTGTGGCCGCCTTCCGAGACCGTGTTCGGACACTGGACGACGTCGCAACATCCCTGCAGCAGCCAGCCCCGAGCGCACCTCTCGGGCAGGTGGCGCGAGCGCTCAATGAACTGGTCGCCCGTGGCCACGTAGTCCGCGGGCTGCGTGCAGACTGCAGCGTCTGCGACACACAAGAACTGCGTCATCTGGACGACGCCCCGCCCCAGCCGGTCTGTCGGGCCTGCCGGGCCCCCGCCGCCTATAAACTCGCCGACCGCGGCGAGCCTGCCCTGCACTATCGGCTATCGCCCGCCATGCGCATCATCAGCGCGAACGGTGGGCTGCCAGTTCTCGCTGCCGCGGCCGTCCTCGAAGCCGAAGGCGCCTACGTCGTAGGCGGCGCGGAACCGATCGACGGGCCGCCCTTCGAGGTAGACCTCCTAGGCTGGCACAAGCAAGACGTACTTGCCGGCGAGGCAAAACGTCGCGCGCCAGGCTTCACCGACGTCGCGTCCGACGTCGGGAGCAGTGCCAAGTTCGGCGCGACAGTTCACATCGCGGCAACTCTCGAGCCAGTCGATGATGCACTACGCGAACAACTGGAGGCTGCTTGCGACGAGCACGGCCTTCGACTCCGTGTGCTTGACGGGCCGGTCTTGCTGACAGCTGACACGCCCTCCATCGGAATCGACAGCGCGTCGGCGTCGGTTGACCCGAGCAGTTGAGCAGAAGCCAGTCCGTTACACGCTGCGTGCAGGCGCCCAGGCGAAGAGCCGGTGCGTCTCACCTACTCGGATTACCCCCCATTGCGACGAGGCGGGCTCAGACCGTCATCACTGATCGCTTCGAAGGCACGCCCCTCCGGTGCGGCTAAGTTCAAGGCGCCGGCCCGGCATCCGCCCCTCCGAGGGACCAGTCGATTCGTATCGATCGACGCCAGTTTTATCGCAAGCCGCACGCGTTCTCACCAGGCCTGCGCTGTTCATCGCATCATCACTGCTGGCAGGGGGTATTTCTCGAGATTCTGATCGATAAGCGCGGGTGGATAGACCCGGACGAGGCGACAGGACCCGAGTGATTATCGTGGCGACTGTCTTGGTTGGGCCAACCCGGTTCACTCACGTTCTTTTGGGCTTCCGGCAGTGATTTCCCGCCGGTCACTCTTCAGAATTGAAGGGGCGCCCGTAAGCGAGGACTCGAAGAGTGGCCCCCGTCGTGGTCAGACGACGAGGGCCGGCGCAGAACCAGTCCGTAGGTTGGTCGACCGAGGAAGGCCCCGCATGAATAGCGTAACGAGCAACAAGCCGCCAGCGGCAGAGCTGGGCATGAGGGATCCGGCTGAACCGCACGTGAAAGAGTTCCCGCGCTGGGCAGTCATGCTTTTCATGGTGGCGGTGTCCGTCGCCGTCGGTGAAGCCGCAGGGATCGTGGCGGCGGCGGGCGGGATGGCTCCGGCAGCGGCGATCGGTGTGGGTGCGGCTGTGTTCGGCGACGCGCTCGGCTTGTCCCTCGCGGGCTGCCAGTACCTACAGCGAAGCTAGGCGAGGGGGCGGGCGGTCGGGCGCCCGCCTTTCCACGTTGGCATCCGGATCGCAGACTGCGCAGGGCATGCGCCCCCACTTCCGCGGTCTCGATCGGAACCCAGAGTTCGTCGGCCACGCCGTAGCCACCTTGCCCGTGGCGTCCTGCTCGCCAGCCGCTGCACGTCGCGTCGGTGTGGTATCGGTCGCTGGCCTCGGATGTGAGGACGTTCTGGCCCGACACCGCTGAGGGCGGGATCGCGGGGACGCCCGGCATCGCTTCTCCCTTGCGGTAGGAACGTCGATCGCCGCTTTCGCCGGCTGCCTCAGTCCAGACGACGGGGCCCCGCCCGTAAGCAAGGTCCTCGTCGGTCGTCCAAGTGAGCTCGAGGCCCCGCTCGATGTCAGTGCTCACCCGAGCTTCTTGTCGGTACAGCGGATCCACGCTGGCTCGAAGCCCGGCAGGCATGTCTTCGGCTGGATGACGCGAATGAGGATCGGCGGCATGCACGTGTCGTGCAGGTGCCATTGAGCGCTGCCGTCGTGGTTGAGCGGGGTCTCGGCCACGGCTCACCTTGTCGCGTCAAGCCGAGCGGGAAGCGTCGGCTCTCGCATCGCGGCAGGAGCAAGTCCGGTGAGAGGTTCGGCTGCGCGGTCCAGCCACCTCCACGTCACGCGTCAGACCTAAGAAGCCGGACTACCCAACGCGGCAAGTGAGTGTGTCGCTGCGAGTGTGCTCGACTAGATGGCATCAACGGATCAGCAATCACCCTCCACAATCACCGTCAACTTGGCAGAAGTGACGACCGGTTCGAGGGTTTGGTGTCTTTGAAGAGCGTTTCGGCTAAGAGTATCTATGTCCGGCGCCGCTCGATGGTGTTCGGATGGCTTATCCAGCGGCCGCGTGCTGGCGAATCGTGACGATCACGATACCGTCGCGCATGGCCAAGGAAGCCGTTGAGAGGTGATACCTGTATGGCCACGGCCAGAGGCCTTCCGCTTCATGACGAGCCAAGCCGGGTCGGCCATCTCTCAGACTCGGAGCGACGCCTTGCAGCGGTTAGACCGAGCCGTGTCTCGAAAATCATTCTGCGCCATGCACAGCAGTACGCGTCGTACCCTAAAGGGCTTTCGGAGCTGACGGGAAGCAGTCAAGAGAGTAGATGGTTTTGCACATTCGGGGCAGACCGCGGACGGGCGCGCTAGCCACTGGACCGCGGGTCAATGAACAACGGGACAGCTGGCCCGTTTGTTCAGAAACTGAGGATGCAACACCCGTAGTTGAAAAATTCATAATAGTGTTTCCCTGGGCCGCGACCGCCTATGACGTTCGGAGTTGGAGCCGCACCCTCATGATTCGACGATACGTCATGACCGCACTCAGGGCAAAGTGCGGCCGATCTGGGGTTGACCTTGACGACAGCCGAATCGGCGGAGCGAAAAACGGACTCAATCATTTTAGGCCCGTGTTCTCGAATGCCTTGCTGGATGAACTCGAACGCGCCGTACATGTGTCCGCAGTTGCTACAGTTGATCCGATTGGAGTTGCAGAAGCCGTCAATGCGAATTCCGAAGCGCGCCTCGATACGCATCTTTTCATCAGCACCAACCTCCTCCAGCCCAGACTCTACGCGCCGTTCTGGCGTCCAGTACCATGCCCGAATTGCACTATACTGAAGATGGGACACATAGAATGTTGCTGAATGCCCTGCTTTTACCGCTTCCTTGACTAATGCAACAACCGTCGCGCTCTCGGCCGAGACGATACAAGATCCCCCCGCCACGGCTGAATCGATGTATTCGAATGCGAGTCCAGCGGTCACTGGAGTTTCCTTTCGTGCAGAGGTGTTTGCTTCTCGGGTTCCATTTGCCTGGGCTCCAACTAGCCGGCGCGTGATCAGTAGAATGACACGTTTACAGCCCTGCCCTCTAGTGGCAATCTTGCGCCAATTTTCATGGAACCTTCAGGTGGGGTGTGCAAGGCGTTGCGGCCGGTCAGGGCGCCTCGTTACTAGGTCATTCCGAGGGTCGCTTTTCCGCGGCCGAACCGTCCCTCACTGAGACGGATCTGATGGTATGGAAGTCCGATTGATGCAGCCATAGAGTCCGAGGGGTGAGGGCGATGGCCGTCCGTCGGCGATCAGCCGGATCGCAGCGTGGTAGGCGTCCAAGTGGGTGAGGTCGTGTCCGTCGAGCTCAGGCAGGGTGTGCCGGACTACGAGCCGGGCGTCTTCCGGGTGCAGGCGATGCAGATCTTGTTCCGCGCGTTCGCCGAGGTGGCGGCGAGCAGCTCCCGGGGAAACTGCGCGAGAGATCCTGGTCCGGTACAGGAAAGCGGAAAGTAGTCAGCCGCCACGTCGCCGCGAGGTACTGTCGGTGATGGACTGGGCGGCCGAGGCGGTCCGGGACTGCACCGAGAACGTCCGGCCCAAATTCGGCGTCGGGCATCCCGCGCCGTGGGTGACGCAGCGCGGTGGCCGGATCTCCGTCACGCACTCGACCGGCTCCGCCCCTGTCCTCGCGACCAGCGACGAGGGCCTCGTTGGCTGCGTTCCACCGAAATCCCGGGATGAACTGCAAGCGCTACTTCGTGAAGGCGGCGCCGGACCAGGTGGTCTCGAGAACACAGGTGGGGCTACCAAAGCTGCCCCGTCGAGGTAGCGCGGGTCGTCATCAAGCCGGGCCGGACGGCCTGCCAGGCCGCCGGGATCCGTATCCGCAGCCTCTACAACACGCCACTTCAATGCCGACTGTGGCGGATCGGTTTCCGCTGATCACATACCGGCTGAGGCCTCAGGCGAGAACGGCCTTCCCGACGGCGGGCCTGGTCAACTTCGACGGGCCTGAAGGTGCTGGCGACGGGCGCAACGCGTCAGCGAGCTGGGACGCGAACTCGTGAGCGATCCGCACCTTGTCGCGAAGATCTGGGCGGCCGACAGGCTGGCGGGCGACATCGATCCCTTGCTTACCTCTGCTCGGACCAATTTCGCGCTTGGGGACTATGAGACGGCGGCGTTCGCTGCGATGAAGGCCGTCGAGGTTGAGGTTCGCCGCGTTTCGGGCCTGCCGAATGAATCGCTCGGGGTCGCATTGATGCGAAAGGCCTTCAGCCCTAAGGATGGCGTGTTGAGGGATCCGAAAGCCGAAGGTGGAGAGCAGCAGGCGACGGCCGACTTGTTTGCGGGCGCGATGGGCGCCTACAAGAACCCTGCGAGTCACCGCCCGGTGCAGTTCAATGATGCCGTGGAGGCGGCCGAAATTATTCAGCTTGCGGACCTTCTGCTAAGGATTGTGCACCGCGCGGAGGCTCGGACCAAGGATTAGTCCCCCCAGCTGGCCGGCGTAGCACTCGCAGAGTTGTCCGCAAATACTCCGGTTGACCGCGATCACCGCAGCAGAGTAACGCGCCCTCAGGATTGTCTCCGAATAGTTCGGATTGGCGCCGTCGTCCGTTTCGGCTCAGACAAATGGCTATATGCTTCGATCATCGTCCCGAAATCCGCGACGGACTTCCGCTAGCGCCTCGAGCGCGGCGGCATCCGGCGTGTGACCACGCCCGTCGGCGGAGATTTGCGCCGCAAGCTCGCCAATCCGCTTTGTTACGGCAGCAATAGAAAGTTGTACGCCTCGCGTCTTCTTTGCCACGTCTCCTGAATGATTCTGGAGCGCTACTTTGGCAAGCGCCGCCGCATCCAGCGAATCATCGATGCTCGTTTCGAGTCCAGGGTCTCGCCGGATTGCGGCGCCCGCCATTCCCTTCAACTGACTTGCTTGCCACCTCCATACCCCCAAGTGATGAATGATGCTGTCCGGATCTGCCCGCCCTATAGCCCACTCAATATCCGACTCCGCACGCTGAAGCTGCGGAATGAGGATCAATAGATGATTTCTCATCAAGGAGACTTGCGTGTTCTTCGCAGCCTGTTCCGCCCGCTCCGCCGCGGCTCTTGCTGCTGACGCCTCGGCAAATGCCTTTCGGATTTGCCATATCGCGATCCCCAGCCCGATGAGCTGAAGCGGAAGTGCGCTCCAATCATTTATAAGATCAAGCATTGATTGCGCCCGAGATCTTGAGCGTCCACGAAGGGGTCATTCGGCTGACACATCCGACGCATCCGAATCAGTCTGGGATGCATGGGCTCGCTCGTCGAGCCGTCGTTGCAGCGCTTCGTCCCGCTTGTCGCCGTCGCGGACGTAAACGGCGACACCTCCACGCACACCCTCCTGCCATTTTCCCAGCTTCTTGTCGATATCTCGCAGAGCCTTAGCGGCGTGGTGGACGCCGTAAATGTTCACCCACATTCTTCCCTTAAAGGCGCCCCAATCGAGGATCGATTCGGTTGGCTTCATCTTACGGTTCCGCGAGTCGCGATAAGCCATCGTAACTCGATGCCGCTCCGGGAGGTCAGCCGAAGATCGCTCAGGACCGAAGTCCCACATCGTTCGCCACTCCTGGCCGGGCACCAACGTTGGCAGCTCATCAAAGAGCCAAACATCCTCGATTGAACCCTCTGACGTTCGCTGCAAAACGGGATCGCTTTGTAGCGTGACGCTAGTCGCCGCCGTCGTCCCAAAATTCCTCACTACCAGGTCAATAATTTGCGGCGATGCCTCACTTGGCTCCATGAAAGCGACGACGTAGGGTTGAGCCTGTTCCTCGCGCAGTCGGCGAGCCTCGCGGACTTGACGGAGAGCGATCGAACTGGCGGCAAGTGCGACGATAACAGTAAGAAATGAGGCAACAGCCGACCAGTCGGCCGGGCCCCATGCTGTGAAGTCAGGCATCTTGCTCCAATGTCGCTTTGCTGAACTTAGCCGCAGACTATCGCTTCAGTCTCGTCTGTTAGCAGCCGAAGGACTTGACCTGCGGGACCGGGAGGCGGAACGTCCTCCCGCGCAGACGAGCGGCAGCTTTTCAGCGAGGAAGGATACCGGGCTGATTAGTCGGGTAGCTGGGGCAGGGAGACCGGCCAGCGCTCTTGTCCGCACGATATGCGCCCTCGTGTCCATCATTGCTCTGGGCAGAACATCCGACCTTCGGCATGTGCGTACGTTCCCGCGCGGACGGTGAGGGGGCAGGACCGATGACCGTTGTCGTCTTCGGCCCACCCGCCCCATTCCTCTGCCGCGCCCAGCTCACCACTCGCTCACCTCAACCAGAGCATCCCGCAGGCATCCCCCGAACCCTCCGCGGCTTCCAGGTCTGAGCCTGCTGAGCCTCTCGCTTGCAAGGGTCGTGCAAGGCTCAACCACCACACTGATCGTCACCGGGCGGGGACCCGCAAGTCCTCCGTCCTCCGCGCCGGGACTCGCTGCGGAGGAGGGGGCGCGGCGAGCCCCGGCGCGGCCGGCCCGCTCCCGCGTCAAAACGACCCACCCAACGGCCGCCTGCGGCGACCGACCCGACCCGATCCGACCCGCATCCCGCGGCCGGCTCCACGTCCGAAGGGAGATCGTCAGGAGAGCCCTAGGAGACCTGGTGCGTCAGCACCTGGGCCCGTGCGGAGACCTCCGCCATGCCCAGGCGGTCGGCCGTCACCAGGACCTTGCGCAGCAGGGCCGCGGCTTCGCCGCGATCGCCCGGACCGTCGCGGAGCAGATGCGCCCGCGCCTGGTCGAGGCGGACGCGGGCGAGCGTCGGCGCCGCTGCCGACACCAGCCGGGACGCGATGCCCAGCTGGCCCAGTGCCTCGTCCGGATTACCGGCGGCGAGCGAGAGAGTCCCGGCGAAACGTGCCGCGGGCCCGATCAGCGCGGTCGGCCACCCGGCGAGGAGCACCTCGTCCAAGTGCGGGCGCAGCAGCGCCGCTAGGCGAGTTCCGAGAGCCGTGAGTTCGGGACCGGCGACCGGGCTCTCCAGGAGCAGCGCGCACGCGTCGGCGAGGAGGCCGAGAGCCGGGGTGGCCCACCCCTGTGGCGGCAGGGTGGCCAGCCCGGCGGTCTCGTCGACGAACGCGGCGAGCAGGTCGGCCGCGTCCTCGTACCGGCTGGTCCGGGCGTGCGCGAGGATGAGCGCGGCCTGCCAGATTCCGAAGAAGCCGTGTTCCTCGATCTGGTCGGAGAGACCGAGGTCGAACAGCTCCTCCATCCGGCCCTGCTCGTGCCGGAGCCAGAAGAACTGGCCCATCCAGGTCTGTCTCAGCGTGCTCACCGGGAGCGTCTGGGTGCTCTCCAGCTCCTGCACGGTGCGGGCCTGTTCGCCGAGGATGCGCGCCTCGGCGGCGTCGAACTTGCCGCGCCAGAGGTCGAGGAGCGTCTGCAGGACGCTCAACTGCCAGACGTTGAGCGGGCTGCGGTTGAGCTGGACGTGCTGGCGGAACTCGTCGACGGCGGCGAGCGTGTCGCCGAGCCGCCCGAGGCGCAGCCGGTCGATCGCCAGCGCCACCAGGCCCTCGCTGCGGAAGTACGGCGACTGCGCGCGGAGGCTGGTCTCGTAGAGCCGGCCGGCCAGCATGACCAGCTCGGACGGCGGCTGCGTGTCGTAGAGGCCCCACCGGCACTCGGTGAGGATCTCGCACTGGACGACCGGGTCCCAGGACGGTTGCAACGAGGCCAGCGCCACCTCGGCCAGCGCCGCTCCGGACTGCCCGTCCGGCGTGGCGACGTCGATCGACATCGCGGTCTTGTGGGCGAGATGGGCGCGTAACTGGGCGGCCAGGGCGTCGCTGTCGGGCTCGCGCGCCAGGTCTGCCAGACACGTCCGGAGAATGGTCGTCAGCTGGACGTCGACCTTGCCCGGGTCGGACCAACGGCGGGCCAGCTTGACCGCGGCCACGGCCTGCAGCCGCGGCCGCCCGGCGGCGACCTCGTAGGCGGCGAGGTAGTCGCGGCCGGCCTCGTCCATGAAACCGGTGTCGTTGCGGGCGTCACCGAGCGCGACGAGCAGCGCGAAGCGCGTCGGTGGCGAACAGTTCCGGCGCAGGCCCTCCTCGGCCCAGGCCATCGCCGCCTTCGGCGCGAACGTGTGCTGCTCGGCCTGGGCCGCGGCCAGACAGGCGATCGCCACCTGCTCCTCGGTCAGTTCGACGGCGGCGGCGCGGGCGTGGTTGGCCAGCCGGACGGAGAGGGCCTGGTCGAGGACGCGAGCGGACTTGATCCGAGCGTCCAGGACCTCGAACGCGCGCCGGTGCAGGCGGCGAGCCAGCGCCGGATCCTGCTCGAGGCCGGCCAGCACCTCCTCGCGCCAGAGCGCGTGCCGGAACCGGACCCGGCCGTGCCCCTCGATCGCGCGGCTCGCGACCGCGGCGGCCTGCTCCCGGTCGGCCTCGTCCGGGCTCAGCCCGAGCATCTCGGCGACCAGCCCGGCGTCGATCCCCTCGTCGATGCACGTGATGGCGGCCGCGGCCAGCCACGGTGACGGCGCGGTGCGCCGCTCCTCGGGCGCCGGCTCGGCCGGCGCGTCGAGTTCGCCGAGGCGCACCGGTAGGCCGCCGGTCGCCCGGTAGGCGGCCAGGATGTCGTCCTCCGTCGGCTCCCGGGCCAGGGTCTCGGTCAGCCACTCCCGGACGCCGTCGGCGCCGAGCACCGCCGGCCGGAGCGCGATCAGCGACCCACGACGATCGTCGCGCGGCCACTCCGGCCAGGCCCCCTCGTCCCGTCCGGACAGGACGAAGCCGACGCCGACGTCTCCGACCGCGGCCCGCACGTCGTCGAGGAGTTCGAGCGCGCGGGCGCTGAGCAGGTCGGCGTTGTCGAACACGACGATCAGCCCGCCGGGCCGGGCGGTGCGCCAGAGCAGCGAGCACAGCACCGAGGTCAGTTGCCGGGGCGAGCGTTCGGACCCGCCCTGGCCGGCCACCGCGGACAGGAAGTCGACGAGCGTCCCGCGGTCGAGAGGGCTCGGGCCGGTCGACGGATCCCGTCGGATCCGGGCCCACAACGCGCCGGCCACGATCCGCCAGGGCTGCAGGTCTCCGGATGCGTAGCAGGTCGCGGTCACGACCGCGGTGCCCTGCCGGTCGGCCAGCCGGCCGAGCTCCTCCACCAGCCTGGTCTTGCCGACGCCACCCACGCCGACGATCGTGAGCGCCACCGGACGCTTATCGGCGATCGGTTCGAGCACCGCGGCCAGCGCGGCCGTCTCGGCGTCGCGTCCGACCAGACGGGCGGGCGTGCCCGGGTCGCGCGGGCGGGGGGCGACCCGTAACGGCCGGTGGACGTCGAACCCGAACTCGTGCAGCGAAAGCAGATCGAACGCCCGGGTGGCGACGTCGTCGTAGCCGTGGGTGGCGCGGCGGGCGTCGATGAGGGCCTCGGCGGCGGCGCCGGACTCCTGGAGCGTGGTGAGGAAGCGGGCCAGCCAGACGCCGTCCGTCATGGCGTCGGCCACCGCCGGGCGGGGTGCTTCTACGAGGACGTCGTAGCGGCCGAGCCGGAGGCCGACCTCGGCGAGGTGCGTGACGAGGTCGGCGCGCTGGCGCTCCAGGGCCGCGACCAGCCGCAGGCACGGCTCGGGGACGTCGTCGCCCCAGAGCGCGAACGGCGCGTCGGTCCACTCCGCGGCGGCGGCCCGGTAGGCGTCGAGGGCGTCGGCGTCGCGGCCCGCGGCCGCGCAGTGGTCACCCTCGGTCACGAAGTGTCCGAACCGGACCGCGTCGACGGCGGCGGACGGGCCCTCGCCGAGGTGGCCGGTGAGCTGGTAGGTGCGCCGGTCGCGGTTGAACGCGATGTCGAGGTCACCGGCCGACAGCCGCTTGCGGAGCCGGGCGACCACCGGCGACAGACCGTCGCCGCGGGGCGCGTCGCCGTCGGCCCAGACCGCGTCGACGAGCTGATCACGGCGCACCGGGCCCGGAGCGGCCACCAGGACGGCGAGGACCGTGGCCTCCTGGCGCGCGATCTGCAGGGGCCGGCCGTCAACGACGACGTCGACCCGGCCGAACACCCGGATCCGCAAATCGGTCACGGCGGAAGTGTGGCACGGCACCTCGTACGGTGTCCGGCCCACTCGTCAGCAGCCGCAGGACACTTTGGAAAAGACGAGGGGCGCCAGGATGTCCGGTACGGCCGCGACTCCCGGTCCGCCGGCGTCGAGCCAGCCGACGACCGCGTCGACGCGTTCGGAATCGAGGATCTCGCCCAGGTAGACGACCCGGGCGCCGTTCCGGCGCGCCGGAGGGCTCGGATGGACGACGACGACGTTGGACCGCGCGCACAGGTCGATGCATTCGCTGACGCGGACCCGGGTCGCGGCGCGCAGGGCGGTGAGGTGGGCGTCGTGGTCGACGTCGGGGTGCTTCGCCGGGCTGCCGCAGCAGCAGTCGCGACAGACGGTGACCGAGCAGCTCATGGGACTCCCGGAAGCGATCGGAGACTAGGTTAGCCTAGCCTAAATTCTGCTAGGGTCCGGAAGACTTCCTCGGGAGCTTCGGGACAAGGAGTGTTGATGACGTCACGCTGGTTACGCGCTGCTGCCGGTCTCGCCGCCGGTCTGCTGCTGGCGTCCGGATTGGCCGCGTGCGGTTCCGATGACGACGGTGCTGCTTCGTCGTCGTCCGCGTCCTCGTCGGCGTCGTCGGCGTTTCCGGTGACGATCGAGCACAAGTTCGGGTCGACGACGATCGAGAAGCAGCCGACCCGGGTGCTGACCGTCGGCTGGAACGACCAGGACTTCGCGCTCGCGCTGGGCGTCGTGCCGGTGAGCACCCGCGAGTGGTTCACCGAGTACCCGACGTACCCGTGGGTCGCCGACAAGCTCGGCGGCAAGAAGCTGCCCACGTTCTCCGCGGAGATCAACTACGAGGCGATCATCAAGCAGAAGCCGGACCTGATCCTGGCGATCTACGAGACGATCAGCAAAGAGGTCTACGACAAGCTGTCGGCGATCGCCCCCACCGTGATCCAGTCCAAGGACTACAAGGACGAAGAGACGCCGTGGGACGTGCAGACGCTGACGACGGGCCGGGCGCTGGGCAAGTCGGCCGAGGCGCAGGCGCTGGTCACGAAGGTGAAGGACGCCGCCGCGGCGGCGACCGAGGCGCACCCGGAGTTCGCCGGCAAGACGCTGGTGGAAGATTACGGCCCGGAGAACGGCTCGCACTGGCTCATCGGGGCCAACGACCCCAGGCGGGCGCTGTTCGATCTGCTCGGGTTCAAGACCCAGCCGGACAGCGGGGACGTCAGCGAAGAGCGGCTCGACCTGTTGGACAAGGATGTGCTTTTCGTGAACGGGGCGACCAAGGCGGACATGCTGAAGAGGCCGGTGTTCGCGCGGTTGAAGGTCGTGAGTGAGGATCGGACGCTGTACACGGGGTTCGACACGCCGCTGGCCGGGGCGTTGTCGTACAGCGGGCCGGATGCGTTGTTGTATGCGCTGGAGACGTTGGTGCCGGAGTTGGCGGCGGCGACGGACGGGAAGCCTTCGACGCCGGTGAAGGATCTTTCGACGGCGGCTTGAGTTCTGGGGGTCGGGCTCGCGGTGGCGGGCGCTACCACCGCGACCCGTCAGATCCAGCCCTGTTCCCGGGCCTTGGCCGTGGCGTCGGCTCGGGTTCCGACGCCTAGTTTGGCCAGTATCGCGGTCAGGTGGTTGCGCACGGTGCCCGGTGACAGGGCCAGCCTCCGGGCGATCACCCCCACCGGCACGTCGGGGTCGGCGCATCTCAGTACGTCCAGTTCCCGGCCGGTCAGGGGACATTCCGGCAGGCTCAGCGCGTCCGCGGCCAGGGCGGGATCCACGTATCGTCCGCCCTCGTGCACTCGGCGGATGACGTCGGCCAGGGCGCCGCCGGGGGAACCCTTCGGCAGAAAGCCCTTCGCGCCCGCGGCCAGGGCACGTTGGAGCTGGGCCGGGCGGGCCCGTCCGGTGAGGATCACCGTGGCGCAGTTCGGCAGGACCCGGGACAGCTCGGCGGCGGTGGCGATTCCGTCCAGCTCCGGCATCTGCAGGTCGAGGATCGCGACGTCCGGGCGGTGGGCCAGCGCCACGCTGATCGCGGTCCGGCCGTCGGCGGCCTGGGCCACGACGGACAGGTCGGGTTCCAGGTCCAGGAGCGCGGCCAGCGCGACGCGGATCAGCTCCTCGTCATCGGCCAGCAGTACCCGGATCACGGCGTCGAGGGTACGACGGCCTCCAGCGTGTAGTGGCCGTCGGCCGCGGTGGTGCGGAGTTCGCCGCCGGCCTCGGCGAGGCGGTCCCGGAGGCCGCGCAGGCCCGAACTGTGCTCGTCCGACGTCGACGGAAGCACTCCGTCGTTGACCAGCGTCATTCGCGTCCGGTCCTCGTCGACCTGGATCGTGATCGTGCACCAGTGCGCCCGGCTGTGCCGGAGCACGTTGGTGGTGGCCTCGCGGAGGGTGGCCGAGAGCACGTCGGTCACCGTCGCGGGCAGTTCGCGGTCCGGCGCGGTCACCGTGCAGGAGACCCCCGAGGACCGCAGGAGGTCCCGGATCGCGGTCAGCTGGTCGCGGAGGTCGACCCGGCGGTAACCGTGCACCACCTCCCGCAATTCGGTGAGCGTCGATGCGGCGATCCGCCGCACCTCCGCGGCCTCCGAACCGGCTCGCTCGGCGTCGATCGTCGCCAGGCGCTCGACCAGTTCGGCTTTGAGGGCGATCACCGACAGGTTGTGCCCCAGCAGGTCGTGGACGTCGCGGGCGAACCGCAGCCGCTCCTCGGCCGCCGCCAGCTGGGCCTGGGCTCCGCGGCCCCGTTCGGCCTCGACCAGCAGGTCCCAGAACCACACCTGCAGCCGGTTGACCGCCGCGATTCCGAGACCGAAACCGAGCGTGATCACCAGCGCGTCCAGGCGCCGGTCGGGCGTCAGGGCGACGGCGGCGGCTCCGGTTGCGGCGGCCAGCAGGGTTGCCGGCGTGGTCGACGTCAGCACCGGGAACAGACCGACCAGGCAGGCGGCGAGCCAGGACCACGTGGGCCAGCCGTCACCGACCGGTCCGACCAGCGGCACCGAGATCAGCGCGGCCGCCGCGAACGCGACCGTCGCCCGACGGCGGGTGGGCGGCGTGATCCACGGGGTGATCAGCACGTACAGCACGAACGCCTGCGCCACCGCGAACGCGGTGATGCCGACCGCGCCGAGGACGACCCAGCGGACGTCCGACTCCCGCACCAGGCCGACCGCAGGCAGGAACAGGCTCATCGACGCGTTGACGGCCAGCCCCACCAGCGTGACCGTCCGGGCCTGGCGCAGTCGTCGTCGCATGGGGCGATCGTAGGGAGCGGCCGGTCACGCCCGACCCGGGAAAAGTTCACGGGTTCCGCGCGGCCGGACCGCCCGAGGCTGCCGGCATGACACTTCGATTCCTGCGGCACTTCGCCGAGATGCTGGTCGCGATGTACGTCGGCATGCTCGTGCTCGGCCCGCTGTGGCCGATCCCGACCGATCGGGCCGACGTCGCCTCGTTCGTGATGGCGACCGACATGTCCCTCGCGATGGCGGTCTGGATGTGGCACCGCAGCCACGACCGGCTCGCCATCGGCGAGATGACCGCGGCGATGTACGCGCCGTTCGCGGTGCTGCTGCTCCCCTGGTACGCCGGGCTGTGGTCGAGCGGGATCGTGCTGGTCGGCGGGCACGTGCTGGGGATCCTGGCGATGGCCGCGGTCGTGCTCCGCCATCCGACCGGCTCGGCCGGCCCGCGCACCGGCCCGCTCACCCGGTGGCCGACGGCGCTCGCTCTGCTCGCGACCGTCGACAACGTCGTCGACCCGCGGCCGCTTCCGGCCTGGAGCCTGGTGGTGCTGGCCGTCAGCTATCTGCTGATCGGTCTCCTACGGCGGACGCTTCGGCCCGCGCGCGTTCTCCGCCGGCAACTGGCCGCGGCCGGCTTCTATCTGACGCTGATCGCGGTCGCGCTGCTGGCTCCGGGGGACGTGGGGCTGTGGGTGGTCGGGACCGGGTGGCTGGCCCATGCCGGGTGGGACTGGTGGCACCACCATCACGACGCGGTCGTGCCCCGCCCGTTCGCCGAGTGGTGCGGGGTCGTCGACGCGGTGATCGGGATCTCGGTGCTCGTCAGCGTCGCGCTGTGACCGGCTCGGCGGGGTGTCGGCCCGGCTCGGCTGCTTGAATCGACGGCATGGCTGATCTGGACCTGCGTCGCCTGCGGTACTTCCTCTCGCTGGCCGACGAGCTGAACTACGGCCGCGCGGCGGAGAGCCTCCATCTCGCGCAGCCCGCCCTCAGCCGGTCCATCGCCGCACTGGAACGCGAGCTGGGCGTCAAACTCTTCGAGCGCTCGCGGGCCGGCACCCGCCTGGCCCCGGCCGGCGAACTGCTCCGGGAGGAAGCCCGGGAGTTGCTGCGCGCGGCCGACGCCCTGCAGCGGCGGGTCCGCGTCGCCGAGCGCGAGGGCCGCAGCATCACGCTGGGCTTCGCCCCCGGCGTCATCCTGACGCCGATCATCCGCCACCTCGAGCAGGCCTTCCCCGGCCTGCTGGTCAACGTGCTGCGCACCACCTGGGGCGACCAGATCACCGCCCTCCGCGACGGCCGGGTCGACGCCACGTTCGCCACCCGGCCGTTCGACGACGAGGGCCTGGACGTGGTCGAGCTGTACTCGGAGGCTCGCGTGGTCGTCCTGCCCGACAGCCATCCGGGCGCCGGTGAGCGTGAGCTCACGCTGGCCGACCTGGCCGACGACCTGCTCCTGCAGCCGGCCGCCGCGGTGCCGGAATGGACCGGCGCGGTGGGCTATCCCGGCTTCGACGACGCGAAGGGCCAGCCGGCCACCCCGACGGTGGAGGAGAAGTTCGAGCACGTGGCGGCCGGGCGCGGGGTGCTGCTGCTGACCGGATCGGCGGCCCGCTTCTACCGCCGCCCCGGCGTCACGTCGGCCCGCGTCGCCGACCTGCCCGAGACCCGGATCTGCCTGGTCGTGGAGCCCCAGCGACGCTCGGCCGTGCTGCGCGAGCTGGAACGCGTGGCTCCGTCCCTGAGCTGCGCTGATGCCGATGCGGCATCAGTTGGGACCTGATCGGTCTTGGCGGCCCCGAGCCCTGGGGGCCGAGGCTGAGGAGAACCTTCCACGGAGGAACTTCTCATGGCGCTCTCGTCCTCGTCCCACGTCGTCGTGCTCGGCGGAACCAGCGGAATCGGCCAGGCGGTGGCCCGGGCCGCGGCGGCGGCCGGCGCTCGGGTGAGCGTCGGCGGCCGCTCGTCCGACCGGCCGGTCGACGTCACCTCCTCGGCGTCGCTGGCGGCGTTCTTCGCCGCGGCCGGACCGTTCGACCACCTCGTCTACACCGCGGGCGACGCGCTGGCCCGCGGGCCGCTGACCGACTACCGCCCGCAGCTGGCCCGCGACTTCTTCGGCGTTCGGCTCTTCTCCGCCCTGGACGCGGTGCGCCTGGCCCTCCCGACGCTGAGCCCGACCGGCTCGGTGACGCTGACCAGCGGGGCTGCCGCCTTCCACGGCGGACCGGGGCGCCTCCTGGGCTCGACGGTCAGCGGCGCGGTGATCACCGCCGCCCGCTCGCTGGCCGTCGAACTCGCTCCGATCCGGGTCAACGTCGTCGCGCCGGGCATCGTGCGGACGCCGCTCTGGGCGGGGGCACCGGAGGATGTGCTGGCGTCCGCGGCCCAGCCCGACGACGTCGCGAAAGCCTATCTGGCGTTCCTGGAGCAGGACCACGTCACCGGCAACGTCGCAGTCGTCGACGGTGGCAGCAGCCTGGGCGCTCAGGCATAGGCCGTCTCGTAGTGCAGCTTCACCGCGCCGTTGGGGAAGCGCAGCGAGTCGGTCAGCGACAGGCTCAGGCCGGTGGTGTCGACGTTCTCGAACAACCGGCGGCCGGCGCCCACCGCGGTCGGGCTGTAGATGAAGTCGTAGCGGTCGACCAGCCGGCCGCGGATCAGGTCGGTGTCCACGTCGCTGACCCCGTATTTGATCAGCCGGACGCTAGCCTCCTTCAGAGCTGCGATCGACGAGATCGGGTCACCGGTCAGTGCCCTGGAGTTCCAGCCCAGATCGTCGGCCCGGTGGGTGACTATCCACTTCGGCATCGCGTTGATCGCGTCGATGTAGGGGTCGCCCGAGAGCGGGGCCCAGCTGCGCGAGAGGTCGTCGTACGCGCGCCGGCCGAGCAGGAACGCGTCGTAGGAGGCCAGCTCGTCGAGCGAGTGCTGCCGGGCCGCGTCGTCGAACATCGCCCACTGCCACGGGCTCTCGACCACTCCGTCGAGCGAGACGAGTGTGCTGACCACCAACGTCATGGGGTCTCCTCGATAGTCGGTTTTTCCGACCTTACACTTGGAAAAACCAACCGGCTCACACTTGGATCAAACATGAAGACGTACAGCGACGCGTGCGGGGTCGCGCGGGCGCTCGACCTGATCGGCGACCGGTGGGCGCTGCTGATCGTGCGTGAGTTGATGCTGGGTCCGAAGCGGTTCGGCGCGCTCGCGGACGGGCTGCGGGCGGCGGGGCCGGACATGGTCGCCAAGCGGCTCCGCGAGCTGACCGACCACGGCATCGTGGTGCGCCGGTCGCTGGGCGCACCGGCCAACGTCGACGTCTACGCGCTGTCGCCGCGCGGCCTGGCGCTGCGGCCGGTACTGCGCGAACTGGGCCGGTGGGGAGCGACGACCAACCTGCCGCCGGACCATCTCGGGCTCACCGACGACGCGTTCCTGCTCGCGTTCGACGCCGTCTTCCCGGGGCGGGACGACACGGAGTTGATCGTCGAGTTCCGTCTCCCGGGCGGCCCGGCCAACGCGCGGGTCGCCGACGGCGGCATCGAGGTGGGGTGGGGCGCGGCGGCCGAACCGGACCTGGTGCTCGAGGGCGACCCGGACGCCCTCGGCTCCGTCCTGTGGAACGAGGCCGACCCCGATGCGTCCGGCGTCCGGGTCATCGCCGGCCGCGCGCTGCTCGACCGATTCCGCGCGCTGACCACGATCCGCTGACCCGGGTTACCAGGTCGAAACGCCAGCGTCATCCCACCGACAATCCGAGCCCCAACCATAAGTGTCACTTACTGATTGGGGTCGTCGGATGGCCACTACCGCTGCTCCGTCGTCATTCTTGTCCAATATCGATCCGGCGCTCCGCCAGTTCTGGCACCCGGTCGCGCTCACCACCGAGGTCCCCGACTCCGGGCGTCCGCTCCGCGTCGACCTGCTCGGGCACAGCTGGGTGATCCTCCGGCTCGACGGCCGTCTGGTGGCGCTGTACGACCGCTGCCCGCACCGGCTGGTGCCGCTCAGCGAGGGCACCGTGGTCGGCGATCGGCTCCAGTGCCGGTACCACGGCTACGAGTTCGACGCCGACGGCCGATGCCGGCACGTCCCCGCGCTCGGAACCGAACCGCCACCGCCCCGCATCCGGGTGCCGACCGCCCACGTCCGGCCGGCCTTCGGGCTGGTCTGGCTGTGCGAAGCCGAGATCGAGCCCGCGTTTCCGCTCAGCGAGTCCCCGTATCTCGATCCCGACCTCGACACGTTCGTCGCCGGGCCGTTCGAGACGCGGGTCGACGCCGGCCTGCTGACCGACAACTTCCTCGACGTCACCCACCTGCCGTTCCTGCACGCCCAGACGTTCGGCGGAGTCACCGACGAGGTCCACGAACTCGAGGTCGAGCGCTCCGGCTGGTCCCTGCGCCAGAGCACCGATTCGGTCACCACCGAGCGCGGCGAGACGCTGCCGGTGCACTACGACTACACGCTGCACGCTCCGTTCGCCTGCCAGCTCGCGATGACGACGCTGGCCGGCGACCGCGAGGGCCGGACCGACTACGTCTGGTCGTTCTGCCAGCCCCAGGCGGCCGACCGGACCCGGTGGTTTCTGGTCCACGCCTACGCCGGGCTCGATCACGACCCGGCGGCCGTCGCGGACGCGGCCGAGTTCCAGACCCGGGTGGGGCTGGAGGACCTGTCGATCCTCGAGCCCATGCGCCGGCCGAGCCTGCCCCTCGACAACAGCGAATGCCACACCCGGGGCGACAAGGGCTGCGTCGCCTACCGCCAGATCATGAAGTCCGTCGCCGCCGGAGAGTCCCGGCCGCTCACGGCCGCCCCCACGTCGCACGCCGTCTGACCGAGCACGCTCCGGAGAGTCGATATGCCAGAAACCGAAAGAATCGAGCAGACCGGTATCGCCCTGATCCCGGACGCCGAGCGTCGTGGTCGCGCGCGTGACCTCGGCTGGCTCTGGGCCGGCACCACGCTCACGATGCAGACCGTGCTGTTCGGCTCGTTCCTGCCCTACCTCGGGCTGAACCTGGTGCAGTGCGCGGTCGTCATCGTCCTCGGCAACCTGGCCTGGGTCGTCGTCGGCTACGCGAGCCTCCAGGGGGCCGCCGCCGGCACGTCGATCTTCGCGATCACCCGGGCGTCGTTCGGCACCCGCGGTGGCCGGATTCCGGCCTTCCTCAACTGGCTCACCCAGATCCTGTACGAGACCCTGGGCCTGTCGGTGATCGCGCTGGCGCTGCTCGCGCTGCTCGACCGCGCCGGTCTGTCGACCGGCGGCACCGCGACCACGGTCGCGCTCGTCGTGGTCGCCGCCGTCGTGCAGCTCGTGCTGCCGTTACTCGGTCACGCGTGGATCATGCGCGCGCTGCGCTGGATGACCCCACCGTTCGTGGCCCTGTTCATCGTGCTGACGATCCTCGCGGCGCCGAAGGTGAGCATCGACGGGCCGGCCGGCGGCGCGGCCGCGATCGCCGGCGGGTTCGCGCTGGTACTGGCGGGTGGGAGCTTCGCCTGGGTGGTCAACGCGTCGGACTACTCGCGGTACCTGCCGGCCTCCACGTCGCGCCGGGGCATCGTCACCGCGGTGTCGGTCGGCGGCTTCCTCAGCACGACGCCGCTGATGATCCTCGGGGCCGCGGTCGCCTCGATCCCCGCGTTCGGCGGCGACATCATCTCCGGGCTGCCCAGCGCGTTCCCGGCCTGGTTCGTGGTGCCGTACCTGGTCTTCGTCATCGCGCAGAACTACGGGGTGAACGCGGTCGACATGTACTCGTCGAGCCTCACCCTGCAGGCCGTCGGGCTGCCACTCCGGCAGTGGCAGGCGACCACGCTGGACTGCGCGCTGTCTTCGGTGCTCACGATCACCGTGCTGCTCTCCCCGTCGGTCAACACCGCGATCTCGAACATCATCCTGTTCGTCATGGTCTGGATCGCGCCCTGGTCGGCGGTGTTCCTCACCGACTGGGCCCTGCGTCGCGGCCGCTACGACCGGCAGGCCCTGTTCGAGCCCGGGCCCGGGCCGTACTGGGGAACCGCCGGTTACCGGGTGCCGGCGCTGGTCGCCCTGGGCGCCGGCGCCGCGGCCAGCCTGGCCTGCATCAACACCGCGGTCTTCGTCGGGCCGGTCGCGCGGGCACTGGGCGGCGCCGACCTCAGCATCCCGGCCGGGTTCCTGGTCGCCGCCGTGGTCTTCCTGCTCACGTCGCGCACGCCCGCGACCGCCCCGGCCCCGTTGCTCGTCAGTGAGGTGACCCGATGACTTTCGACGTCCCGATCGTCGACATCAGCAGTTACACCGGAGGGTCCGACGCGACCGATCGGCGGGCGACCGCGCAGGCGATGGACGCGGCCTGCCGCCGGGTCGGGTTCGTCCAGGTCGTCGGGCACGGTGTTCCGGCCCACGCGACCGCCGGTCTCGCGTCCGCCATCGACGACTTCTTCGCCCTCGGGGCGTCCGAAAAAAGGACGTACCGGTCGGCCGGAACGAACCGCGGCTATACGCCGCCGAAGGCGGAGGCGCTCAGCTTGAGCGCCGGCGTCGCGCCGGCCAACCGGATGAAGGACTTCTTCGAAGCGTTCAACGTCGGCACCTCGGCCGCGGACCACCCGGACCTCGGGCTGCCCGCGGACCACTACGCGCCGAACGTCTGGCCGACCGGCCTTCCGGCGTTCGAACCTGCGGTTCGCACCTACTTCCGGCAGGCCCAGCGCGTAGCGCGCACGTTGACGACCATCTTCGCGGACGCTCTGGCGCTGCCGCCCAGCTACTTCCGGACGTTCACCGACCACTCGATCGAGGTGCTGAGGCTCAACAACTACGCGCTCCCGCCCGGCGAGATCGAACTCGACGCCGACCTCACCGGCATGGGCGAGCACACCGACTTCGGCATCGTGACCGTGCTCTGGGCCGACCGGATTCCCGGGCTGCAGGTGCTCGGCCACGACGGGAGCTGGCACGACGTGATGCCGGCCCCGGGCGCCCTGCTGGTCAACCTGGGCGATCTGATGGCTCGCTGGACCGACGACCACTGGGTCTCGACGCTGCACCGGGTCAAGCCGCCGGTCGTCGACGGGCGGATCCTGCGGCGCCGTTCGGCCGCGTTCTTCCACGACGGGAACAGCGACGCGATCATCCGCCCGCTCGGCGACGGGAGCTCGTACCCGCCGATCTCGGTCGACGAGCACATCGCGGCCAAGCTGCGCGGCTCGCGCGGCGGCGTGCTGAACACCGCCGCCGATCGCGAGGCGCACCGGATCCGGACGGCGGTGACCCGGTGACCGACGTGCTCGACTACGTCGCGGTCATGCCGAAGGTGGAGCTGCACTGCCACCTGGAGGGCTCGGTGCCCGCCGCCACGGCGATCCGGCTGGCCGCGCGCAACGGGGTGGCGCTGCCGACCGACGACCCCGATCAGCTCTACCGCTTCGGCTCGCTGGAGCAGTTCCTCGACCTCTACGTCGCGGTGTCGGCCGCGCTGGCCGGTCCGGACGACCTGGCCCAGGCGGTCTACGACTCGCTCGCCGACGCCGCCCGGGGCTCGCACCTGCGCTATCGCGAGTTCGCGTTCAACCCGACGAACCACCCGGGCGTGAAGCTCGCCGACATGCTGCCCGCGATGGCCGACGCCGCCCGGTCGGCGGAGTCCGAGTTCGGCGTCGTCACCCGGTTCCTCGTCGCCATCAATCGGGAGCAGCCACCGGAGGTGGCGCTCGAGCTCGTGCGGTCGGTCGTCGCGCTGGAGCATCCCTACGTCGTCGGGATCGGCCTCGACCACAACGAGCTGGCCGGCCCCCCGGCGCTGTTCGCGGACGCGTTCGCCCTGGCCGGGGCGGCCGGGCTGGGCCGGACGGCGCACGCGGGCGAGCGGGGGAACGCGACCGAGGTGCGCGAGACCATCGAGCTGCTCGGGGTCGACCGCATCGACCACGGGTACGCGGTGCTCGGCGAGCCGCAGCTGGTGTCGGAGAGCATCGCGGCCGGCGTGCACTTCGCGTCCTGCTGGACGACGTCGAGCTTCCACTCCGCGGGCCGCTCCCCGATTCCGGACATGGTCGCGGCCGGTCTGCCGGTGTCGGTGAGCTCGGACGATCCGCCGATGTTCGGCACCGACATCGGCCGCGAGCACGCGGCCGCGGCAGCCGGGCTGGCCTGGAGCCCGGCCGACGCCCGCGCGTTCGTGCTGCGCGCTGCCGCCGCCGCGTTCGGCCCGGACGACCTGGCCGGACGCTTGGAGGCCGAGTTCGACGCCCTCTAGGTGTGGACCGTGTTGACGACGATGGCCTCGGCCGGTTCGCTCCCCAGCAGACGCCAGCGGTGGGCGACGTCGCCGTCGTGGTGCAGCGCGTCGCCGGCCTGCAGCATCACCTCGCGGCCGTCCTCGAACTCGACCGCGATCGCCCCGGCCACCACGTAGACGACGTCCTCGCCCTGGTGCTCGTACCACTGCTGGGGATCGTCGTCGGGGCGGATCACGTAGTGATACCCCTCCAGGACGTGGCCCGGGCCCGGCCGGGTGATCAGCCGCGGACGCTGGGTGGCGGCGGTCGCGGTCGCCGGGATGACCATGCCGTGCCCGGACCGGGTCACCAGCGCCGACTCGGAGCTACCCGGCAGCAGCGCGCTCGGGGCCACCCCGAGCGCGCTCCCGATCCGGTACAGGGTCGGCAGCGAGAGGGACGACCGGCCCGCTTCCAGCTGGCTGATGAACGGACCCGACACCCCCACCCGCCGAGCCAGCTCCGCGATCGAGATGCCCGCCTCGACGCGCTGGGCCCGCACGATCGCCCCGACGTCCCGGGCCAGCGCGTCCTTGTCGCCGGTCGCCTCGCCGGACTCGGGCAGGTGGTCCTTTCCAGTCCTCACGCCCCCAGCATCCCAAACGGAGATGACCGGTGCCTCGCGGTGGGAAGGTGGTCCTCCGGTTCGAGAGGCGTGGAAACGCGCCCGGCGCGGGGAGGCTCCGTGAACGCGTGGTGGGTGGGGGGGCGCTGCGCGCGATGCTGCGCTGCCGGGACGAACGGTCGGCCGGCCCGGTGGACGGAAACGAGACGGTGAGCGAAGCGCTGGAGGCTTTCGAAACGCTGCACGAGAAGTCGCAGGTCATCTCGATGCTGACCGGGAACCGGAATCACCCGGTCCGGTTGGCCGCCCGACGCGTGCGCGAGCCGATGCTCCCGTTACGCGACGACCTGATCGCCGGGTCGACGCTGTCGGACGACGAGGTTCGGGAGTTGGTGACGCAGCATCGCGAGGGGCGTAATCAGCTGATCCAGGCGGCGCAGACGTATCTGGGGGTGACGGACCGGCTCCGGTAGCGGGCCGGGGTGTCAGGCGCGTCGGGACTGCCATTCGCTGAAGAGCTGGCCGTAGATGATCTCGTCGGCGCGGCTCCCGAGGTACCAGGCGTTGCTGCGCAGCCGGCCCTCCTCGACGAACCCGCAGGCCAGGGAAATCGCCCGCATCGGGGCGTTGACCTCCAGCGTGTCGATCTGGAGCCGCTCCAGGCCGCGGTGCCGGAAGCCGAAGACGCAGATCGCGTCGAGCGCGTCCCGGCCGAGGCCGTGGCCGCGCGCGGAGCCGAGCAGACTGATCCCGATGTGCGCGGTGCGGTGGAACGGGTCGATGTCCCAGAGGCCCACCCGGCCGATCGCGGTACCGTCCTCGTCGTCGAGCCGCTGGATCGCGAAGAACACCGAATCGGGCTGCTGCCCGGTCTCCTGCTCGTCGTGCTCGGCTTGTTTGCCGGCCAGGCTGCGGGGCCGGTACGGGCGCCCGTCGGCGAGCGCGACGTGCTCGGCGTCCGCGTCCATCTCGTAGAGCGTCTCGACGTCGGCGCGGCGGAGCGGCCGCAGGCCGATGGCGCGTCCCCTGAGCATTGGACCATCGAATCAGCCGGCGACGCACGAGCAAAACGACTTTGACCCGAGGGCCCGGGAACGCGAACCGTTCCCGGGCCGTGGCCGGAGGGTCAGGTCACCACACCCGCACCCGGGTCTCGCCGGCCCGCAGGGCCGTGAGCGGCCCGGCCGGATAGTCCTTCCCCTCCTCCTTCCGCACCCCGGCCAGGTCGACGTCGATCACCGCCGGCCGCCCGTCTCGCTCCTCGAACTCCGCGTCGACGAACCGCACCCGCTCCAGGTCCAGACCGCCGATCACCCCGACCCGAGCGCCGTCGAAGCCGTCCGGCAGCCGGGTCTGCAGGTAGACCTCGTCGCCTTCGTCGACGACCTCGACCGACGCCTCGCCGTCGAGGACGGTGACGCCGGCCTCGCGGTCGGACGCCCCCGCCCCGGCCAGGTAGACGTTGTCCCGCGCGTACAGAGGCTGTTTGACGCCGGGGAAGCGCTCGTGTTCGCCGTGATCGTTCGACTGCTCCTCGATCCGCCCCAGGTACTCGGCGAACGTCGCCGGGTGTCCCTGGTAGATCTCCAGGCCGTGGCCCGGCTCGCCGCGGAACCGCGCGCCCGGGGCGTAGGCCCGGTCGACGTCGCCGCCGAGGAAGACGTTGCCGACGTAGCGGTCGTCGGCGCCGTAGATCTGCGCGTATCCGGCGACCTGGGTGCTGTGCGGAACGTGGTACGGCGTGGGCCGGTCCATGACCGGCCGCCACTGCAGGGTGCCGACGAACAGGTTGTTGACGAACGCGCCGCCCTGGCTGAACGACTCGAACGACACCGGCGAGGCGAACACGTTGTGGTCGATCAGGTAGGGCCCGTGGCTGACCTCGACGAACAAGTCGCGATTGTTGTTGTAGAAGACGTTGCGCGAGACCCGGACCCCCTGCGCCTGCCAGTCCAGCCAGGTGCCGAGCGAGCAGTCGTGGATCCGGTTGTGCCGGATCACCACGTCGAGCGGGGCGTGCAGCTTGATGCCGCCGATCTCGTAGCCGTAGAACTCCCGCTTGAGGGCGATGTCGTAGATGTGGTTGTCCTCGATCGTCGAGAACACGCAACCGAGGTGACCCACGATCCCGTTCTGGCCGCAGTCGTAGATCGTGTTGCGCCGGATCACGTGCGAGCCGATGTGTTCGGCGTCCCAGCCGATCCGGCGGGCCGAGAAGACCGACTCCAATTGATACTGGTAGCCGGGCTTGTCGCCGCGGGCCGTCGCGAAGTTGTGCCCGGTCGAGGCCTCCTTGCCGATCGAGATCGCCGAGCACTTGGCGTCGTGAATGACGTTGTCCTCGATGATCCAGCCCTTGGCCCAGTTCGGGCCGATCAGGCCGGGCTGGTCGGCGGTGGGGGGCACCCAGGGGCAGGCGGCCTGGGCGAGCTCGAAGCCGCGGACCGTGATGTAGTTCAGGTGATGCTCGGCCGGGTAGAACACCGACCGGCGCACGTTGATCTCGACCAGCTCGGCCCGCGGATCCGCGCCCTGGAAATTCGCCCAGATCGTCGTCGCGTCCGCGCCGACCTCGGCGTACCAGACGTAGCGCGTCTGCTCCGGGTCCCGCACGCGGTCGGGAAGCTCGGTCCACTGGTCGAGCACCTCGGTGCGCCGGGGTGGGTCGGACACCTCCGCCCGGGTCGGCACCTCGTAGAAACTCCGGCCGTTGAGGTAGACGTCCCCGAGGTGCTTCCGCGGTGCGTCCGGGGCGGCGTGGACGAGCCAGTCGCCGTCGACCGGCTCGGCGAAGGGGTTGAACGACCCGAACAGCGTGTGGGGGACGGACGTCGTCCACACCGTGCCGTCGACCGGCTCCCACTCGGTGATCTGCTCCGAGCCGGTGATGACGACGTGCTCCCCCGGCGCGGCCTGATAGGTGATCCGCCGCCGGTCGCTCAGACCGCCCCGCCGAGGACGGACCCACTCCCGGTACACGCCCTCGTGGACGATCACGGTGTCGCCGGGGAAGGCCAGCTCGGCGGCCCGGTTGATCGTGCGTAACGGCTGGTCCGGGGATCCGTCGGAGGAGTCGGAACCGGTGATCGCGACATGGAAGGCAGATGGCATGAGCGGGGCATCCTCAGCATTCGACGAGCGTGCGGCTTGCTCCGATCAGACTGCTACACGCCCGTCCGGGCGGCCCGCCAGATCCCGATTCCCCGCGACGCCCCGACGGCCAAGGCCGGGAAGCGGTCACTTCCCGGCCCTCGCGCTGCTGTGTCAGGCGCTGTCCGGCTGAACTGGGACGAGGAGCCAGCGGGCGAAACAGCTCGAGTCGTCGAGTTCGGTGTACGTCCAGATGTCGACTCGGTACTGCGGGGCCCAAGCGGTGACGAGCAGTCCGGTGTCAGGCTCTGAGGTTGGCGATCCGTGTTCTGACGGCGTCTCTCCGGCCCGCGCCGGGAGCAGCGTCATGGAATTGTGCCCGGTGCCGTCGCTGGCGGCGCTGAAGATGGCGATCTCCCCGCTGCCGACGTTGATCAGGGCGCTGGGGCCGGTGGGGTCGCCGACGTGTTTCAGAGCGGCGGCGACGGTCTGTCGGTAGTCGTCGCCGGATGCTTGGACGATGGCGATGGTGCCGTCAGCGGACTCGAAGACCTCCTTCCAGCTGTCGTCCCGGACGACGCCGTCCGCGCCGACGACCGCAGCGGTCTCGGGCCCGACCGCGATGGCGGTTTGATCGTCGTTCAGGTCGACGATGCGATCGAAGTACTCGTCCTGGCTGAAGCCGAGCCAGTGGTGCCTGCTGTCCGCGTCGATGGCCAGGTAAGGCTCGCCGTTGGTCCACAACCGACCGATGTGCTGCCAGGTCCGATCCACGGGGAAGAGTATCCACACCGCTTCGCGCTCAGCTGTCTCGATGTCGGGGCCGCGGTGAGCGGCTCGGCCGCCCGTGCGACCGAGGATGCGTGGTCGGACATCGACGTCTTCTTCGGGGTGGACGCCGCGCCGGTCACGCAGGTCGTGGCCGACTGGACCGCCTGGGTCCACGACCAGTTCGGCGCGCTTCGATGGACCCCCGCTCAACCCAGACGATCCGCGATCAGCGGGCCGATCACCCGGAGCACCTCACCATCCAGCAGCTCGGAGTGCGCACACTCCACCGGCACCGCCTCCAACCCCGGCGTCAGCGGCCTCCACCCCGTCGACGCCGGCCCCGCGAACCCCCGCTCCGGCACCATCGCGTCCACGAACAGCACCTCTCCCCCGTACGCCTCCCACCGTGCGGTCAGGAAGACCCGATCACTGGCCAGGTACGTCTCGACGATCCGGGCCACCTGCGCCTCCTCCAGCGCCCCGATCACACCCCCGTCCGACGCCCGGATCATTGCCACCGCCTCCTCGATCGTCAGCTCGTCGGTCACCGCATGGCCGAGCTCGGCCATCAGCCCGGCCACCGAACCCGCCCCAGCCCCCGCGTCCATCCGCGCGTCCAGCATTCCGACGAAGCTCACGGTCCGGCCCCGCGACACCAGTTCGGCCGCCAGCTGGTGCGCCACCGCCCCGCCGAACGACCAGCCCAACAGGCGGATCGGCCCCTGCGGAGCCATCAAGACCACCCGATCCGCGTACGTCAGCACCACCTCCCGGAAAGACTCCGCGCCCTCCCCGGTCAGCCACGGCGACTGCAGCCCGATCAGCGGCACGTCCTCCGGCAGATACTTCGCCAGCCCGACGAACTGCCAGCTCAACCCACTGGCCGGATGCACGCAGAACAGCGGCTGCCCACTCCCGGCCCGCAACACCAGCACCGGATCCAGCCCATCCCCGGCAAAACCCGCCTCCGAGGAAACCCGCGCGGCCAGCAACGACGGCGTCGACAGCGTGAACAGCTCCGCCACCGGCACCGTCACCCCCAACTCCGACCTCAACGCCGTCGCCAGCCGCACCAGCAACAACGAATGCCCACCGCGCGCGAAGAAGTCGTCATCCACCCCTACCGGCACGCCGAGCACGTCCCCCATGACCCGGCACACCGCCGCCTCCAACCCCGACGCCGCCTCCCGCCCCGACGACGATCCCACCACCGACGGCAACGCTCCCCGGTCCACTTTCCCGTTCGGCGTCAGCGGCAGCGCGTCCAGCTCCACCCACGCCGACGGCACCAGGTACGACGGCAACCGCGCACCCAACCACTCCGACAATCCGTCCGACGACCCCACCACGTACCCGACCAACCGATCGTCCCGGGCCGCCACCACGACCGCCCCGACCCCGGGCGCCGACGCCGCGACCGCCTCGATCTCCCCCAGCTCGATCCGGAACCCGCGCACCTTCACCTGGTCGTCGGACCGCCCGAGGAACTCCAGCCGCCCGTCCACTCCCCACCGCGCCAGGTCACCCGTCCGGTACAGCCGCGAACCGCCCGGCCCGGCCACGAACCGCGACGCGGTCAGCCCCGGACGACCGAGATAACCCCGCGCGACCTGCGCACCCCCGAGGTACAGCTCCCCGACCACACCCGGCGCCACCGGCCGGAGGAACGCGTCCAGCACCAGCGCCTGCACGCCCGGCAGCGGACGCCCGATCGACGGTCGCCGCCCGTCCACCTCGTCCGCCGTCGCCCACACGGTGACCTCGGTCGGACCGTACAGGTTCGTCACCCCGGCGGTCCGCGCGCGCAACGCCGACGCCAGCGCCGGCGGCAACGCCTCGCCCCCGACCAGCGCCCGCACCCCGGAGAGGTCCACCGGCGACGCCTCCAGCAGCGCCGTCCACAACGACGGGGTCGCCTGCAGCACGGTCACCCGGTGCCGGACCACGAGGTCGGCCAGGACCAGCGGATCCACCGCCGACGGGGCTAGCACTACGCAGGCCCCCACCCGCAGCGGCGCCAGCAGCTCCAGCACCGAGATGTCGAACGACAGCGTCGTCACCGCGAGCAGCCGATCGTCCCGGCCGATCGGCGCCGGCTCCCCCAGCGCGCCGAGGAACGCGTCGAGGTTCCGCCGCGTCACCACCACGCCCTTCGGGCGCCCGGTCGACCCCGACGTGTACAGCACGTACGCCGCCGCGTCGGCGTCCACCACCCGATCGGTCCAGGGTCCGTCCCCGTCCAGCCGCCCGACGTCCACCACCGGCACGTCGAACGCGGACGCCGAGGACGCGAGCACGACCGCCGGGCGGGCGTCGTCGACCATGAACGCGAGCCGCTCCGCGGGGAACGCCGGATCCAGCGGCAGGTAGGCCGCGCCCGTGCGCAGGACGCCGACCACCGCGGCGAGCAGGTCGGCCGTGCGCGGCAGCGAGATCCCGACCAGCGACCCCGGCCCGACGCCGAGCGACGCCAGGTGCACCGCGACCCGGCGGGACGCGGCCTCCAGTTCCCCGTACGTCAGCGTCCGCTCGTCGGAGACCAGCGCCACCGCCGACGGATCCCGGGCCAGGAACGCGTCCACCCACGACGGTCCGCCGGACGGCAACAGCGCGCCCGAACCCCACTGACGCAGCTCGGAGCGGTCGGCGAGCGTCAGCACCCGGGCGTCGGAGATCGGCGTGTCCGGCCGGGCCCCGACGTCGGTGAGCAGCACGACGAGCCGGTCGAGCAACCGCTGCACGACCTGGGCGGTGAACCGACCGGTGTCGTACTCGACGGTCACCTCCAGCGCCCCGCCGTCGACGAACGTGACGTTCAGATCGACCTTCGGATCCGCGGCGAACCCGGGAGCCTCCAGCACCGGTAGCCCGAACAGCGAGTCCGACGGCGCGGGCCGGTGGAAGTACCCCAGCATCACCTGGAAGAGCGGGTTCCGCCCCGGCACCCGCGGCGGGTTCACCGCCTCGACGACCTGCTGGAACGGGAGCGTGGCGGCGTCGAACGCGGCCAGATCCGTGTCCCGGAGACGGCGGACCAGCTCGGCGAACGTCGGCGCGCCGGACAGGTCGGCCCGGAGCACGACCGTGTTCACGAAGAACCCGACCAGGTCGGCGAGGGCCGCGTCGCTCCGGCCCGAGGTCGGGCTGCCGATCGGTATGTCGGTGCCGGCGCCGTGCCGGTACAGCACCGTGGCCAGCGCCGCGTGCAGCACCATGAACAGGCTCGCCTGCTCGCGCCCGGCCAGTTCCCGCAGCGGCTCGACCAGCGCGGCGGGCAACGACAACGACGCCACCCCGGCCGCGCCCCGAGCTGCGCCCCCGCCCGGCAGCGCGATCTCGGCCGGCAGCGCGATCTCGGCCGGCAGCCCGTCCAGCGCCCGCACCCAGTACTCCCGCTCGGCCGCCGCCCGCGCGGCCAGCACTCCTTCCTGCCACAACGCGTAGTCCGCGTACTGCACCGGCAGCGGATCGAACCGGGGCACCTCCCCGCGCAGCCGGGAACCGTACGCCACCGACAGATCCCGGAGCAGCGGCCCGTCCGACCACTCGTCCATCGCGATGTGATGCAGCACCAGCACGAGCAGCGTCTCGTCCCCGTCGAGAATCACCGACACCCGAAGAGGCACGTCCACCGCCAGATCGAACGACTGCCCCACCGCCGAGGCCACCGTCCCCCCGACCGACACCGGAACGTCCGGCGACGACACCACCCGCGCGACCGGCCCGGGATCCACCACCGTCCGCAGCACCTCGTGCCGCGCGACGACGTCCCCCACCGCCGCCCGCAGCGCCCCCACGTCCAGACGCCCGCGCAGCCGCACCAGCAGCGGATAGTTGTACGCGCTCGACCCCGGCGAGATCTGCTCCAGCAGCCACAACCGCTCCTGGGCGGCCGACAGCACCGGCGACGCGCCGGCACCCCGCGGCGACAACGGCGCCACCGCCGGCCCACCCAGAAACGCCAGCAGGCGCTCCGGCGTCCGCGCGTCGAACAGCGTCCGGAGCGACACGTCGCCGAACTCCGCCCGCACCGCCCCGAGCAGCCGGATCGCGGTCAGCGAATGTCCGCCCAGGTCGAAGAAGTCGTCCTCCGGCCCGACCGACTCCACCTCGAGCGCGCCCGCGAACAGCGCACACAGCCGCGCCTCCCGCTCCGACCCGGGCGCCCGCGACTCCGAGACCGTCGCCGCGGGCACCGGCAACGCGGCCACGTCGAGCTTCCCGTTGACGGTCAGCGGCAGAGCGTCCACCGGAACGAACGCGGACGGAACCAGGTGCGACGGCAACCGTTCCACCAGAGCGTCCCGAAGGCCGGAGACGGAACCCACGACGTACGCCACCAGGCGCGCACCGCCGGCCCCCGGCCGGGCCACGACGGCGGCCTGCCGGACGCCCGGCAGGCCCTCGAGAGCAGCCCGGACCTCCCCCGGCTCCACCCGGTAGCCGCGGATCTTCACCTGGTCGTCGGTGCGCCCGAGGAAGTCGATGTTCCCGTCCGCGCGCACTCGGACCAGGTCACCGGTGCGGTACAGCCGCGTCCCGCCCGGCCCGGCCACGAATCGCGACGCGGTCAGCCCCGGGCGCCTCAGGTACCCCCGGGCCAGCCCGGCCCCGCTGATGTACAGCTCCCCGGGCGTACCCGCCGGCACCGGCCGCAGCCACGCGTCGAGCACGTGCGCCCCGGTGTTCCAGATCGGACGCCCGACGGTCGCGGTCGCGCTGTCGGTCGTGCCGCCGCCGAGCGTGTTGATCGTGTACTCGGTCGGCCCGTACAGGTTGTAGCCGAGCACGCCCGGGGTGTCGCGCAGCACGGCCCAGAGCGTCTCGGACACCGCCTCGCCCCCGAGCAGCACCAGCGCGGGCCGGTGCCCGTCGAGCAGCCCGAGGTCGACCAGGTGCTGGGCGTAGGTCGGCGTCACGTTGAGCACGTCCACCCGCTCGGCCTCGCAGTACGCGACCAGCGCGTGCGCGTCCCGGCGCAGCTGCTCGTCGCACACCAGCACGTGGTGCCCCTCGACCAGCCAGAGCAGCTCCTCCCACGACATGTCGAACGCGAAGCTCACCGTGTGCGCGATCGTCAGCTGCCGTCCGCCGGTCGCCGCGATCACCGGCGCGAAGATCGCTTCGCGGTGGTTGAGCTGCATGTTCGTCAGCCCGCGGTACGGCGTCACCACGCCCTTCGGGCGTCCGGTCGACCCGGAGGTGTAGATCACGTACGCCGGATGGTCCAGCCCGTGCCCGGCCCGCGGCAGCGGCCCCCCGTCCTGCCCTTCCGGCACGTCGTTGATGTTGACGATGAGCGGCGAACCACCGCCCGACGGTTCTTCGCGGGCCTCCGCGGAAGCCGACGTCAGGCGGTCGTCGGTGGCCAGTACGAGCGCGGGCCGGGCGTCCTCGATCATCGTGAACAGCCGCTCGTCGGGCAGGTCGAGCTCGAGCGGAAGATACGCGGCGCCGGTCGCGAGCACCGCGAACAGCGCGACGACCATGTCGAGCGAGCGCGGTAGCGCGAGCCCGATCAGGAGTTCGGGGCCGGCGCCGCGCTCGAGGAGGAACCGCGCGAGCCGGTTGATGCGCGCGTCCAGCTCGCGGTAGGTGAGCGTGGTGCCCGCGAACGTGAGCGCGGGCGCGTCCGGAGTGCGGCGAGCCTGGTCGGCGAACAGCTCGGCGATCGTGGCGTCCGGGATGTCGTGGACGGTCGCCTGCCGCTCGGCGGCCCGCCGGGCGTCTTCGCCGGGCAGCGCCAGCGAGATACGCGCCAGCGCGTCGGATCCGATGACGGCGGCCGTCGCGATCGCGCGGGCCTCGGCGACGGCGGGCTCGACGGCGAGGGTCTCCGCGGGGTCATCCGCGGCGGGAGTCTCCGCGGGGTCATCCGCGGCGGGAGTCTCTGCGGTCGCAGTCTCGGCCGTCGCAGTCTCGGCCGTCGCGGACTCAGCCGTCGCGGACTCAGCCGTCGCGGACTCGATGGCGGCGGTCCCGACGGCGGCGGAGGCCTCCGAGGCGGGAGTCTCCGCGGTCGCAGTCTCGGCCGTCGCCGACCCGGCCGCCGCGGACTCAGCCGCCGCGGACTCGATGGCGGCGGTCCCGACGGCGGCGGGGGCATCCGAGGCGGGAGTCTCCGCGGTCGCAGTCTCGGCCGTCGCAGTCTCGGCCGTCGCAGTCTCGGCCGTCGCAGTCTCGGCCGTCGCGGACTCAGCCGCCGCGGACTCAGCCGCCGCGGACTCAGCCGCCGCGGACTCAGCCGCCGCGGACTCAGCTGCCGCGGACTCGATGGCGGCGGTCCCGACGGCGGCGGGGGCATCCGAGGCGGGAGTCTCCGCGGTCGCAGTCTCGGCCGTCGCGGACTCGGCCGTCGCGGACCCGGCCGTCGCGGACCCGGCCGTCGCGGACCCGGCCGTCGCGGACTCAGCCGTCGCGGACTCAGCCGCCGCGAACTCGATGGCGGCGGTCCCGACGGCGGCGAGGGCCTCCGAGGCGGGAGTCTCCGCGGCGGCCCGCCGGGCGTCTTCGCCGGGCAGCGCCGGCGAAATACGCGCCAACGCACCGGACCCATTCCCGGCGGCGGTCTCGACTGCGCGGGTCTCTGCGGCGGCGGTCGCAGCGGCGGCGGTCGCGGTGCTGCCGGCGGCGGGGCCGGGGGCGGCGGTCACGGTCTCGGCCGTCGCGGTGTCCGGGGTCGCGGTTTGCGCGGTCGGGGCCTGCGCGGTCGGGGCCTGCGCGGTCGCGGTCTCGGCGGCGGACCGCCGGGCGTCCTCGCCGGGCTGCGCAACCGAGAAGCGCGTCAATGCACCGGACCCGTTCTCGGCGGCGGTCTCGATCGCGCGGGTCTCGGCAGCGGTCTCGATCGCGTGGGTCTCGGCGACGGCGCGAGTCTCCGAAGCGGGAGTCTCCGCCGGGGCGGTCTCCGCGGCGGCGGCCTCCGCGGAGCCGATCACGGCGGCGGCGGTCGCAGCGAGGGCGATCGCGGTGCTGCCGGCGTCGGGTCCGGAGGCGGCGGTCGCGGTCTCGATCGTCGAGGCATCCGCGGTCGCGGGCACAGCGGTCGCGGGCACAGCGGTCGCGGGCACAGCGGTCGCGGGCACAGCGGTCGCGGGCACAGCGGTCGCGGGCACAGCGGTCGCGGGCACAGCGGTCGCGGGCACAACGGTCGCGGACTCGGCGGCGGACCGCCGGGCGTCCTCGCCCGGCAGCGCAACCGAGAAGCGTGTCAACGCACCGGACCCACTTCCGGCGGCGCTCTCGACCGCGCGGGTCTCGGCGGCGGCGGTCTCCGCGGAACCGATCACCGCGTCGGCGGTCGCAGCCAGGGCGATCGCGGTGCTGCCGGCGCCGGGGCCGGAGGCAGTCGTGGCCTCCGCGGTCGCGGCCTCCGCGGATGCGGGCTCGACGGCGGCCCGTCGGGCGTCTTCGACGGGCAGCGCAACCGAGAAGCGCGTCAACGCACCGGACCCACTTCCGGCGGCGGTCTCGACCGCGCAGGTCTCTGCGGCGGCGGCCGCAGCGGAACCGATCACGGCGGCGGCCTCAGCGGCGGCGGCCTCAGCGGCGGCGGCCTCAGCGGCGGCGGCCTCAGCGGCGGCGGTCTCGGCGGCGGCGGTCTCGGCGGCGGCGGTCTCGGCGGCGGCGGTCTCGGGGCTGCCGACATCGGGGCTGCTGGCGTCAGAGCTGCCGGCGTCGGGGGCGGCGGCGGTGCTGACTGCGGCTAGGGCGAGGCCGAAGCGGGCCAGCAGGCGCTCGGCGCGGGACCGGTCGACGACGTCCGGGCGGTACTCGAGACGCACCCGGAGCCGCTTGCCGGGCGTCGCGACCCAGGTCAGAGGGTAGTGCGTCGCGTCGACGGCCTGGGCGGTCTCGAAGCCGTGGGCGGACTCCAGGTCGGTGAACGTCTCGTCGTCGAGGAAATTCTGCAGCACGTACAGGCTGTCGAACAGCGTGGTGTGCCCGGCCGCCCGCTGGATGTCGCCTAGCCCGAGGTACTCGTGCGGCATCATCGCGATCCGGTCGGCCTGGACGCGGGCCAGCACGTCCGGCACCGAGTCGCCGGCCTCGAGCCGGACCCGCTGCGGCACGGTGTTGAGGAAGACGCCGACGACCTCGTCGGCCCCGTCCACGTCGGTCGGGCGCCCGGCCACGGTGGTGCCGAACACCACGTCGGACGAACCGGCCTCGTACCCGAGCGTCAGCGCCAGAGACGTCGAAATGAGCGTGTTGAGCGTGACGCCGGACCGGCGGGCCTGGTGGGTGAGGGCGCGGGTCGCGTCCTCGGAGAGGTCGAGCACGAGGCTGGTGGGCAGCACCGGCTCGGTGCCGACGGCGGCGGCCGGGAACAGCACGGTCGGGTCCAGACCGGACAGTGCGTCCTTCCACGCGGCGGCCGACGCGTCGGAGTCCTGGCGGGCGAGCCAGCGCAGGTAGTCGGGGAACGTGGCCGGCACCGGGTCGGGACTCCAGGCCTCGCCACGGCGGAAGGCGCCGTAGGCGCCGAACAGGTCACGGAGCACCAGCTCGCGGGACCAGCCGTCCCAGAGCAGCAGGTGGTAGGTGAAGAGCAGCCGGTCGGTGCCGTCGGCGCGCCGGATGATCGTGAGCCGGGACAGCGGCGGAGTGGCCAGGTCGAACGGTGCCGACCGGTCCGCGGCCGTGACGTCGTCGTCGGTGACGTGGATGCGCGGGGTGAGCCCGGTGCCGACGACGGCGACCGGCCGGGGGTGCCCGTCGGCGACGAAGCCCAGGCGCATCGCCGGGTGCCGCTCGAGCGTGGCCGCGTAGGCGAGAGCCAGCGCGTCGGCGTCGATGCGAGAGGCGAAGTCGAACGCGTTCTGGGCGATGTAGACGTCGTCGTCCCCGGCGAGGCGGGCCTGGAAGAAGAGCCCCTCCTGGAGCGGCGAGAGCGGCCAGACCTCGCCGGGGAGTTCTTCGGTCGCGTCGGCGCCGGTGCTCAGGTCGGTGAGAGCGGCGGTCCAGCCGTCGGTGATCGCTCGCACGTCGTCGGAGCTCAGACCGTCCGTGGGATACGTGAACACCGCCCGGAGGCCCTCGTCCGTCGCCGCGACGTTGACCTCGAGCAGGTACGGCGTCCCCAGGTCGGGGTCGGGCGCGACGCGGAGCGCGTCGCCCTCGGGGGCGGAGGACCAGTCCGCGGACCGTCCGGCCGAGAACCGGCCGAGGTAGTTGAACAGGACCTGCGGGGTGCCGAGGCGGGCCAGCGCGGGCGCGGTACGCGGGTTCGCGTACCGGAGCAGGCCGTACCCGAGGCCGTGGTCGGGCGCCCGCCGGACCGAGTCGCGGACCTGCCGCAGCACACCCTCTCCGGCGATCTCGGGCAGCCGAATCGGAGCGATCGTCGTGAACCAGCCGACCGTCCGGGACAGGTCGGCGCCACCGATCGGCTCGCGTCCGTGCCGCTCCAGGTCCACGACCAGCGGCCGATCACCCCGCCACGCCGAGATCGCCAGGTGCAACCCGGCCAGCAGCGTCTCGGTCACGTCGACCTCGGCGTCGGCCGGGACCCGCGTGAGCAGCGGCTCGGTCACGGAGGCCGGAAGCGTCACGACGAGGTCGGTGGTGGCGCCGACCGTGAGGCCGGCCGTGGACCGGGCCGGGTCGAGCTCGCCGCCCGGGGCCAGCACCGAAGTCCAGTGCTCGAACTCGGCCAGCCGGGCCGTGTGGCCGGCCTCCTCGGTGAGAGTGCGGGCGAACGCCCGCAGCGAGGTGCCGACCGCGGCCGGCGTCTCGGCCGCGGCGAGCGTGGCCAGGTCGTCGGCGAGAATGCGCCAGGAGACCCCGTCGACGACCAGGTGATGGGCGACCAGGAGCAGGCGCCCGCGATCGCGCGGTCCGCGGTCGAACCAGACCGCTTCGAGTATCCGTCCGGAGTCGGGATCCAGCCGCCCGGCGGCCGCGTCGGATTCTTCCGCGATCACCTCACGGAGCCGGTCGTCGCCCATGTTCCTGGCGTCGACCACCGAGAGGTTCGTCGCCGCGGTGGCGGCGACCTCGAGCGACCAGAGGACCGGGATCGGCCGGTGCAGCCGCAGCCTCAGCGCGTCGTGGCGCGCGACGAGTGCGCTGACCAGCGCGGTGACGCGGTCCGCGCCGAGCCCGGTCGGGGTGAGGAGCAGTTCGGCTTGGCAGTGCCGGTTGATTCGGCCGCCGAGCTCCGCGAGCCTGCTCACGATCGGCAGCAGCGCAACTTCTCCGACCCCGTCGGCCGCCGCCGCGGAAGGCGCGGCAGCCGCGGGCGCCGCCGACCTAGCCGGCGCTACCGCTTCGGCCAGCGCCGCCGGGGTCCGGTGAAGGAACACGTCCCGTGGGGTCACGGCAAGACCCCGGCGCTTGGCCCGGTTGGCCAGCTGAATCGCGATGATGCTGTCCCCACCGAGCCGGAAGAAGTCCTCGTCTCCCTCGACCCCGTCGAGCCCCAACACGAACGAGAACTCCTCCCGCAACACCCCCACCGCGTCCGCGCGCGCCGCGCCGGAAGCGGGCGCGGGCGACAGCACCGAGCCCAGCGGTAGCGCGGAGGAAACCGGCGGGGAAGCCGGTGCGGTGGGTGGGGGTGCGCTGGTGGGTCGGGTGCGCTCTGGGGCCGGTAGGGCGTCTCGGTCCAGCTTGCCGTTGACGGTGAGGGGCAAGGACTCGACCGGCACGATCGCCGACGGGACCATGTAACCCGGCAACGTAGCCTCCAGCGCGGCTCGCAGAGCGTCCACATCGAACACCTCGTCGACCGGAACGCGCGGCACGACATAGGCGAGCAGGCGGTCTCGGTCCTGGGCATCCCGGCGAACCAGCGCCACGGCATTGGCCACCTCGGGGCGCGCCAAGAGCGCGGCCTCTATCTCGCCCAGCTCGACCCGGTACCCCCGGATCTGCACCTGGAAATCCGAGCGGCCCAGGTACACGAGCTCACCGGCCGGGGTCCAGCGGGCCGTGTCCCCGCTCCGGTACAGCCGCCCGGGCCCGAACGGGTTCGCGACGAAGCGGGACGCGGTCAGGCCGGGACGGTCCAGATACCCGCGCGCCAGCTGGTCGCCGGCGACGTACATCTCCCCCACGACGCCCGGCGGCACCGGGCGCAGCGCGCGGTCCAGCACGTACACGCGCAGGCCCGGCAGCGCGTCACCGATCACCGAACCGGCCTCGGCGTCCGACGCGCTCAGCGCGCGGAACGTCACGTGAACCGTGGTCTCGGTGATGCCGAACATGTTGACGAGCCGGGGCGCGTCGTCGGCGTGGCGGGCGTACCAGGGCGCCAACCGGCCCAGGTCGAGCGCCTCGCCGCCGAAGACCACGTATCGCAGCGCCAGGTCGTCCGGCGCGTCCCGATCGGCCTCGATCAGCGGGTAGAACGCGGACGGCGTCTGGCTGAGCACGGTGACCTGCTCGTCGGCGAGCAGGGTGCGGAAGCGGTCCGGGTCCCGCGCGACCTCGGGGTCGACGACGACGACGCGGGCGCCGTGCCGGAGGGCTCCCCAGAGTTCCCAGACCGAGAAGTCGAACGCGTAGGAGTGGAACATCGTCCAGACGTCGTTCGGTCCCAGTGCGAAGTGGTGGTCGGCCGCTTCGAGCAGGCTGAGGACGTTGCGGTGGGTCACCGCGACGCCCTTGGGGCGGCCGGTCGAGCCGGACGTGTAGATGACGTAGGCCGTGTTGTGCTCCGAGAGCGGCGCGCGGTCGGTGATCGGCGTGCCGTCGTAGTGCTCCGAGTCTTCCAAGGCGATCGACGGGACGTCGGCGTCCACTGTGCCGAGTACGCACACCGGGGCCGCGTCCTCGAGGACGAAGCGGACCCGGGCAGCGGGGGCGGTGACGTCCACCGGCAGGTAGGCGGCACCCGACTTCAGGACGCCGAGCAGCGCGACGACGAGGTCGGCCGACCTGGGCATTGCGATCGCGACCCGGTCCTCCGGCCCGACGCCCCGCTCGATCAACAGCCGCGCCAGCCGGTTCGACCGCTCCTCGAGCTCCCCGTAGCTCAGAGAACTACCACCGAAGGTCACCGCGACCGCGTCCGCGCTCACCGCTGCCGCCGAGAACGCCTCCCCCAACGTCCGAACCGCCCGCACCTCGTCCTCGAGGCGGAGATCCAGGCGCGCGACCGGCTCGTCCAGGCCCTCGACCATCTGCTCCAGCACCCGCGCAACCCGCGCCAGCAGCCGCGCAGCCTCCTCCTCACCCACCAGCCCGACGTCGTACTTCAGCTCCAGCGTCAGCCGATCCCCGGGAAACGCCACCAGCGCCACCGGGTAATGCGGCGAATCCGTCCCGGTGAACCCGCTCACCTCCAGCGACCCCGGCCGCTCCGGCGCCCGCACCGCGGGGAAGTTCTCCACCACGACCATCGTGTCGAAGAACGCCCGCACACCGGCCACCCGGGCCAGCTCCGACAGCCCGACCTGCTGCACGTCCAGCACGTCGGTCTGCTGCTCGTGCAGCCGGGACAACACCGCACCGACCGTCTCGGACACCGACCACCGCATCGGCACCGGGATCGTGTTGATCAGCAACCCGACGATGCCCTCGACGCCCGGCAGCGTCCCGCCGCGGCCCGACACCGTCGACCCGAACACCACCGAGTCCCGGTCGAGCAGCCCGCCGAGGACGAAGCCCCAGGCTCCGTGCAGCAGCGTGCTCAGCGTGACCCCACGCTCCCGGGCAACCGCGGCGAGCGCCTCCGGCGCCAGGTGATGGAACACGCTGTCGTGACGGTCCGGCACCCGACCGGCGTCCACCGGTACCAGCATCGTCGGCTCGGCCCCGTCCAGCGCCAAGGCCCAGGTCCGAACGGCCCCGTCCCGCCCGACGACATCAGCGACGTGATCCGCGAACGTCACGGCCGGATCCGGCAAGGACGCCCCACCCCGCGAATACGACTCCACCACATCGCTGAACACCAGCGGATACGACCAGCCGTCCCCCACGATGTGGTGCATCGTCTCGACCAGCCGATGCTCGGTCTCCGAGAGCGTCACCAGCGCGTACCGCACCAACGGCCCGGTCGCCAGATCGAACGGCTCCGCCAGCTGCGCCGCGCACACCCGATCCAGGTCACCGTCGAACTCGGCCCACGGCACCTCGACCCGCTCGGCGATCACCTGCACGACCCGCCCGTCCGACAGTGCCGGGAAGCTCGCCCGGAGCGCCGGGTGGCGCGCCACGGTCGCCTCCACGGCCCGCCGCAGCACCGCCGCGTCCACCCGCCCGGTCAGCCGCGCGACCTGCTGAACGACGTAGGAGTCCGCCCCCCGCTCGGCGATGCTCGACTGGAAGAACATGCCCTCCTGCAACGGCAGCAACGGCAACACGTCGGCCGGCGTCCCCAACTCGTCCACATCGGCCTGGGAGAGCCGGACCAACGGGAAGTCCGACGGGGTCGGACCGGACAGGTCCGGGCAGGCGGCGAGCGCGCGCAGCGCGGCCATCCAGCGCTCGGCGAGCCCGCCGACCTCGTCCGCGGACATCAGACCGGTCGGGTACGCGAGGGTCGCGGTGAACGCGCCGTCGCGGACCAGCGCGTTGACCTCCAGGGTCATCGCCGGGTTGCTCGGATCGACGCTCTCGCGGAGGTCCTCGACCGCGGTCCAGTCGTCCGACGGACCGGCGCCGAACCGGCCGAGATAGTTGAACAGGATCTGCGGGGGCGTGCCCCAGTCGCCACTGCGCGGGTAGCGCAGATAGCGCAGCACGCCGTAGCTCAGCCCGTTCGACGGGACGCCGCGCAGCTGCTCCTTCACCGCCTTCGCCGCGGCGGCCAGCGCCGGGCCCGCGGCCAGCACGTCGTCCCAGCTCAGCGCGCCCGGGTCGAGCCGGACCGGCGCGATCGCGGTGAACCACCCGACGGTCCGCGAGAGGTCGGGCGACGCCTCGGGGAGCTCGCGCCCGTGGCTCTCCAGGCTGAGCACGGTCGCGGACTGCTCCCCGGCCCGCCAGTCGGCGACCGCCAGCGCGAACCCGGTGAGCAGCACGTCGTTCACCCGGCCGCGGATCGCGGCCGGTACCCGGCCGAGGAGGTCGGCCGTGACGTCCGGCGGCAGGGTCACGGTGAGCTTCGCGACGGTCGCGCCCGTGTCGATGGTGGGGTCGGCCGGGCGGCTTCCGAGGGTCGGGTCGGGCTTCGACAGGACGCCCTGCCAGTACGCCCGGTCGGCCTCCACGTCCGCGGTGCGGACCAGGTCCGCCCAGGTCCGGAAGCTCGTCGGGACCGGTGGCAGGTCCGCGGGGCTTCCCTGGTTCCAGGCGGACGCGAGGTCCGCGGCCAGAATGCGCCAGGAGACCCCGTCGACGACGAGGTGGTGGACGACGAGCAGCAGCCGCCGTTCGGGCTCGTCCCACGCGGCCCGGAGCATCACGCCGCGCTCGGGGTCGAGGCGCGCGGCTTCGGCGTCCGAATCGAGTACGGACGTGGACCGGAGCAGCGCGGACGCGTCCACGGCCCCGGCCGGCGGGACCTCCAGCGTCCACCCGCCGGAGCGGTCGAGCCGGGCGCGGAGCAGGTCGTGGCGGTCGAGGAGAGCCTGGAGCAGCTGCTCCAGCCGGGTGCGCGACAGGCCGGCCGGGGTGCGCAGCACCATCGACTGGGCGAAGCCGGTGAGCGGGGTGCCGGCCTGCTCGGTCTCGGCCAGCATCGGCGTGAGGTGCACGGTGCCGACGCCGCTGTCCGTCGCCGCCTCGACCGGCGCGGCGGCCGGCAGCGCGCCCGCCAGCGCCTGGACCGTCCGGCGGCGGAACACGTCCCGGGGCGTGAGCGTGAGGCCGGCCGCGCGGGCCCTCCCGGACACCGCGATCGACGAGATGCTGTCGCCGCCGAGCGCGAAGAAGTCGTCGTCGATCCCGACCGACGGCAGACCCAGCACCTCGGCGAACACGTCGCAGAGCACGGCTTCGGTCGCGTCCCGGGGCGGGCGCGCGGTCCCCCCGCCGGGCGGCTGCGGCACCGGCAGCGCCCGGACGTCGAGCTTCCCGTTGACGGTCAGCGGCAGAGCGTCCACCACCGCGAAACGCGTCGGAACCAGATAGTCGGGCAGACGCTCGGAGAGCGTGGAACGGACCCGCGCCGGAAGCTCCGGGGAGTCCCCCACGAGGTACGCGGCGAGCAGCTTCGTGCCGGTGGACGGGTCGGTCCAGGCGACCGCGGCGGCCTGCCGGACCTCGGGCAGCGCGCAGAGCGCGGCCTCGACCTCGGCAAGCTCGATGCGGTAGCCGCGGATCTTCACCTGGTCGTCGCTGCGGCCGAGGAAGTCGAGGTTTCCGTCGGAGCGCTGCAGGACCAGGTCGCCGGTGCGGTACATGCGCCCGCCGGGCACGTTCGGGTCGGCGACGAACCGCTCCGCGGTGAGCGCCGGGGCGTGCAGGTAACCGCGGGCCAGTCCGGCTCCGGCGATGTACAGCTCCCCGACGACGCCCGGCCGCACCGGCCGCAGGAACGCGTCGAGCACGTAGCCGCGGGTGTTCCGGATCGGGGTGCCGACGGTCGGGGTCGGCGAGTCGTCGGTGCCGCCGCCGAGCGTGTTGATCGTGTACTCGGTGGGTCCGTACAGGTTGTAGCCGCGCGGACCATCGTCGGTGGACAGTCGGGACCAGACCGTGTCGCTGACCGCCTCGCCGCCGAGGAGCACCAGGGTCGGCGGATGGCCGTCGGCGTCGAGGAGCCCGGCGTCGAACAGGTGGTGGGCGTAGGTCGGGGTGACGTTGACGACGTCGATCCGGTTGGCCCGGCAGTACGCGACGAGCGCGACCGCGTCCCGGCGGAGCTCCTCGTCGCAGACGTGGACCTCGTGGCCCTCGACCAGCCAGAGCAGCTCTTCCCACGACATGTCGAACGAGAAGCTGACCGTGTGGGCGATCCGCAGGCGGCGCCCACCGGCCCGGGCCACGGTCGGATCGAAGATCTCGGCGCGGTGGTTGAGCTGCATGTTCGTCAGGCCGCGGTACGGCGTGACGACGCCCTTGGGCTTGCCGGTGGAGCCCGAGGTGTAGATGACGTAGGCGGTGTGGTCGAGCCGGTTCCCGCCGGTGAAGGCTTCCTCGGCGGTGAACGGACCGCCGGACTGCGCCGCGCGGGCGGCTTCCGTGGCCGGGGTGTCGAGGACGAGGACCCGGCCGCCGTAGGTGTGCTGGGCGTCGGCCAGGGCCAGGTTCGCGGTGGTCGTGAGCAGGAGCGCGGGGCGGGCGTCGGCGATCAGGTCGGCCAGTCGCTCGACCGGGTGGTCGAGCTCGAGCGGCAGGTAGGCCGCTCCGGTGCGGAGCACCGCGAACAAGGCCACGACCATGTCGACGCTCCGCGGCAGCGCGAGCGCGACGATCGCCTCGGGGACGGCGCCGTTGACCCGGAGGAGCCGCGCGAGGCGGTTGACCCGGGCGTCGAGCTCGGCGTAGGTGAGGGTCTCTTCCTTGGCGACGAGCGCGGTCTCGTCCGGGAGCCGGGCGGCCCGGTCGGCGAGGAGCTCGGCGATCGTCGCGTCGGGGAGCGGGTGCTCGGTCCTCGTCCAGTCGTGGGCGAGCGCGGCGCGCTCGGCGTCCGTCGAGAGGTCGAGCCGGGCGACGGGCTGGTCGAGGCCGGTGGTGAGCAGGTTCGTGAAGTGGTCGACGAGGTCACGGGCGTCGGACTCGGTGACCAGGTCGGGTCGGTACTCGAGCTTGATCGTCAGCTGCTCGCCCGGGGTGAGGACCCAGGTCAGGGGGTAGTGGGTGGTGTCGTGGTAGTCGACGTCGACGATGCCCTGGGCGGTGTTCAGGTCGCGGAACGTGTCGTCGCCGAGGAAGTTCTGCAGGACGTAGAGCGTGTCGAAGAGCTGGTCGGTGCCGGTGGCGCGCTGGATGTCACCGAGGCCGAGGTAGTCGTGCGGGGTGAGGTCGACCCGATCGTCCTGGACGCGTCGGGCCAGGTCGGCGAGGGTGTCGCCCGGCCGGGCGGTCACCCGCACCGGCACGGTGTTGAGGAACAGCCCGATGACGGTGTCGGCCCCGCGCAGGTCGGCCGGGCGTCCGGCCACGGTCGTGCCGAACACGGCGTCGGTGGTGCCGGTCCGGTGGCCGAGCAGCAGGCCCATCGCGGCGGTGAGCACGGAGTTGAGCGTGACGCCCTGTGCGCGGGCGGCGGCGGTGAGGCGAGCGGTCGCGTCGGCGGGCAGCGTCGCCAGGATCCGGTCGGAGAGCACGGTCTCGCGGCCGACCGCGGCCGGCACCAGCAGGGTGGGTTCGGCCCCGGCCAGCGCGCCGGCCCAGGCGAGGCGGGACGCGTCGGCGTCCTGCCGGGCGATCCAGTGCAGGTAGTCGGGGAAGCCGGTGTCCCGGGGCAGGACGCCGTGCGCGCCGCGGGAGTCGTAGAGCGCGAACAGCTCGCGCAGGACGAGTTCGCGGGACCAGCCGTCCCAGAGCAGGAAGTGGGAGGTGAGCAGCAGGCGGTCAAGTCCATCCGGAGTGTGGACGACGGTGAGCCGGACCAGCGGCGGGGTGGTGAGGTCGAACGGGCGCTCGCGGTCGTCGCGGAGGATCGCGTCGAGGGAGGCGGTGCGTTCCTCGACGGTGGGAGTCAATGTGGCCGCGATGTACTGGACGGGCGCGGGGACGCCGGTGAAGCCGGCGCGGAGCGCGGGGTGGCGCGCGAGGAGGGCGTGGAACGCGAGCGTCAGTGCGTCGACGTCGACGCGGCGGTCGAGGGTGAAGATGTTCTGGGCGATGTAGGTGCTGGCGGTGGGTTCGTAGGAGGCTTGGAAGTAGACGCCTTGCTGTAGGGGGGAGAGGGCCCAGATGTCGGCGACCGGGACCGGCGCGGAGCCCACCACGGCGTCGATCTGCGGCTGAGTGAGCGTGACGGTTGGCAGGGTGGCGGGGGTGAGGTGGGGGGTTTCGGCGGCGTTGTCGGCGACGGTCTCGGCGTTGTTGAGGGCAGCGCCCTCGCCGGCGGCACCGCCTTCGCCCGCTGGAGCGGCAGCGCCCTCGTCCGCGGCAGCGGCAGCACCCTCGTCAGCGGCAGCGGCGTCGGCGGAGAAGGCGGCGGCAGACGTAGGAGCAGCGGCGGCGGTGGCGGCTGCAGCCGCGCGGGCGGTGGTAGCGGGAGTGTCGGAGGGGGCGGGATTGGCAGTGGCGTCGGCGGAGGAGGAGGCGGGGAGGCTCGGGGAGGTGAGAAGGGTATCGAGCGCGGTGGCGGTGCGGGCTCGGAAGACGTCCTGGGTGGACGCGACGATTTCCTCGGCGGCGAGCCGGTGCACGAGCCTGATCGCAGTGATGCTGTCGCCACCGAGCGCGAAGAAGTCCTCGCCGGCGCCGACGGTCGCGCGCCCGAGCACGGCGGCGATCGCGCCCGCGATCCGCTCGGCGCGCGGGGTCGCCCGAGGCTCGGTGGTCCCGGCGGGCGCCGGGTCCGGGAGCGCGGACCGGTCGCGCTTACCGTTCGGCAGCACCGGAATCGCCTCGATCACGGTGACGGTGCTAGGCACCAGGTAGTACGGCAACTGTTCCCGCAGCGCAGCGAGCACGCGCGCCGGCTCGGCCGCCGACACGACCGGAGGGGCAACCGCCGCAGGCGCGGAGCCCCCGTCAGAGGCAGGGCCGCCATCGGGCGCGGGACAACCGTCGGATGCGGGACCACCGTCGCGCACGGAGGCGCCATCGAACACGGAGGCGCCATCGCGCACGGAGGCGCCACCAGGCCCGGAAGTCCCGCGGGGCGCAGGACCACTATCAGGCACGGAGCCGCCGGCAGGCGCGGGACCACCGTCGCACGCGGAGCGGCCATCGAGTGCGGAGGCGCCGTCGCGCGCGGAGATGCCATCGAGTGCGGAGGCGCCATCTGTCGCAGGACCGCCATCAGGCACGGAACCGCCATCAAACACGGAACCGCTGGCAGGCGCGGAGGTTCCCTCGGAGGCGGGGCGCGGGCCTGCGGGGACGACGTAGGCGTGCAGGGAACGGGCGCCCGCGGCGCCTTCCCGGACGGTGGCGATCGCATCGGCGACGCCAGGCAGGCGTCGAAGCGCAGCCTCCACTTCGGACAGCTCTACGCGGTGACCGTTGACCTTGACCTGGTCGTCGGACCGGCCGAGGAACTCGACCCGGCCGTCGGGGGTCCAGCGGCCGCGGTCGCCGGTCCGGTACAGACGGGCTCCGGGCGCGCCGAACGGATCGGCGACGAACCGGGCCGCGGTCTCGGCCGCGCGGCCGAGGTACCCGAGCGCGACCTGCGGCCCGCCGACGTAGATCTCGCCCGCTGAGCCCGGAGCTACCAGCCCGAGCGCGCTGTCGAGGAGGTAGACCGTGGCGCCGGGCACCGGAACTCCGAGCGTCACCGGGCCGCCCGGCCTCACCGGCCCGGTCAGCACGTCACCGGCAACCTCGGAAGAGCCGTACGAGTTCACGATCTCCGCGTCCGGGCTGGCCGCGGCCAGCGCCCGCACGGTGTCGTCGCTGAGCGGTTCGCCGCTGACGATCCAGCGCCGGACACCTCGGAGCCGCTCGGGAGCGGTCTCGGCGAGCGCACCCGCCAGGCTCGGGACAGCGAGGACCTGACCCGCCCCGGACGTCTCGATCAGCCGCGTGAGCGCGTCGCCGTCCGCGCCGGTGGCGGCGTCGGCGAGCACGATCGTCGCGCCGGCAACGAGGCCGCCGAGGAGCTCGGTGGTGCCGTCGACGAAGCTCAGCGAGCTCCGGGCGACCCGGACGTCGTCGCGCTCGAGCGACCACGCCCGGCGCGCCCAGGCCAGCCGGTGCGCGAGCCCGGCATGCGTGCCGACCACCGCCTTGGGCACCCCGGTAGACCCGGACGTGAAGATCACCGTCGCCGCGTCGTCGGCCGCCACCGCGGTGAACCCCGCCACCGCGGTGAACCCCGCCACCGCGGTGAACCCCGCCGCCGCGGTGAACCCCGCCGCCGGGGTGAACCCCGCCACCGCGGTGAACCCCCCTGCGGCGGGCGCCTCCGCGCAGTCGGCGATCTGCCGGGTCGGCACCGGACCGGGCGGGGCCGGGGCATCCGTCAGGAGGAGGGTCGGGCGCGCGACCTCCAGCATCAGGTTCCGGCGCGCTTCCGGGTACTCCGGGTCGATCGGGAGGTAGGCCGCGCCGGCACGCAGGACGCCCACGACCGCCACCGGCAGCGCGACGGTCCGCCGCGCCGACACCGCGACCACGTCCCCCCGGCACACCCCGGCCCCGGTCAGCGCCGCCGCCACCGACGCACTCCGCTGGTCCAGCTCCGCGTAGGTCAGCGACTCCCCGTCGAGACCCGCCGTGATCGCCACCCGGTCCGGATGGGCCGCCACCGCGGCCGCGATCATCGCCAGCACCGTGTCTACCGGTCCGACCGGCTCGCCGGTCCCCATCGCCAGCACCCGGCTCCGGTCGGACTCCCCTACCACCCCGACCCGCTGCGACGGCTCCGAGACCAACGCCGTCAACACCTTGGCGTACTGCTCCAGCAGCGCAGACGCGCCGTCGGCGTCCAGGAGCGCTCGGTCGTGGGTGAGGGCCAGCCGCAGAGTCTGTCCCGGCCTAGCCATCAGCGTCACCGGATAGTGCGGCGCCTCCACGACCTCGAGCCCGGTCACCCGCAGCGACGCGTCCTCCGGCGCACCGGGCACCGGATAATTCTCGATCACCACCAGCGTGTCGAACAGCTCGCTCAGACCGACCCGCCGCTGGACGTCCGCCAGCCCGGCGTGCTCGTGTTCCACGAGCGCTCGCTGGCCGTCGGCATAGCGGCGGACGACGTCCGCGACCGTGTCGTCGGCTCCCCATCGGACCCGGGCCGGAAGCGTGTTGATCAGCAGACCGACCATCGTGTCGAGGCCCGGCAGGTCGCCCGACCGGCCGGAGACGGCCGAGCCGAACACGACGTCGGACCGGTCGCAGGCGCGGCCGAGCAGCAGGCCCCAGGCCGCGCCGAGCACGTTGCTGACCGTGAGGCCCTGCGAGCGGGCCCACGCGTTCAGGTCTTCGGCGGGCAGGTCGAGCTCCACGCGGCCGAATCCGGCCTCGGGCCGAGCCGGGGGCGGGAGCACGTCGGCGAGCCGGGTCGGGGAGTCCAGGCCGGTGAGCGCGCCGGCCACCGCGGTCACGTCCGCGTCGGTGTCGCGGGCCGACAGCGCCCGGAGGAACTCGCGGTACGGCACGGTCGGCGGTAGCGGCGTGCCCTCGTGCAGCGCGATGAGGTCGCCGAGCACGAGCGGCACCGACCAGCCGTCGGCCAGGATGTGGTGCACGGTCTGCACGAGGAACGCCCGGTCGTCCGCGACCCGCACCAGCGCGTACCGCATCAACGGCGGCCGCGCCAGGTCGAACGCCTCGGCCCGCTCCGCCGCAACGACACTGTCGAGACCACCCGCACCGGTCAGGTCGACCGTGCGCCACGGCACCGGCCCCCGATCCGCGATCACCGCGCGGACCGTCCCGTCCCCCATCGGCCGGAACCCCGCCGCCAGGTTCGGATACCGGTCGAAGATCTGCTCCGCCGCCCGCCTCAACCGCTCCGCGGACACCGAACCCCGCAACTCGATGATCTGCTGAACCACGTACGGATCCGCGTCCGGCCGGAACGTCGCGTGGAAGTACAGCCCCTCCTGCAACGGCGCCAGCGGCAGCACGTCCCGCAGCCCCGGCACGTCCAGCCCATCCACATCGGACTGCGACAGCCCCACCAGCGGGAAGTCCGACGGCGTGAACCCGACCACGTCCGGAGCCACCGCGATCTCGGTCAGCCGGTCGGCCCACTCCCCGGCCAGCGTCTCGACGTCGGACTCCTCCAGGACCCCGTCCGGCCAGGTCAGCCGGGCCTCCAGCACCGGCCCCCGCGGACCCTCGACCGCGATCGCGTTGATCTCCAGCACCCGCGGCAACGGCATCCGCGGATCCCGCCGCTCCAGCACCGTGTCCACACCCGACACCAACGCCCACGGCTCCGGCGTGTCGGCCGAGAACCGCCCGAGGTAGTTGAACAGCACCTGCGGCTGCGCCGCCAGATCGTCACGCCCACCGAGGTGACGCAGCGCGCCGTAGCTCAGTCCCCGGTGCGGCACCGCCCGCAACTGCTCCTTCACACTCTTGACGACGACGCCCAGCCCGCCGGCCGGAACCGACAGCGCGACGGGGTACAACGTCGTGAACCACCCCACGGTGCGCGAGAGATCCAGCGCGCCCGGCAGCACGTCCTCCTCGCGCCCGTGCCCCTCCAGCTCCAGCAGCACCGGCCCGGCCGCCCCCCGGAACCGCACCAGAGCCAGCGCCAGCGCGGCCACCAGCGCGTCGTTCACCCCGCCGTGGATCGCCGACGGCACCGGCCCGAGCAGCCGGGCACTGACGTCCGGCGGCAGCGACACCAGCAGGCTCTGCTCGGTCGCGACCGTGTCCCGCGCCGGGTCGAGCGCCCGCCGCCCGAGCAGAGGATCGGGCGTGCCCGCGACCGCACCCCAGTATTCGGACGCCGCCACACCGCCGCCGTCGCGGTCGCCCAGCCCGGCGGCCCAGTCCCCCAGCCTTCCGGCCCATTCACGCAGGCCGGTCGTCGCCGGCGGCAGCGGGTCCCCACCGGCCAGCGTCCGCAGGTCCTCGGCCAGGATCCGCAGCGACACCCCGTCCACGATCACGTGGTGCGCCACCACGACCAGCCGCCCCTCGGCGGCCACCCCCGGGACCGCCGGCGGCGTCAGCCAGCGAAACCGCACCATCCGGCCCCCGGCCGGGTTCAGCCCGGCCACGGCCGCGTCGACCTGCGCGGCGACCGCCGCGTCGTCGGTGCTCCCCACCACCACGTCGAGGACGTCGTTGGCCGACGGCGTGCCGACCGGCAACACCTCCAGAGCGCCCGAGGCGTCGACGCGACTCCGTAAGGCGTCGTGCCCGGCCAGCAGCGCGTCGATCATCGTGCGCAGCTCGGCGGCCCGGAGCGACCCCGGCGTCCGGAGCACGATGCCCTGGAAGAACCCCTCCATCGCCGGCTCGTGCTCCCCCAACCACGCCAGAACGGGCGTCGGCGGTACGACGCCGATCCGCTCGGGCGACGCGTCCGCCGACGTCTCGACCACGGTCACGACGGTGGCGAGCGCACCCGCCGTCGGACGGGCGAACAGGTCGCGGGGCCGGACGCGGAGCCCGGCCTTCCGGGCCTCGCGCACGACGGCGATCGCGACGATCGAGTCGCCGCCGAGCGCGAAGAAGTCGTCGTCGGCCCCGACCCGTTCCCGGCCGAGCACGGTCGCGAACACGTCGCAGAGCGCCTGCTCGGTGGGGGTGCGGGCGGCCCGCGAGATCGGGGCCGAGGGCAGCGAGAAGGCCCGCAGCCCGGCCCGGTCGACCTTGCCGTTCACGGTCGTCGGCAACGCGTCGAGCACGACGAACGCAGACGGAACCATGTACTCGGGCAGCCGCTCGGCGCACCACGCCCGCAGCGCCTCAGCCGTAGAAGACCCGGCCGCGAACCCGACCAGATGGTCGGACGGGACCCGCTCCACGATCACCGCGGCCTGCCGCACGCCGGGGTGCGCGGCCAGCACGGCCTCGACCTCCTCGAGCTCCAGGCGCATTCCGCGGATCTTCACCTGGTTGTCGGCCCGCCCGACGAATTCCAGCGTGCCGTCGGCGGTCCAGCGGGCCAGGTCACCGGTCCGGTAGAGACGCGAGCCAGGTCCTCCGAACGGGTTGGCGACGAATCGGCCCGCCGTCAGACCGGGAGCGTTGATGTAGCCGCGGCCGAGCAGGAACCCGGCCGCGTAGAGCTCGCCGGTCTCCCCGACCGCGACCGGCTGGAGCGCGTCGTCGAGGACGTAGAGCTGGGTGTGCGGGTTCGGCCGGCCGATCGAGGTCGCGATGCGCTCGGCCCGGTCGGAGTAGATGACGTGGGAGACGCCGATCGTCGCCTCGGCCGGTCCGTAGCCGTGGTACAGCGTCGTCGTCAGCTGGGCGCGGAACCGCTCGAACAGCTCCGGGGTCAGCACCTCGCCGCCACACCAGACGTGCTTCAGCCCGGCCAGCGCGGTACCGCCCCGGGCCATCTCCAGTAGCGTGTCCAACATGGACGAGACCAGGTAGACGAACGTCACCCCCTCGTCCCGGATCAGGTCGAGCAGGTACTGCGGGTCGCGCTCCCCGCCGGGCTCGGCCACCACCACGTACCCGCCGCTCACCAGCGGCAGCAGGATCTCGTTCACCGAGATGTCGAAGGCCAGCGGCGCCTTGAACAGCGACGCGTCGCCCGGTCCGAAGTGCAGGATCTCCTCGACCTGCCAGCGCAGCCGCTCGGCGATGGCCTCGTGCCGGATCATCGCGCCCTTCGGCGTCCCCGTGGACCCGGACGTGAAGATGACGTAGGCCAGCGACGGCCCGTCGGCCGGAACGAGGAACGGATCGGCGGGGAACCCGCCGTAGCGCCAGTCCCCCAGGTCGACGGCGAACTCGCCGGAGCCGGCCACGACGAACCGGGCCCGGGCGTCGGCGAGGACCCGTTCGCGACGCGACGCGGGCCAGCCCGGATCGACCGGGACGAACGCCCCACCGGCCAGCAGGATCGCCAGCACCGACACGACCATCTCGGCCGACCGGGGCAGGCTGACGCCGACGACGTCCTCGGGCTCCAGCCCGGCCGCGCGCAGCGCGCGGGCCAGCTGGAACGCGCGCTCGCCGAGCTCGCCGTAGGTCAGCCGGACGCCGCCCGGAGCGACGAGCGCGAGCGCACCGGGGTCGGCCGCGACCCGCTCGACGAACCACTCCGGGACCGTGCCGGTGGGCGCGGGCGTCGTCGCGTGGTTCCACGAGGCCAGCGTTTTCAGCCGCTCAGCACGCATGGAATCACTCAGAGTGACGGAAGTCATCGCGTCCTGCCTATCGAGTCGGAGCTGTGCGATTTACTGAACCGGGGCGGGGGTCCGCCCCTCCCAGGCCTGCCAGAGCTGCGCGTACCGGCCGCCGGCGGCCACCAGGTCGGCGTGCGACCCGTCCTCGACCGTCCGGCCGTGTTCCAGGACGACGATCCGGTCGGCCGACGCGGCCTGGGTCAGCCGGTGGGCGACGATCAGCGTGGTGCGGCCCGCGGTCGCCGCGGCGGCGGCCGACTCCAGGTCACGCGCGCCCGCGCTGCCGGCCTCGGCGGTGGCCTCGTCGAGGATCGCGATCGCCGGGTCGAGCAGGACGAGCCGGGCCAGCGCCAGTTGCTGGGCCTGGGCCGGGGTCAGCTCGTGGCCGCCCTCGCCGACCAGCGTGTCGAGCCCCTCGTCGAGCGCCTCGGCCCAGCCCAGGGCGCCGACGCGGTCGAGCGCGGCGGTCACGTCGTCGCGGGTGGCGCCGGGCGAGGCCAGCCGGGCGTCCTCGATCAGCGGACCGGCGAAGACGTGCGTCTCCTGGCTGATGATCGCGACGTTCTTCCGGAGCTCCGCGGGCGGCAGGGACTCCACCGGGACGCCGCCGATCAGCGCCGAGCCCCGGTCGGGCCGGAGCGACCCGGCCGCGATCAGCGCCAGCGTGGACTTCCCGGCGCCGGTGGAGCCGACCAGCGCGACCTTCTCGCCCGGCGCGATCCGGACGCCGACGTCGAACAGCACCTGGGTGGTGCCGTCGTAGCTGAAGTCGATCCCGGACAGTTCCAGGGTCGCGTCGGCCGGGGCCTCGGCGGCGGCCGGGGTCGGTTCCGGCGGCATCGAGACGACGCCGACGAGCCGGGCCAGGCTCGCGCCGCCGGCCTGGATCTCGTCGAAGCTGAACAGCAGCGCGCCGATCGGGTTGAACAGCCGGTGGAACAGCACGGCCGCCGCCGACGTCTGGCCGACCGTGATCGCGCCCTGCTCGACCAGGAAGAACCCGGCCACCAGGATCGCCGCCAGGCCGAAGAACTCGGCCCGGTTGACCCGTCCGACGAAGCGGGTGAAGAGCGTGAAGACCGACACCGAGACGTCCCGGGCCCGCTCCGAGGCGCGCCCGATCTCGGCCAGGTGCTTCTGCTCCAGCCGGTAGGCGTGCACGGTCCGCAGCCCCTGCGAGCTGTCGACGAGCAGCTGGCCGCGCTCGGCGACGGCCTCGCGCTCGGCCTGGTAACCGGGCGCCGACCGGGGCAGGTACCACCGCAGCGCGAGGACGTAGAGCGGCACCGCGACCGCCCCGGCCAGCCCGAGCCGCCAGTCGATGCCCGCCATCGCGGCCAGGCTCAGCACGCCGAGCAGCAGCGACGACACCATGTTGGGCACGGCCTGGGTCACGGCCTGGCCGATCGCGGCGACGTCCGCGCCGACCCGGGACAGCAGGTCGCCCTTGCCGGCCTGTTCCAGCACCGGCGTCGGCAGCGTCAGCGCCCGGCCGACCACCTGTTCGCGCAGGTCGGCCAGCATCCGCTCGCACAGCCGGGCGATCACCATCGTCGACAGGCCCATCGCGACGCCGCCGAGCACGGCCGAGACGACCACGACGATCGTCACCCGGACGATCACGCCGGTGCCGGCCCCCGCGCGCACCTGGTCGACCAGGTAGCCCAGGACGTACACCGGCACCACCGACGCGGCTGCCGCGACCAGCCCGACGACGAGCGTCGCCAGCCCGTCGAGCGGCCGGGAGCGCAGCTCGCGCCACACCCAGGCGCCGGTCCGGCGCGGGCTCGCGACCGGGAGGATCATCGGAGCACCGTCCTGCGGTAGAAGTCGTCGGCGCCGAGGCCGGCGTGCGTGCCTTCGGCGACCACCCGGCCGCCGTCGACGACGACCACCCGGTCGGTGATCGCCATCAGGGCCGGGCTGCTGGCGACGAGCACGGTCGTCAGCTCCCCGGTCCGGAGGCGGCGGATGCCCTGGGCGATGACGTGCTCGGTCACCGAGTCCATCGCGGTCGTCGGGTCGTGCAGCACCAGCACCCGCGAGCGGACCAGCAGCGCGCGGGCCAGCGCGACCCGCTGCCGCTGCCCGCCGGAGAGGTTCGCGCCGCGCTCGACGACGACGTGGCCGAGGCCGTCGGGGTGCGCGGAGACCACCTCGTCGGCGGCCGAGCACCGGAGCACCTCGTCGAGATCTTCGTCGGCCGCGCCGGCCCGGATGTTCGCCTCGAGGCTGCCGCCGAACAGGTCGGACTTGTGCGGCTGGACGAGCAGCGCGCCGCGGGCCTCGTCCAGGTCGAGCTCGTGCAGGTCGACGCCGCCGAGCCGCACCGACCCGGCCCGGTCCTCCGGCGGCACCCGGCCGGCGAGCACCCGGACCAGCGCCTCACCGTCGGCGGGCTGCGCCGCGACGATCCCCAGCACCTCGCCGGGCGCGATCCGCAGGTCGAGGTCGAGCGTCCCGTAGCGCAGCCCCTCGAGGTCGACCGCCACCGGGCCGCCGTCCAGCCGGGCCTCTGCCGGAGGCAGGAGCGGGGGTGCATCGGCAACCACGGCAATGCGCTGCGCGGACGCCCGGGCCTCGGCCACCCAGCTCGGGACGATCGCCAGCAGGCCGAACGGCTCCAGCAGGAACTGGGCCAGGCCGATCACCGTGATCAGCTCCCCGACCGTGATCCGGCCGGTCAGCGCGAAGTACCCGGCCAGGATCGCGACGCCGCAGGCCAGCAACGTGGACAGCGTCGTCGAGGCCATCAGGTAGCTGCCCTGGGTGCGGGCGGCCCGGAGGGTGGCCCGCAGCGAGGCGCGGCTGACCACCCGGTAGCGGGCGCTCGCGGCCTGCTCGGCGCCGATCCCGCGCAGCGGCCGGACGCCGCTGACCAGGTCGGTGGCGAGCGACGTCGCCCGGCCGGCCAGTTCCTGCTGGCTGGTGACCCGCTTGGTGATCACCGGCGCGGTGAGCTGCAGGCCCACCAGCACGACCGGGGTGCCGATCAGCACGAGCAGCCCCAGCGGGACGTCGATGACCAGCAGCGCGATCGCCGCGACGACCGTCGCCACGACCGCACCGCAGATCCGCGGGATGTAGTCCAGCAGGTACGACGTGTTGTCGGCGTCCGACGTGGACACCGTGAGCAGCTCACCGGCGGGCAGGTCGGTGCGGATGCCCCGGGGGTCGAGGATCCGCCCCGAGACCTCCATCCGCAGCAGGTGGGCCTCGTCGGCGATCGCGAGCATCAGCTGGCGGGCGCCGAACCGGTAGCAGATCGTCAGCAGCGTGAACAGGCCGGCCAGCACCGCGACCCAGAAGCCCAGGCTCCCCCGGTCGCCGGTCGAGACCGCCCGGTCGACGATGACGCCGATCAGGATCGGCACCAGCGTCTCGCAGATCTGGTGGGCGCCGATCAGGGCCGAGCCGACCGTGAGCCGGCGCCCGTTCCGCGTCACCGCCCGGCGCAGGACCCGGGACCCACCGGCCGCACCGGTCAAGACGACATGCTCTCGCGGAGGCTGCGGGGCCGCAGGTCCGTCCAGTTCGCCTCGACGTAGGCCAGGCACTCGTCCCGCCCCGCGCCGTCGTTCCCGCCGAACACCACGGTCCAGCCCGACGGCACGGCGGCGAACGTCGGCCAGAGCGAGTGCTGGTCCTCGTCGTTCACCAGCACCAGGAACCGGCCGCTCTCGTCGTCGAACGGGTTACTCGACATGACTTGTCCTCCCGGAAGGATCGATCTTCATTGCGTGCGTGACACCCGAGCCAGGACCCAGGCGAAATACACGCCGCCGACGGTCACCGTGACCACGCCGACCGGCAATTGGGTGGGCGCGAACGCGTGCTGGGCCACCCAGTCGCTGACGATCAGGAGCAGCGCGCCCATCGCCGCGGCCGGGGCGAGCGCGATGCCGGCCGAGCCGGTCAGCCGCTGGGCCAGCTGGGGCGCGGCCAGGGCGACGAACGCGATCGGCCCGGCGGCCGCGGTCGCCACCGCGATCAGCGCGACGCCCAGGCCCAGGTAGACCATCCGCGCGGCCTCGACCCGGACGCCGAGCCCGGTCGCGATCTCGTCGCCCAGCTCGAGCAACAACAGGCGCGAACCGCCGATCGCCAGCCCGATCATCAGCACCACGATCAGCGGGACCACCCACGGCACCTGCGTCCAGTCCAGCCCGTTCAGGCTGCCCTGGCCCCAGATCGTGGCCGCGTACGCGGCCTGCAGGTCGACCTTGATGACGAACCACTGGTTGACCGAGATCAGGATCGCGTTGACCGCGATGCCGACGATGATCAGCCGGAATCCCTGGACGCCCCGGCGGTAGGCCAGCAGGTACACCGCGAGCGCGGTGGCCAGCCCGCCGACCAGCGCACCGGCCGCGACCATGAAGTACGCGTTGCCGACGAACACCGTGACGACGAGCACGCCGGTGAACGCGCCGGTGTTGAAGCCGATGACGTCCGGGCTGCCCAGCGGGTTGCGGGTCAGGGCCTGGAAGATCGCGCCGGACAGGCCGAGGGCGGCCCCGATCGTCAGCGCGAGCAGCACCCGGGGCAGCCGCAGGTCGATCACGACGAGGTCGGCGATCGGCGAACCCTGCCCGACCAGCGCGGCCAGCACCTCCTTCGGCGACAGGACGACGTCCCCGGTGCCGAGCGAGACGACCGCGGCCGCGAACGCCAGCGCCAGCAGCACCGCGCAGACGACGACCGTCCGCACCCGGAACCGCACCGACAGCGGGCCGGGCCGGATCGCGGCGAACGGCAGCGTCACGGCCCGCTCACCACCTTCCGCGTCCGGATCCACCAGATCAGCACCGGGGCCCCGATGAACGCGGTGACGATGCCGACCCGCAGCTCGCCCGGGCGCACGACCAGCCGTCCGACGATGTCGGCGATCAGCAGCACGATCGGCCCGCCGAGGATCGTGAACGCGAGGATCCAACGCTGGTCGGTGCCGACGACCCAGCGCGCGAGGTGCGGCACGACCAGGCCGAGGAACCAGATCGGGCCGACCGCCGCGGTGCCGCCGCCGGCCAGCAGCACGATCGCCACCAGCGCGACGATCCGCGTCCGGGTGATGTCGACGCCGAGCGCCCTGGCCAGGTCGTCGCCGAGTGCCACCGCGTTCAGCGACCGGGCGACGGCCACGGCCAGCAGCGTCCCGACCAGGATGAACGGGGCCACCGCGCCGGCGATGTCGAGCCCGCGGCCGGCCAGCGACCCGACGTCCCAGAAACGCAGGTAGTCGAACGCACGGGGACGGATCAGCTGCACCGCGGACGACGCGCCCTCGAGCACCGCGCCGAGCGCGACCCCGGCCAGCGTCAGCTGGACCGGGGTCGGGCTCCCGCGCGACGCCGACCCCAGCAGGTAGACGCCGACCAGCGCGACCGCGACCCCGAGGAACGCGAACCAGACGTACGACGTGAAGCTCGTGAGCCCGAGGAAGCCGATCGCGATCACGACGAACAGGGCCGCCCCGGAGTTGATGCCGAGGATCTGGGTGTCGGCCAGCGGGTTGCGGGTGACCGCCTGGATCACCGCGCCGCAGACCGCGAACGCGACGCCGGCCAGCAGGCCGAGGACCGTCCGCGGGACGCGGAGGTCCCGGACGACCGACTGGTCGTCGGTGCTCGTGTAGTGGAACAACGCGTCCCAGGCCGTGCCCGGGCTCACCGTGCGGGTGCCGAGCAACAGGCTCAGCACGCACACGACGACGAGCAGCGCCGCGGCGCCGAGCAGCACGCCGCCGCGGCGCAGGTTCGCCGCGGCGGTCGGCTCGGTCTCCGGGGACGGCCGATCGACCAGGGTGGTCACGTCGGTCAGGCGGCCATCAGGATCGAGGCGGCGCGCCGCTCGAGCACCGAGCCGAGCACCTCGCCGACGCGGATCGCGGTGTTGGAGAGCAGCGCGGACGAGATGCCGTGCGTGTGCTCGGTGCCGCCCTGCAGGTAGATGCCGCACTGCAGGCGGGGGTCGGTGAGCGCGCGGTAGTCCCGCCCGACGCGCGGCCGGCCCTGCTCGTCGCGGTGGCAGAGGTCGCCGAGCTCGCCCAGCACCGCGTACGGGTCGGCCTCGTCGTACCCGGTCGCGAACACCACCGCGTCGGCCTCGAGCGCGGTCCGCTCGCCGCTGACCAGCGACTGCAACGTGACGGTCAGCCCGTCCGGGTTCTCGACCACCGACGTCGTGCGGGTGAGGTTGAGCAGGCGCAGCCGCTCGCGGCCGAGCACCTTCTCCCGGTACGTGCGCCGGTACAGCTCCTGGATGAGGTCGATGTCGACCACGGAGTAGTTCGTGTTCGCGTGGTACGCCATCATCGCCTCCTTGACCTCGGCCGGGGCGTCGAAGTACTCGTCGACGGCGTTCGGGTCGAAGATGCGGTTGGCGAACGAGCTGTCGTCGGCCGGCGAGTAGCCGTAGCGGGAGACGACCGCGCAGACCTCGGCGGCCGGGAACTGCTCGTGTAGGAACGCGACGGCCTCGGCCGCGCTCTGCCCGGCGCCGACCACGATCAGCCGCTCCGGCGCGGTGCCGTGCAGCGAGCCGACGTTGCGCAGCAGGTCGCTGGAGTGCCAGACCCGTTCGGAAGCCTGCACGCCGGCGGGCATCCGCGGCCGCAGGCCGGTGCCGATGACCAGGTTCCGCGTCCGGTTCGTGACGATCGCGCCGTCGCGCCGGGAGACCACGTCGAGCTCCCGGACGTCGCCGGTCCCATCGGTGACGGGCAGCACCGAGATGACCTCGGTGTCGTAGCTGACCTGCTCGTTCACCTTGGCGGCGGCCCAGGTGAAGTAGTCGTGGAACTCGACCCGGAGCGGGAACAGCGTCTTGTGGTTGATGAAGTCGACCAGCCGGTTCCGGTCGTGCAGGTAGCGCAGGAAGCTGTAGTCGCTCGTCGGGTTGCGCAGCGTCACCAGGTCCTTGAGGAACGAGACCTGCATGGTGGCATCCTCGAGGAGCATCCCGCGGTGCCAGCCGAACTCGGGCTGCCGCTCGAGGAATCTCGCGGCCACCGTCCCCTCCGGAACGCCGTCGTTGTGCTCCGCCACCGCGATGGCCATCGCCAGGTTCGACGGGCCGAAGCCGATACCGACGAGATCGAGTCCAGGCTGAGACATGTCCGTTCCCCTCGCACGGCGGGACCAGAGGCGGCCCCCGCAACTTAGGGCACCCTAACCTAAGTGGAAGGCCTCGCCTACCCCTCGGTCAGTTAGGCGAGCCTTGCTTAAGATAGCCCAACCCCGTGGGCGGTTTCGAGGTTGTTACCAGGAGGACCAATGCGGCTCGTGATGTTCGGTTATCAGACCTGGGGCCATCGGACGCTCCATGCTCTGCTCAGGTCCGAGCACGACGTCGCGCTGGTCGTCACCCACCCGCCGGGCGAGGGCGTCTACGAGAAGGTCTGGTCCGACTCGGTCGCCGACCTGGCCGGATCCGCCGGGATTCCGGTCGTGCTCCGCGACCGGCCGGACGACGACGAGCTGTACTCCCTGCTCCGCGACGTCGCTCCGGACGTCATCGTCGCGAACAACTGGCGGACCTGGATCCCGCCGCGGATCTTCTCGCTCCCCCGCCTCGGGACGCTGAACGTCCACGATGCCCTGCTGCCGGCCTACGCCGGCTTCTCGCCGTTGATCTGGGCCTTGATCAACGGCGAACGCGAGGTGGGGGTCACCGCGCACTTGATGGACGCGACGCTGGACGCCGGCCCGATCGTCGCGCAGCGGGCGATCCCGGTGGGACCCAAGGACACCGCGACCGACCTGTTCTGGGCGACGCTGGAGTTGATCGAGCCGCTGGTGTTGTCGGCGTTGACCTCGCTGGAGAGCGGGCGCACGGACTTCCCGGCGCAGGACCGGTCCCGGGCGAGCTTCTTCCACAAGCGGTCCGAAGAGGACATCCGGATCGACTGGACGTGGTCGGCGGAGGAGCTGGAGCGGCTGGTCCGGGCCCAGTCGGCGCCGTATCCGGCCGCGTTCTGCTTCCACCGGCAGGAACGCCTGGAGATTCTGGCGGCGGACGTCTCCGAGGCCGTGTACGGCGGCACGCCCGGCCGGATCTTCTACCGCGAGGGCGACGGGGTGGCGATCGTCGCCGGGGCGTCCGCCCGGCGCGGGCGCAACCGCGCGCTGGTGGTGACCCGGGTGCGGACGTCGGAGGGCAAGGAGCTGCCCGCGGTGGAGTACTTCCGGACGATGGGCGGCTACCTGACGTCGTACGCGGCCTGAGAGAGCACCCGCTCGGACAGCAGCAGGTAGTCGCGGAGGAGGTCGGCGGCCCGGCCCGGGTCGCCGGCCTCGTAGATCGTGGTGATCTCGGCGTTCCGCGCGACGAACGGCCGGTGCAGTGCCTCGGCGTCGGGGGCGGCGACGAACGCCAGCCGCAGTTCGGCGGTGAGCTGCTTCATCCAGGCGTTCAGCCGCGGGCTGTCGGCCAGCGCGATGATCTGCTCGTGGAAGTGCATGTTCGCGGTGCCGACGGCGCGCCAGTCGCCGGCCGTCGCGAGGTGCTCGGCCTCGTCGACCGCGGCCCGCATGCTCTCCGCGCGAGGCGGGTCGACCGGCGCGCCGCGCAGCACCGTGCACTCGAGCAGGATCCGGACCCGGTAGATGTCGGCGATCTGGGCCGCCGACAGCGCCGCGACGAACACCCCGCGGTTCGGGACCCGGACCAGCAGCCCCTCCTCGACCAGCGTGCTGAACGCCTCGCGCAGCGTGTTCCGGGAGACGCCGAGCTCACCGGTCCAGCGGGCCTCGGACAGCCGGGAGCCCGGCGCGAGCTGCCCGGCCGTGACCCGTTCGCGGAGCTCGGCCACCGCCCGCGCGGCCGAGCCGATCGCTGGCTTGTCGACGTCGGCGGCGGTCGTCATTGGCCCAGTCAACCATCAGACCTGTCAGCGGCTGCCCGGGACGTCGCCGATCCGTCGGCGTCGCTCCCGGGGCGGCCCGGCCGTCGGCCGCGGCCGTCAGGCCGGGCTCCCGGCGAACGGCGCGAGCGGGATTCCGGCCTCGTCCAGCGCGGTCCGGACCGCGCGGGCCATCTCGACGGCGCCGGGTGAGTCGCCGTGGACGCAGAGCGACTCGGCCTCCACCCGGACCACCGTGCCGTCCACCGCGACGATCTCGCCGTCCCGGACCAGCCGCACCATCCGCGCGGCGACCTCGGCCGGGTCGTGCAGCAGCGCGCCGGGCTCCCGGCGCGGCACGAGCGTCCCCTCGGGCGTGTACCCGCGGTCGGCGAACGCCTCACGCACCGTGCGCAGCCCGGCCTCGTCGGCGAGCCGGAGCCACTCCGAGCCGGGCAGCCCGAGCACCGGCAGCGTCGGGTCGAAGCGGGCGACGGCCTCCACCACGGCCGCGGCCTGAGCCGAGTGGTGCACGATCGCGTTGTAGAGCGCCCCGTGCGGCTTGACGTACGCGACCCGCGCCCCGGCCGCCCTGGCCAGCCCGTCGAGCGCCCCGAGCTGGTACAGGATGTCGGCGACGAGGTCGGCCGGGTCGTAGTCGATGAACCGGCGGCCGAATCCGGGCAGGTCCCGGTAGCCCACCTGCGCGCCGATCACGACACCGGCCGACACGGCCCGCGCGCACGTGTCGAGCAGAGTCCGCGGATCGCCGGCGTGGAACCCGCACGCGACGTTGGCGCTGGTCACGACGTCGAGCAGCGCGGAGTCGTCGCCCAGCCGCCACGCGCCGAAGCTCTCCCCCAGGTCACTGTTCAGGTCCATGCCCCGCGCTCCCTCCGTCGTCGGCGCAGTCCGCTGGTCGCTCGCTGAGACCCGCCTGAATGCCCTATCGGGCATTACGCGGCCCAGTCAATCGCGCCGTTCTCCACCTGCTTGGCCGTCGCCGGCGTTCGACCCGGTGAGCGGGCGCGGTAACCCAGCCACGCGGTTCCGCTAATCGGAACGCATGCCGTATCGCCGGAGACGGCTACCTCGTCGGATCAGGAACTCAGGTATTGACAAACGTTCCCGCTAGGGGAACGGGTAACGTCAGCGCAAAGACCGGAAGGAGACCGATGGTCAGCGACGGTACGGAGGGCGCCGGCCGGGTCGCCGACGTCCTGCTCCGGTTCGTCGACGGGCCGCAGTCGTGGGGGGTCTCGGCGATGGCCCGGGAGCTCGACCTTAGCAAGGCGGTCGTGCACCGGATCATGCGCTCGCTGGTCGACCGGGGCATGCTGACGATCGACGCGACCTCGCGCACATACCAGCTCGGACCGGCGGCGGCCGCGATCGGCGCCCGAGCGCTGCGCGACTCGAAGCTGCGCCGGGTGTCGCTGCCGCTGCTACGCGAGCTCCAGACCACGACCGGCGAGACGACGACGCTGTCCGCGCGCGTGCACCGCGGGCGCGTCTATCTCGACCAGGTCGTCAGCACGCACGAGATCAACATGACCGTCGAGCTCGGACGGCGCTTCCCGCTGCACGCCGGCGGCTCGGGCCGGGCGATCCTGGCGTTCCTGCCACCCGACGAACGGGAGGCCGTGCTGCACGGCGAGCTCCCGACCCTGACGTCGGCCACCACCGTCGACCCGGAGCGGTTGCGTGGGCTGCTGGTGGAGACGCGGAGGGTCGGGGTCGCCGACTCCGGCGGGGAGCGGCAACCCGGGGCCGGGTCGGTGGCGGCGCCGATCTTCGACCTGGACGGTCAGGTCGTCGGGTCGATCTCGGTGTGCGGGCCGATCCACCGGCTGACGCCGGACGTCCGGCACGGGTACGGGGCGCGAGTGGCCGAGACCGCTGACCGGATCAGCCGAGCCCTCGGCTGGCGCGGCGGCCTACCCCCGGAGTAGCACCCGCCGCCCCGCCCTGTCCTGCCGCCCCGCCCTGTCCTGCCGGCGCGGATGCCCACCGCCGCGGGTGCCTGCCGCCGCGGGTGCCTGCCGGCCCGGGTGCCTGCCGGCGCGGGCGCCCACCGGCGCGGGCGCCCACCGGCCTCCGGCCCGGGGCCGGAGGCCGGCGATCCGGAGCCGGGTGCCAGCGGCCGGGGCCGGGCGCTGCGACAGCCCTGGCCCCGGGTGCCGACCGGGCCGAGGCCGCTGCCAGCGGGCCGGGCCAGCGCCGGGGCCCAGTTGCCGGAGGGCCAGGGCGAGCGACGGCAGAACGGGGCCGAGTGCTGGCGGGGCGAGTGTCGGCGGGCTGGGGCCGGGCGCCTGAGGCCGGGTGCTGGCGACCCGGGGCCGGAGGCCGGCGGCCGGCGGCCGGACGCTGGCGGTCCGGGTGCCGGAGGCCGGATGCCCGAGGCCGGAGGCGGGTGCCCGGCGGCGGAGGCCGGATGCCGCGGGCCGGTGCCGCAGGCCGGGCGCCGGGTACCGCAGACCGGGCGCCGGAGGCCCGAGGCCAGAGGCCCGAGGCCCAGGGCGAGCGACGGCAGGGCGGGGCCCCGAACGACGGCGGGTCGAGGGCCGGGTACTGCTGGCCGGGTGCGGGGCTACCGGCTGCCGGGGGTCCGGGTGCTGGTGGGGTGGGTGCTGGCGGCTCGGGCTAGGAGGGTGGCGCCGGCGCAGCCGGCTCGGTCGCCGAGGGCGGCCGGGAGGATACGGGGGCGTGGGAGGAACGTGGCGCGTTCGGCGAGTGCCGCTTCCAGCGGCACGAAGAGGGTCCGGCCGGCCTGGGCGAGGCCTCCGCCGATCACGATGACGTCCGGATCGAGCACGGCGGACGCGATGCTGAGCCCGTCAGCCAGGGCCTCCACCGCCCGCTGCCAGACCGCCACGGCCCGCGGCTCCCCGGCCGCCGCCCGCCGAGCGATCTCCGCCGCCGTGACGACCGGCCGCCCCAAGGCTCCCGCAGCCCCGCGGACCGGCGCCCCATTCACCGCCGCTCCGCCGACCGGCGCCCCACCCACCGGCACCCCACCGACCGCACCCCCGCCCACCGGCGCTCCGTCGGCGGCCGGGCGCCCGCTGAGCGGGGAGCCGGGCTCGGGGGCGGCGAGCACCTCGGCGTACCGGGCCTCGATGGCAGCGGCCGCGGCCTCTGCTTCCAGGCAACCTCGGCGCCCGCACGCGCAAAGCCGACCCCCAGAACGGACCAGCACGTGGCCCAGCTCCCCGGCCGCCCCGTGCGCTCCCGCCTCGACCCGGCCATTCCGCACCTGCGCGGCCGCGATCCCCGTCCCGACCGGCACGAACAGCACGTCGTCCAGCCCGGCCAGCTCCGCCTCGGCGAGCCCACCGGCCCGCACGTCGTTGGCCAGCGCGACCGGCAGCCCCAGCCGCTCCTCGATCCGGTCGCGCAGCGGCAGGTCGCGCCAGCCCAGGTTGACCGAGTGCCGGGCGATCCCGGCCTCCTCGTCCACCAGGCCCGGCACCGCGACGCCGACCGCGACCGGCACCCTCCCGGCCGCCGTCGCCCGGTCGCGCAGCGACTCCAGCACCGCGAGGAGCGTCTCGACGACGGCCTCGGTCCCGCGCTCCCGGCCGGTCGGGCACGCTCCCGCCCCGTCGGCGCCCGGACCGACGAAAGCCCCCGTAGCGTCCGCAATGGCGTATTTGAGGGACGTGCCGCCGAGGTCGGCGGCCAGCACCACCTCGGGTCTCACCGGAGCTCGACGACCGTGCCGGAGAGCCGGGCGCGCTCGGCGGCCCACACCACGCGGTGGCCGGCCAGCGCGCTCGCCGCGTCCGAGTCGAGCCCGGACCGGTCGCCGGAGGCGACCGCGGCGAGGAACCGGTCGACGAGCTCGTGGTCGCCGTCGGTGTGATCGGCCGACAGCGACGTCTCCGCGGTCACGACCGTCTCCTCCGCGCCGGTCCGGAAGTCGACGACGCGCAGCGTGACGCCGTCGCCGTCGATGTACCCCTGGGTGCCGAACAATCGGGTCTTGCGCAGCTCGAACGGGGTGAACGCGGTCATCGTGAACGACCCGGTCGCGCCGTCCGCGAACTCCAGCGACACCACCTGGTGGTCGACGACGTCGTTGTCGCTGTCGTACACGCAGCGCCCGTACGGGCCGGTCCGCAGCGCCTCGGTCACGCCCTCCACGGTGTGGTCCGACGTCACTGCCGACAGGGGCCAGAACTCGCGGTCGGGATCACCCAGGCAGTCGAAGTACAGCCGGGTCGCCGAGTATGCGCAGGTGTCCTGCAGCGGGCAGTCCAGACAACGGTCGGCGGCCTCAGCCGGCCGGGACGATGCCCGGAAATGCGTCAGGCGCCCGAACGAACTGACCCGGCGGACCGGCCGGCCCATCAGGTAGAGCAGCCAGTCGAGGTCGTGGCAGGCCTTGGCCAGCAACATCGGCGACGACGTCTTGCTGTTGCTCCATTCCCCCCGGACGAACGAGTGGGCCTGATGCCACCACCCGACCGGCTCCAGGTGCTGGACGCTCACGACCTCGCCGATGCGCCCGGCGTCCAGCAGCTGCTTCAGCGCGTGCGTGTAGGGCGTGTAGCGCAGGACGTGGCACAGCACGAACAGCACCCGGTTGCGGTCGATCGCCTCCTGGATGCGCTCGCCGTCGTCCTCGGTCGGGGCCAGCGGCTTCTCGGCCAGCAGGTGATAGCCGAGGTCGGCCAACGCGATCACCGGGCCGGTGTGCACCTGGTCGGGCGTGGCGACGATCGCCGCGTCGGCCAGGCGCCCGGCGGCGACCAGCTCGCGCCAGTCGGCGAACGTGTGCTCGACTCCGTAGCGGGCGGCGAACCGCTCCCGGCGCCCCGGGTCGGGTTCGGCGACCGCGACGATCTTCGCTCCACCGCTGGTCACCGCGCGTTCGGCGTAACCCTGGCCGCGGAGGCCGGCACCGACCACGACTAAACTGACTTGGTCCACGAAGCCCTACTTTCTATCCTCTCCAGGATTAGTAGCTCGATGGCGACGGTAGGTCAAGGAGGACCGATGGCGGACGAGATCGCCGGTGGGGACCTGTCGCGGCTGCGTCAGCTCAACACCCAGGCGATGGTACGGGCTCTGCGGACCGGGGATCCGGCCACGCTGACCGAGCTGGCCGCCCGCACCGGCCTCTCCCGGGCGTCCACCGAGGACGTCGTCGGAGCGCTGGTCGAGCAGGGGTGGGCGGCCGAGGTGCCGCCGGTCGCCGGAGCCATGGGGCGGCCGGCCCGCCGGTACCGGTTCCGCGGCGACGCCGGCGCGGCGCTCGGCGTCGACATCGGCGGTCATCGGGTTCGCGCGCTGGTCACCGACCTGGACGGGACCGTCCTCGGCCGCGCCGAGGCCGAAGTCGCGCCGGAGGCGGGCCGGGCCGAGCGCCTGGCCGCCGCCGACGCGGTCGCGGACGAAGCCCTGCGCGCGGCCGGGGTCGGCACGCACGAACCCGACGCGGGCCGCCGCACGCCGACCGGCCATGGTGCAGCCGCGCCCGGCACCGGACGCAACACCGCCGGAGCCGGTGCGGGCCGCCGCGCAGGCGGATCCGGTGCGCGTCGCACCGCGGCCGGATCCGACCCGCGCCTCGACCTGTCGGGACCGACCGCGGATGAGCCGGAAACGGCCGGACCCGGGTCGGCCGACGGGGGGTCGTCCGGCGAGGGAGCGGCCGGCGGTCGGGCGAACGGCAGCGGGTCGGCCGACCGGGTGGCGAGCGGCGGCGGGGCGAGCTTCGGGCCCTTCGGCCCCGGCGTGGGCGGGGGGCCCGTGCTCTGGGCGGTCGGGGTCGCCAGCAGCGGGCTCGTCGACCCCTCCGGCCGGGTCGTGCTCTCGGTCGCGATCCCGGAGTGGACCGGCGTGCAGCTGGCCGACCACTTCGGCGCCCGGTTCGGCGTACCGGCGCTGGTCGACAACGACAGCCGGCTGGCCGCGCTGGCCGAGCAGTGGCTCGGGGTCGCCCGCTACGCGGCCGACTTCGTCTACCTGCTGGCCGGCCTGCGCACCGGCCTGGGCCTGGTGCTGGGCGGCACCGTCCACCGGGGGTTCGGCGGCGCGGCCGGCGAGATCGGCGCGCTCCCGCAGGCCGGTTGGATCCGCGCCCAGGAGCACCTCGCGGGCCGCGAGCCGGCCGCGCTGTTCGCGGCGGCCCGCGGCGGCGACCGGTCCGCGCTCGGCGCGGTCCGCCGCTACGTGCGCGACCTCGCGGTCGGTACGGCCGCGCTGGTCCTCACCCTGGACCCGCAGATGGTCGTGCTCGGTGGCGGCTTCTCCCGGTCGGCCGACGTCCTGCTCGACCCGCTGCGCAAGGAACTCGACAAACACTGCATCCGGACGCCCGAGGTGCTGGCGTCGGCGCTCGGCGAGGAGAGCGTTGCGCTGGGTGCGATCAAGCTGGCGGTCGATCACGTCGGGGCCCGGATGTTCGCCAACGCTTGACAGAATTTCCCTGGAGTCCATTATTAGTCCCAATCCAAGGCCAGGCATTGGAAGGACTCCCCATGTCATGGTTACGACGCACCAGCGTCGCCCTGGTCGGCATCGCCGCCGTCCTCGCTGCTAGCACCGCGTGCGGTGGGTCGAAATCGGACGACGACCCGAACGCGAAGGCCACGCTCTCGTATGCGGTCTGGGACAAGAACCAGGTCCCGGCGATGGAGAAGCTCGCGGCCGACTTCCACCAGAGCCACCCGAATATCACGGTGAACGTCCAAGCCACGCCGTGGGAGACGTACTGGACGAAGCTCAAGGCCGCGGCCAGCGGTGGCGCCGCGCCCGACGTCTTCTGGATGAACGGCCCGAACTTCCAGCTCTACGCGACGAACGGCGTGCTGAAGCCGCTCGACGACGGCACCGACCTCAGCAACTACCCGAAGTCGCTCGTCGACCTGTACACGGTCGACGGCAAGACCTACGGGATCCCGAAGGACTTCGACACGGTCGGGCTCTGGTACAACAAGACGCTGTTCGACGCGGCCGGCGTCAAGTACCCGGACGACACCTGGACCTGGGACACGTTCAAGGCCGCGGCGAAGAAGCTGACGAACAAGGCCAAGGGCGTCTACGCGATCGGCTCCGAGCTGACCTCGTTCCAGGAGTACCAGTACAACACGATCTACCAGGCCGGCGGCCACGTCATCTCCGACGACGGCAAGAAGTCGGGCTACGCCGACCCGGCGACGATCGAGGGCCTGACGTTCTGGACCGACCTGATCAAGAGCGGCGCCTCCCCCGACCTCAAGACGATGACCGACACCCAGCCGATCAACCTGTTCGAGTCGGGCAAGCTCGCGATGTACTACGGCGGCTCCTGGGACGCGGCCGAGTTCTCGACGAACGGGTACACCAAGTCGCGCGTGGACGTGGCGGTGCTGCCGCAGGGCAAGAAGCGGGCCACGATCATCCACGGGCTGGCCAACGTGATCTCGGCCAAGACCGCCCACCCGTCGGCCGCTTCCCAATTCGTCCAGTACCTGGGTAGTAAGGAGGCGGCCGAGCTCCTCGCGCAGTCCGCGGGGGTTCTGCCCGCGTACAACGGGACGCAGGACGCCTGGGTGAAGTCGCACCCGGAGTTCCACCTGCAGGCGTTCCTGGACCAGCTCGACTACGCGGTGCCGTACCCGGTCTCCCGGAACACGGCCGCCTGGCAGGAGCTGGAGACCAAGTACCTGACGCCGGCCTGGAACGGGCAGACCGACGTCGCGACCGCGGCCAAGCAGCTCGCGTCGGCCATGGACGGCGCGCTCGCGGACGAGAAGTAGATGGCGGTGCTCGAGAGGGTCGAGGTCGCGGCGCCGCCGCGGCCTCGGCGGCGGGACCGGATCCGGTGGAGTGAGGCGCTGTGGGGATACGCGCTGATCGCGCCCACCGGGCTCGGCCTGCTCGTGTTCTACCTCTGGCCGGTGCTGCAGACCGCGTACCTGTCTTTCACCGAGACCGGGCCGTTCGGCGGGCCGGCCACCTGGACCGGCCTGAACAACTACCGGGAGCTGTTCAGCGACGGCGAGTTCGGCCGGGCGACGCTGAACACGATCCTGTACACGGTGCTCGGGCTGCTCGGCGTGCCGATCGCGGTGGTGTTCGCCGCGCTGCTGAGCCGGCCCGGCCTGCGCGGGGTCGCGGTCTACCGGACGATCTTCTTCCTGCCGGTCGTGACGACGCCGGTCGCGATCGCGATGATCTGGCGCTGGGTCTACAACGGTGACTTCGGAATCCTGAACTATCTGCTCTCGCTGGTCGGGATCGAGGGTCCGCACTGGGTCGCCGACAGCCGGACCGCGCTGATCGCGCTGGTGATCGTCGGGATCTGGACCGGGCTGGGGTACAACCTGGTCATCTTCATCGCCGGGGTGAAGGGGATCCCGCGGCAGTACTACGAGGCCGCGGAGATCGACGGGGCCGGGCCGATCCAGCAGTTCTTCCGGATCACGGTGCCGCTGCTCTCTCCGACGATCTTCTTCGTGTCGGTCGTGTCGGTGATCGGGTCGTTGCAGCTGTTCGACCTGGTCTACGTGATCGCCGGGGGCTCGAACACGGCGTCCCGGGCGAATCCGGCGTTCGACAGCATGGAGACGATCGTCTACCTGTTCTACGCACAGGCGTTTCAGCAGAACGACAAGGGCTACGGCGCGGCGATCGCAATGATGCTGCTGGTGCTCATCGTCGGGCTGACCGCGGTGCAGTTCCGGATGCAGAAGCGGTGGGTCACGTATGACTAAGAAGATCCATTTCTTTCTGGTGATCGGCGCGCTGGGCATGATCGCGCCGTTCGTGTGGCAGGTGCTGACGTCGCTGAAAACGCTCGAGCACACCGCCCGGGTGCCGCCGACGATCGTGCCGGACTGGCGCTGGGCCAACTACAGCCGGGTGTTCGAACTGATTCCGTTCGGGCAGCAGTTCGTGAACACGGTGCTGATGACCGCCGCCCGGACGATCGGTCAGGTGCTGCTGTGCTCGCTGGCCGCGTACGCGTTCGCGCGGCTGCGGTTCCCCGGGCGGACGTTCCTGTTCGGGCTGTTCCTGTCCGTGCTGATGGTGCCGCCGCAGCTGTTCATCATTCCGCAGTACCAGATCATCGCGGATCTGGGCTGGCTGAACAGTCTGCCGGCGCTGATCGTGCCCGGGTTGTTCAGCGCGTTCGGGACGTTCCTGTTGCGTCAGTTCTTCCTGGGGCTGCCGGTCGAGCTCGACGAGGCCGCGCGCCTCGACGGCGCGAACCCGCTGCGGATCTGGTGGTCGGTGATGGTGCCGCTGGCTCGCCCGGGGATGGTGGCGCTCGGTATTTTGACGACGATCTGGTCGTGGAACGATTTCTTCTGGCCGTTGGTGGTGAACAACGACCCGGAGAAGATGACGCTGTCGGCCGGGTTGGCCTCGATGCAGGGGCAGTTCCTGACCGACTATCCGGTGCTGATGGCGGGGTCGTTGCTGGCCTCGCTGCCGGTGATCGTGGTGTTCGTGCTGATGCAACGCCAGTTCGTGGAGGGAATCGCGCTGACCGGCACGAAGTGAGCTACGGCCCGGCCGGCGGACCCCGGCCGGCCGGGTCGGAGAGCGTCAGATCAGGCGGGGAATCACCGCGGTCTTCACCGAGAACTGGCCCAGGTCGGGGACCTCGCGGCCGGCGTCGCGGAGTTCGCCCCGCGCCAGCACCGGCTTGCCGAAGTTCGGCACCAGCGGACGGTCGGTGTCCCGCTTGAGCCAGAGCCGCAGCAGGTGCCGGCGGCGCTGCCACTCCGGGTAGTCGGTGAACTCGGTCCGCGAATGCAGCGCGGCATAGTTCGAGACCCACTGGATGTCACCGGGCTGGAAGTCCATGTCCAGCGCCATCCCGGGCTCGTACGTGATCTCGTCGAACAGCTTGATCACCTCGACCTGCGCGTCGGTCAGACGCGGCACCTCGGGGTAGTTCTGGCCGGTGAAGATGTACGTCGAGCCCGCGTAGATGCTGCAGACCCCGTCGACGATGCTGACGATCGGCGTCGCGTAGGTGTTGGCCGGGGCGCCGTCGTCCTGGCGCTTCCAGTCGTAGTGGACCGGCTCGAGCAGCAGCGGAGCCAGGTCGGGACGGCGGGCCAGGATCTCGTTGAAGATCTGCGCACCCGAGACCAGGCTGGACGCGCCACCCTCCTTGGCCGGGCGCAGGCAGAACAGCGCCACCGCGTCCGAGCTGTCGGAGTGGAAGACCAGCTTGTCGCGGATCCGCGCCGACTTCGCGGTCGGGTCGTCGATCGACTTGTCCGACGTGGCCACGACGTGGTCGATCAGGTCGGACATCGAGCCCTGGTACATCGGGGCGCCGAGGTGCAGACCGGTGAGGTAGAAAATGGCCCCGGACAGCGCGTCCGAGTACATCTCGGTGTGCAGGCCCCGGATGAGCACGAACCCGCGGCCGCGGGACATGTCGTAGGCCCACTGCTCGATCGCCTGCGCGCACACCGGGAGCGGGTAATCCTCGGCGGTGACCGTGCGCAGGTCCGGGTCGTCGCTCACGAACTTCCGGCCTACGGCCTCCAGCTCCGCGATTTCCGCGTCGCTCAGGTGGTAGATCCAGGTCCGGTTGGTGGCCAACTCGTCACCGCGCCAGGCGGACGGTCCGGTCACGGGCGAAAGCATGGTGGACGTCATGGTGCTCCCATCGGCTCGACCGGGCGCCAGAGTATGAGCGGACAAACAGCGAGTAAATGTGCGGGGGACAACAAAAACTCCCCCACGCCTTGTCCGCGCCTGGCAGCGCTCACGTTCCACACCCAGGATCTGTTCTGGGCGCCGGCGCACGGGCACCTGGGCGTCACCGTGTTCTTCGTGATCAGCGGGTATCTGATCACGACGTTGCTGCTGCGCGAGGCCGCGCGGGACGGGCGGATCTCGCTGGGCGGCTTCTACCTGCGCCGGGCGTTCCGGATCCTGCCGCTGTACTACGTGTCGCTGGCGTTGTTCAGCGTGCTGGGGCTGGCCGACTACACCGGCGACTACGCCCACCGGTTCGTGCTGTTCCTGACGTACCTGAACGAGTTCTCCGGGGCCGGCACGTTCGGGCACAGCTGGTCGCTCGGCGTCGAGGAGAAGTTCTATCTGGTCTGGCCGTTGCTGGTGTTCGTCGTACCGACGCTGGCGCGGCGGCGGGCGCTGGTCGGGGTGGGGCTCGCGCTGGTGACGAGCGTGCTCGGGGTGGTCGATCGGGACACGTATCTGGCGTTGTACGGGCCGATCCTGCTCGGGTGCGTGCTGGCGATCGCGATGGATTCGCGGCGCGGCTTCGCGGTGGTGTCGTGGCTGGCGCGGCCGGTCGGTTCGGTGGCGATCGCGATGGTGGCCGTGTTCGCGCTGGTGGTGGACACGAATCCGGGGCCGGTGCATCCGTGGTTCGCGGTGGCGGTGGCCGGGTTGCTGCCGAGTGTGCTGGTGGGGCGGCGGTTCGCGTGGGGGTGGCTCACGGTGGCGCCGATGCGGTGGATCGGGGCCCGGTCGTATGCCGTGTATCTGATTCATCCGCTGGTGATGTCGGCGGTCGATCTGGTGGTGCCGTCGGACGGGCGGCCGGGGGGCGGGGTCGCGGTGGTGCGGCTGGGGTTGATGGTCGCCGGGTCTTTGGGGTTCGCGGAGGTGCTCTACCGGACGATCGAGCGTCCGATGATCCGCGTCGGCCATCGTCTGGCCGGACGGGCCAAGGACGTCCGGGCGGTCCCGTCCGCGCCCGGCGTCCGGGGCGAGGGCCGGGTGGGCCCGGCACCGGGGACGGTGGAGCCGGCGTGCGCGGAGCCGGACGCCGCGGGCCCGGCCGTCGGCGCGCCGGATGGCGCCGATGCCGCCGAGGCGGTCGCCCCCCACCCCGCCCCGGCCACGCACCCACGGGCCACGCGACCGCCGTCGGTCCCGGCCCAACGGGCCACCCCCGCCTCGGCCACCGAAGCGCCCCAACGCTGACCGCGCCCCGCGCCGCCGCGCAGCGCGCGGACCGCACCCCCACGCGCCGCACGGCCCGCACCGCCGCCGCGCAGCGCGCGGCCAGCACCCCGACGCGCCGCACGGCCCGCACCCCTACGCGCCGCGTAACCCGCACCCGCGCGCAGCGCGCGGCCCGCGGGTCCGCGGCGGGTGCACGGGTCAGGCGTCCAGGCGGCCGGTGCCGTGGCAGAAGAAGCAGTGGCGGGTGCGTAACCGGCGAGCCGCGATGAACGTGTTCGACCCCCTCCCCCGGCAATGCACGCACCGATCCGGATGCCGCCGCACCCAGCTCGGCACCCCGAGCGGCGCCGCCGCCGTCACCCCGGCCAGCAGCACCGCATACACCACCGGATTGATCGCCGTCGCCGACAGCACCCACGCCGCCGCGCCCAGCCCCACCGCCAGCACGATGATCGCCACGAACAGTCTCACGCCGTCCCCCAACGGACCGTGACCTACAGATCCCCTGGCAGCGAGTAAGACCGCCCAATCACGACAAGTCAATACATCCGTAAATCACCGGCGTATAACCGGGCGCGACCGTCCATAGTGATCACCATGACCTCCCCCTATGACCTCACCAGTGCCGAACAGACACTCCTGTCCACGGTCACAGACCTCGCCGAAGGTTTCGCTGCCACCGCCGCCGCCTACGACGACCGCGCCGAGCTCCCCCTCGACCACCTCGAAGCGCTCACCGCCGCCGGCGTCGAGCAGGCCATCCTCCCGGCCGACGTCGGTGGCAACGGCGTCAGCTACCAGGCCTTCGGCGAGCTCATCCGCATCCTGGCCCAGGCCGACGCCTCGGTCGCGACGATCTTCCTGATGCACGCGGGCGCGGGCATCGCGCTGGCCCAGCTCACCGCCCCCACGCTGGGCTCCTACTACGCCGACGAGTTCCGCCGCGGCGCCCGCTTCGCCAACGCGCTCTCCGAACCGGCCAGCGGCAACACCTTCCTGCAACCTCAACAGCCCGCGATCCCGGCCGACGGCGGGTTCACGCTCGACGGCGCCAAGCGCTTCGTCTCGGGCAGCGAGATCGCCGAGCACCTGCTGGTCAACGCCCTGGTCGACGGCGTCCCGGCGTTCTTCGGGCTGGAGCCGGACGAGACCGTCGAGACGATCCCGATCTGGGACACGCTCGGGTTGCGCGCGACGCGCAGCCAACTCCTCGCGTTCCACTCCACGCTGCTGCGCAGCGATCACCGCGGCCGCGGCCTGCTCCCGACCGACTTCGCCGCGATCCCGGCCGGCCTCCCGGCCGTCTCGCTCGGTATTGCCGACGCCGCCCTGGCGGCGTTGGTCGCGCACGCTCGCGGCCGCGTCATTCAGGGCCAGCCCCTGACGCACCAACAGTGGGTGCAGTACGAGGTCGCGGACGTCGAGAGCCGACTGGAGGCGGCCAAGGCGTACTTCCGGCTGGCGCTGTTCCACGCCGACTCGGGGCTCCCCCGGACGATCGGCTCGCTGTCCCGGGCCAAGCTCCTGGCCAACCGGGTCGCGGTCGACGTCGCTCGGCTCGGCGTCCGGATCGGCGGCGCCTCGGGGTACCTGCGGACGTCGCCGATCCAGCGCCACCTGCGCGACGCCGAGGCCGGTCAGTTGATGGCCTACTCCACCGAGGTCCTCTCGGGCCAGGTCGGCGCGGAGATCCTCGGCCTTTAGCGCGCGTGGCCCGGGTAGGTGCCGAACGACCAGAGGTTGCCCTCCGGGTCGCGGGCGGCGAAATCCCGCGACCCGTAGTCGGTCTCGTGCAGACCCTGAAGGATCTCGGCTCCGGCGGCGACGGCCCGGTCGTGCACCGCGTCCGGGTCGCTCGTGACGACGTACCCGCCGAACGTGCCCGGGGTCAGCGTCCAGGGGTTGCCGGCCTCCTCCCGGGCCTGGCCCATCATGATGCCGCCGCCCTCCGGCCAGGACAGCTCGGCGTGGTGGATGACGCCCCCGTCCTCGTAGGCGACGACCTCCTCGAAGCCGAACGCGGCGACCAGGAAGTCGATCAGGGCCCGGGCGTCGCGGGCTCTGAGCGTCGGCCAGACCTGCGGGGTCGGGGTCGTCTGCGCGGGACTTGCTGCGGTCTCAGTCATGGGAACCAGCTTTCCCCGGGACGTCCCCATGGGCTTGGACGAATCGGCGCTCCTCGGCGAGCCAGCCGCTCGGCGACGAGCCGGCGAGCTCGCGGAAGTCGCGGGCCAGGTGGGCCTGGTCGTAGTAGCCGCAGGCGACCGCGAGGTCGGCCAGCCCGAAGCCGGAGCCGGACAGCGGCGGGCCGGACATCAGCCGTCGCCGGGCGCGGTCGAAGCGGGCGATCTTGGCCGCGGTCTTCGGCGAGACGCCGAGCTCGGCGCCGAACCGGCCGGAGAGCCGCCGGACGCTCCAGCCCACCGCTTCTGCCGCCTGGGCCACGCCGGCCGTCCCGCCGACGAGCAGCCGCCAGGCCTCGGCGATCTCCGCTTCTGGCCCTCCGTCGGACCGTAGGAGGCGCGCGAGCATCGCGTCCATCACCGCGAAGCGGGCGGGCCAGCCGGACGCGGACCGCAACCGTTCGTGCAGCTCGACGGCGACCGGGCCGAGCACGTCCTCGGCGTGGACGTCGAGGTGGCCGAGTTCTCCGGCCGGCAGGCCGAGCAGCCGGCGCGCGCCGAGCGGGTGCAGCGCGAGCTGGACGCCGGACTGCCGTCCGTCGTGGGTGATCAACGCCGGGACCGTGTGCAGCCCGCCGACCAGCGTCGTGTACTCACCGCCGGGCTGAGCCGGATCGGGGTGGGAGTCGACGACGAGCGGATCGTCGAGCGTGACGATCAGCGTGAGGTACGGCGAGGGCAGGCCGCGGTGCACGGCGGGCGCGATCCCGGCCTGGCGGTAGCCGGAGTACCAGGCGACGAACGGCCGCAGCGCCGGCGCCGGGCGCGCGTGCAGCATCTCGTCGATCACCACGGGTCCATTGTTCCCTCAGCGCGCGGTGAACCGCTCGGCCACGCGTCGCCGTCGTCAGCCCCGCAGGTGGCTCAGCGAGGCGCCGGCGTAGGACGCCCAGCGCTCGGCGTGGTCGACCGGGACCAGCACCCAGTCCTTGAACGGACGCCCCTTGCCGGAGGGGTCGAAGAGTTCGGCGCCGGCCAGGGCGAGGGCCTCGCTGTGCGGCGGGGTGCCCGCGCCGAGTTTGAAGACCATGTCGTCGCGGTGGTAGACCGCCAGGACCTTGTCTTCGAACTTCAGGGCCTGGCGCCCGAACATCTTGCCGGGCCGCACGCCTTCCGGGGCCAGGTCGTCGACGATCTCGGCGAAGTACTCGTCGGGGCTCATGACGTCTGTATACCGCCCGCGAGGAAGCCACGGGCCACCTCCGGGAGGCCGGCGTAGGAGCCGGTGCGCAGGACCTGTGCGATCTCGGCTCCGGCGGGCGGAGAGACGTAGTGGGCCTCGACCAGGTCGGAGAGCCGGCGGACGAGCGCGTCGTTGTCCATCGGTCCACAGTGACGGGATCAGTCGGGCTTGCCCCAGCCGTGGAGGGTCTGGGCGCGGTAGTGGGCGAGGATGGCCGGCACCCCACCCCGGGCGGCGTTCAGTTCGGTCGCATCCACCCGCCAGAGCGTGAACTCCCCGGGCTTGCCGGGCACCGTCAGATCGACCGACTCGATGCCCACCCGCCACGACGGATCCGGCGCCCACCAGGCCTGACACTGCTCGCACCAGCCGGCGTCCCGCTCGCTGATCGGGTTGATCGACGGCTCGAGCAGATCGTGCTGATCGTCCGGGCAGAGCCCGTCGAACAGCCGGTCGGTAGGAATCGTCACGCTCCTATTGTTCCTGACGCGCTCTGTACCTACTAGTGTGTACGGAGTGGATGCGGCCGAGCGGTTGATCACCAGCACGCAGGACCTGCTGTGGGAGCGCGGATACGTCGGCACCAGCCCGAAGGCGATCCAGCAGCGGGCCGACGCCGGACAGGGCAGCATGTACCACCACTTCACCGGCAAGCCCGACCTCGCGCGGGCCGCGATCACCCGCAGCGCCGCCGAACTGCGCGACCTGGCCGCGCAGCAGTTCGACGCCCCCGGCTCGGCCTACGACCGCATCGCCGCCTACCTGCGGCGCGACCGGGACGTGCTCCGTGGCTGCCGGGTCGGGCGCCTGACCCAGGATCCCGACGTGATCGCCAGCCCCGCGCTCCGCGAGCCACTGGAGGCCACGCTGTCCTGGCTGCGGTCCCGGCTCGCGGCCCTGATCGCCGAGGGCGTGGCGGCGGGCGAGTTCCGCGCTTCCCTCGACCCGGAGGCCACTGCGGCGACGCTGGTCGCCGTGGTGCAGGGCGGCTATGTGCTGGCCCGGTCGGCCGACTCCCCCGCGCTGTTCACCCAGGCCGTCGACGGCGCGCTCGCGCTGCTGAGATAGGAGTCCCCGTGCACGCGATGCAGTACGAGATACCGCTTCCCGCCGACTACGACATGGACATCATCCGGCGCCGCGTCGCGACCCGCGGCGCGTCGACCGACGACTTCCCCGGCCTCGGGATCAAGGCCTACCTGATCCGCGGGACCGTGTACGCGCCGTTCTACCTGTGGAACGACGCGGCCGGCATGAACCGGTTCCTGTGGGGCGGGGGCGGGTTCGAGAACATCGTGCGGGACTTCTGGCGGCCGCCGGTGCGGCACTGGATCGGCCTCGCGTTCCGGCGCGGCCCCGCGTTCGGCGAGGCTCCGACGGCGGCGACCCGGGTCGATGCCCCGATCGACGACCCGTCCGACTTCGTCGATCCGGCCCTCCACGGGCTCGCGATGCGAGCCAAGAATCCGGACGTCCACTCGACCGCGCTCGTCGTCGATCCCTTCACGTGGACGCTGACGCACTTCACGTTGCGACGGGACGCCCCGCCTGGCAGCTATGAGGTGCTCCATCTCAGTGAGCCGGGCTTGGAGGATTTGGGAGACTCCGTTTCGTGAGGCGGCCGTCGGCCAAGGGGGTGGCTGTGCGGGGCGGGCTGATGGATGAGCGCTGCCCGCTCGGCACGCTGATCGGAGCCGGCCTCGTTGATCAGCTGCGGCTCGGCCTCGGCCGCCTCGATGACGATTCGCCGCTCGTCCTGACATCACGACGGCTCCGTCCTGCTCCTGCCTCGGGCTGCTGCACCCGAACTCGGTGACGGCACGACATCTGCAACACCCTGTCCGCACGACAGGTTTAGTGCGATTTGTCGCTAGAGTTCGAATCCGTGATCGCAGGATTCGGTGCCGGGATCGGCGTGGCCCTGGCCTTGACGCTCCTGCTGCTGCCTCTGATGATCTACGGCATCTCGGCGATCGCGCTGCTGTTCGATCGGGCGACGATCTGGACCCCACCGCGCTACGTCCTGACGCTCAGCAGCATCCTGACCGGGGTTTACGGCGTCTACGCGGTGCGGTCGGGTGCGCCCGGAGGATTCGGCTGGGGTCTGCTCGCGGGCGTCGCCGCCGTCGCCACGGTCCGTTGGCTGCACCGACGCCGCCGGGAGGTTCGCGGCGCCCCCACCTTCCTGCGCTGATCCGCGCCGGGCGCACTCCGCGCCCGCAACCGCCTACACAACGGCCCCAGCGGACCCGCCACAGCCGCCGCGGACGCGGACTGCCCCGACGGGCCGCCGCGGCCCAAGCATCAGCTCGCGTGAGGCCGAATCCAGCCGAACGTCCGCTCCACCGCCCGCTGCCAATTGTCGTACTCCTCGGCCCGCCGGTCCGCCGCCATCGCCGGGCTCCATTGCGCCGCTCGGTGCCAGTTCTGCCGCAGCGCGGCCAGATCGGCCCAGTACCCCACCGCGAGCCCGGCCGCGTACGCGGCCCCCAGCGACACCGTCTCCGCGACCATCGGCCGCACCACCGGCACGTCCAAGACATCAGCCACGAACTGCATCAGCAGGTTGTCCGACGTCATCCCGCCGTCGACCCGGAGCGTGCGCAACTCCAGGCCGGAGTCGGCGTTCATCGCGTCGACGACCTCGCGGGTCTGCCAGCCGGTGGCCTCCAGCACCGCCCGGGCCAGGTGGCCCTTGGTGATGTACGACGTGAGCCCGACGATCACGCCCCGGGCCTCGCTCCGCCAGTACGGCGCGAACAAGCCCGAGAACGCCGGGACGATGTAGCAGCCGCCGTTGTCGTCGACCGAGCGGGCCAGCGTCTCGATCTCCGGCGCGGTCGAGATCAGCCCGAGCGAGTCGCGGAACCACTGCACCAGCGAGCCGGTGATCGCGATCGAGCCTTCCAGCGCGTACGTCGCCGGCGAACCGCCGATCTGGTACCCCACCGTGGACAACAGCCCGTGCGTCGACCGCACGACCTCCGCCCCGGTGTTCAGCAGCAGGAACGAGCCGGTGCCGTACGTGCACTTCGCGTCGCCCGGGGAGAAGCACACCTGGCCGAACAGCGCCGCCTGCTGGTCTCCCAACGCCGCCGTGATCGACACTCCCGGCAGCACCGAGGTACACACCCCGTACACCTCGGCCGAGGACCGGATCTCCGGCAGGATCGCGGCGGGGATGCCGAAGAATTCCAACTGCGCCGGGCTCCACTGGAGCGTCCGCAGGTCCATCAGCATCGTCCGCGACGCGTTGGTGACGTCGGTGACGTGCGCACCGCCGGTGAGGTTCCAGATCAGCCAGGTCTCCATCGTCCCGAACAGGATCTCGCCCCGCTCGGCCCGCTCACGCAGCCCCGGCACGTGGTCGAGCTGCCAGCGCAGCTTCGGCGCCGAGAAGTACGTGGCCAGCGGTAACCCGCAGCGAGCCTCGGCGGCGGCCGCGCCGGGCAGCGCGGCCAGCTCTTCGACCAGCGCGTCGGCCCGCATGTCCTGCCAGACCAGCGCCTGCCCGACCGGCTCCCCGGTGTGCCTGTCCCACAGCACGCAGGTCTCGCGCTGGTTCGCGATGCCGATGCCGACGACCTGGCTGCCGTCGATGCCCGCCTCGGCCACCGCGCGCGGGACGATGCGCCGGACGTTCCGCCAGATCTCGGCCGCGTCGTGCTCGACCCAGCCCGGCCGGGGATAGAGCTGACGGTGCTCGCGCTGCGCCACCGACACCAACCGGCCGAGCTGGTCGAACACGATGCAGCGGGTGGAGGTCGTCCCCTGGTCGATCGCGATGACGTACCGCGAAACCATGCTCGGCCCTCCTCCCGGTCGCCGATAGTCAGATCCTAGATACTCATCGCGCCAACGGGACCACATCGGCGGCGCCCAGCCGCGTCGCGTCCGCGGTCTCGTCGTCGGGCTGATTCTGGGAGGCGCGCTCGGCCTCGACGCGACGCAGGTAGTTCTCGACCTCGCGTTCCACCTGCTCGTCACTCCAGCCGAGGACCCCGGCCATCAGCTCCGCGGCCGGCCGCGCAGCGGCCACCCCGCGGTCGGCGACCTCGATCGAGATCCGGGTCCGGCGGGTCAGGACGTCTTCCAGGTGCCGGGCGCCCTCGTGCGAGGCCGCGTAGACGATCTCGACCCGCAGGTAATCCTCGGCGCCGTCGAGCGCCGCGCCCAACGACGAGTCCGACGCCACCAGAGCCAGCAGTTCGTCCACCAGCGACCCGTACCGTCCGAGCAGGTGCTCGACCCGGGCGACGTGCAGGCCCGACCGCGCCGCGATCGCGTGACGCTGGTTGCGCAGGGCCCGGAAGCCCTCGGCCCCGAGCAGCGGCACCGTGTCGGTGCACGACTTCGGCGCCCCGCGGTCGAGCGCGTGGACGGCCGCGTCGACGGCGTCCCGGGCCATCACCCGGTACGTCGTGTACTTGCCGCCGGCCACGACGACAAGCCCCGGCTGCGGTGACGCCACCGTGTGCTCGCGGGAGAGCTGCGACGTCGACTCGGACTCCCCGGCCAGCAGCGGCCGCAGCCCGGCGTAGACGCCGACGACGTCGTCCTTGGTCAGCGGCGTGATCAGCACCTTGTTGACCTCGGTGAGCAGGTACTCGATGTCCCGGCTGGACGCGGCCGGGTGGGCCTTGTCGAGCGCCCAGTCGGTGTCGGTGGTGCCGACGATCCAGTGCCGGCCCCAGGGAATCACGAACAGCACCGACGACGCCGTGCGCAGGATGAGCCCGGTCGAGGACTGGATCCGGTCGCGGGGCACCAGCAGGTGGATGCCCTTCGAGGCCCGGACGTGGAACTGCCCGCGCTCCCCCACCATCGCCTGGGTGTCGTCGGTCCATACCCCGGTCGCGTTGATGACCTGCTTGGCCCGGATCTCCAGCACCCGGTCGTGCTCCAGGTCGCGGACCCGGACGCCGGTGACGCGCTCGGACTCCCGCAGGAACCCGATCACCGGGGCCCGGGACAGCACGTGCGCTCCGTAGGCCGCGGCGGTGCGCGCGAGGAACATCGTGTGCCGGGCGTCGTCCACCTGGGCGTCGTAGTACTGCAGGGCGCCCACCAGGGCGTCCTTCCGCAAGGAAGGACACGCCCGCAACGCACCGCGGCGGGTCAGGTGCCGGTGGTGCGGCAGGCCGCGGCCGGAGCTGGACGCGCTGAGCACGTCGTAGAGCGCGACCCCGGACCCGGCGTAGAGCCGCTCCCAGCCGCGGTGCTTGAGCGGATAGAGGAAGCGGACCGGGCGCACCAGGTGCGGCGCCAGCCGCTGGACGAGCAGCCCGCGCTCGTGCAGCGCCTCCCGGACCAGCCCGAAGTCGAGCATCTCCAGATATCGCAGGCCACCGTGGATCAGCTTGCTCGACCGGCTGGACGTGCCGCTGGCGAAGTCGCGCGCCTCCACCAGCGCCACGGACAGCCCGCGGGTCACCGCGTCCAGCGCCGCGCCGGCGCCGACCACCCCTCCGCCGATCACTACGACGTCCAGTTCCTCGCCGTTGCCCAGCGTGCCGAGCGCCGTCTCCCGGGCCTCGGGCGAAAGCCTGCCGGTGTCCATCGATGCTCCCCTCGGGATGCGCGGGGCGGCCGGAGGGCCGCCCCGCGGACCAGTGCGTGCCCAGCTCAGTCGACGTCAACCCAGTCGAGCGTGCGCTCGACCGCCTTGCGCCACTTCGCGTAGCCCTCGCTGCGCCGGTCTTCGTCCCAACTCGGCTGCCAACGCTCCGACTCGTTCCAGTTCTCGCGCAGCTCGTCGGTGTTCTTCCAGAACCCGGTGGCGAGCCCGGCCGCGTAGGCCGCGCCGAGCGCGGTGGTCTCCGCGACCACCGGCCGGCTGACCGGCACCCCGAGGATGTCGGCCTGCAGCTGCATGCACAGGCTGTTGGCCGTCACCCCGCCGTCGACCTTGAGGACGTCGAGCGTGACGCCGGAGTCCTGCTCCATGGCCTCGGCGACGTCCCGGCTCTGGTAGCAGATCGACTCCAGCGTGGCCCGGGCCAGGTGCGCGTTCGTGTTGTACCGGGACAGGCCGACGATCGCGCCTCGGGCGTCCGACCGCCAGTACGGGGCGAACAGGCCGGAGAACGCCGGGACGAAGTACACGCCGCCGTTGTCGTCGACCTGGCGGGCCAGCGACTCGCTCTGGGACGCGCCGCTGATGATGCCGAGCTGGTCGCGCAGCCACTGCACGGCCGAGCCGGTGACCGCGATCGAGCCCTCCAGCGCGTACGTGGCCGGCTGGTCGCCGAACTGGTAGCAGACGGTGGTGAGCAGCCCGTTCTCCGAGCGGACCAGCTCGGTGCCGGTGTTGAGCAGCAGGAAGTTGCCGGTGCCGTAGGTGTTCTTGGCCTCGCCGGGCGAGAAGCAGACCTGGCCGACGGTGGCGGCCTGCTGGTCGCCGAGGTCGCCGGTGAGGGGCACCGCGCCGCGCAGCGGCCCGTTCGCGTCCAGCTCGCCGTAGCCGTTGGGATCGGACGACGGACGGATCTCGGGCAGCATCGACCGCGGGATGTTGAAGAAGCCGAGCAGCTCGTCGTCCCAGTCGAGCGTCTCGAGGTTCATCAGCATCGTGCGGCTGGCGTTCGTGACGTCGGTGACGTGGGCGCCGCCGGTCAGGTTCCAGATCAGCCAGGAGTCGGTGTTGCCGAAGATCGCGTTGCCCTCCTCGGCGGCCTGGCGCACCCCGTCGACGTTCTCGAGGATCCACTGGATCTTGCCGCCGGAGAAGTACGTGGCCGGCGGCAGGCCGGCCTTCTGCCGGATGGTCTGGCCGCGCTCGTCGCGGTCGAGCGCGGACGCGATGCGGTCGGTGCGCGTGTCTTGCCAGACGATCGCGTTGTAGTACGGGCGACCGGTGCGCTTGTCCCACACCACGGTCGTCTCGCGCTGGTTGGTGATGCCGAGCGCGGCGAGGTCGGACGCGGAGATGTTCAGGTTGTTCATCGCGGTACGGATCACCGAGGCGGTGCGCTCCCAGATCTCCACCGGGTTGTGCTCGACCCAGCCGGCCTGCGGCAGGATCTGCTCGTGCTCGAGTTGGTGACGGCCGACCTCGTTGCCACCGTGGTCGAAGACCATGAACCGGGTGCTGGTCGTGCCCTGATCGACTGCGCCGACGAAATCAGGCATGGTCTGTAGCTCCTAAGCGATCTTCTCGGTGGTGCGGGTGTCCCGGGCATCGGCGGACGGCAGGTCGCCCGGCTCCTGCGGCTGGTCGGACGGCAGGAATCGGCCGATGAGCAGACCGTAGAGGCCGGCACCGACAAGAGCGCCGATGATCGGGGCGATGATCGGCACCCAGAAATACAAGTTGCCGTACTGGTCGCTCCAGGCCGTTTCGTACCCGGTCAGGTAGGAGGCCAGGCGGGGCCCGAAGTCACGCGCCGGGTTGATCGCGTAGCCCGCGTCCGTGCCCCAGGCCATGCCGATCGCGACCACCAGGAACCCGATGATCAGCGGCGTGAGGTTGGCCAGCGGCGGGTTGTTGCGCAGGTCGGTGAGCGCCAGGATGACGAACAGCAGGATCGCGGTGCCGATGACCTGGTCGCGGAAGGCGCCCCACTCCGAGACCGGTAGGCCGCCGTTGCCGGGCAGCGTCGAGAAGACGCCCTGGGTCTTGATCGTGTTGCCCGGGTCGACCTTGGCCAGCACTTCGCTGTAGTTCCAGCGGACGAGCAGCGCGGCGACGAACGCCCCGGCCGTCTGGGCGACGATGAAGGCCGGGACCTTGCGCCAGGAAAAGCCTTTGAACACCGCGAGGGCGATCGTGACCGCCGGGTTGAGGTGCGCGCCGCTGATCCGGCCGGCGACGAACACGCCGAGCGTCACGCCGAAGCCCCACGCCCAGGCGATGCTGTCGTGGTCGCCGAGCTCACCGCCGACCACCTGGGCGACGACGCCGCATCCGAACAGGATGAGGATCATCGTCCCGGCGAACTCCGCCGCCATCTCACCGACTGTGCCTGGGACCTTCGGAATCTTGAACCGTTCCGCCATTGGACCTCCCGGGGCAGGGGCCGAGGGCCGCCACTGGCCTGATCTCGGCCGTGATACGGGTCAGACGCTAGGAACGCTTTTTGCCCGCCTCAACGGGGTTCGTTCGACATTGTCGAATTCGGGTTTATGGTCGGAGGCGTGCCGGGCTCGGTGCAGTCGATCGAGCGAGCCGCCGCGATCCTGCGGTTGCTCGCCGAAGCGGCGGGCCCGATGCGGGTCAGCGAGATCGCCGAGGCGCTCGGCCTGGCCACGCCGACGACCCACGGCCTGTTACGGACGCTGTGCCAGGTGGGTTTCGTGTCCCAGGACGGCGCCGGCGGCAAGTACCGGCTCGGGGCCGCGCTGCTCGACCTCGGCGGCGGCCCGCTCGACCTCAACGAGCTGCGGTCCCACGCGATCAACTGGGCCGACCCGCTGGCCGCCCGCACCGGCGAGGCGGTGCGCATCGGCGCGTTACAGAGTGGCGCGGTCGTCATCGTCCATCACGTGTTCCGTCCGGACGACACCCAGCAGAAGCTCGACGTCGGATCGTCGCTGCCCGCGCACGCCACCGCGCTCGGCAAGGCGCTGCTGGCGTACGCGCCGAACCTCGCCGTGTTCGTGTCGAAAGGATTACCGCCGTACAGCCACCGGACGATCACGACGGTGGCCGGGCTCCGGGCCGCGCTGGGTCAGGTGCGCCAGCGCGGCTGGGCGTCGGAGGTCGAGGAGATGACGGTCGGCCAGGCCGGGGTCGCGGTGCCGATCCGCGGGCCGGGCGGGCTCGTCGTCGGGGCGATCGGGGTGTCGGGAGCGGTCGACCGGATCTGTGACCCGTCGGGCCGGCCGCGGCCGGGGGTGGTGAGCCGGGTACGGGAGGCCGCCCGCGCGGTGTCGAGGGACCTCGCGGAGAATTAGCCGCCGTGCGCAAGTGGATCGCTCCGGCCGCCGTGTTGATCGCTACCGTGGCGCAGTTGGTGGTGGCCAGTTTCAGCGACCTGCCGCAGTTCGCGGGCAAGGGGTTCGCGGCCCGGCTGGTGCTCTACCCGGTGATGATGCTGATCGTGCCGGTGGCCTGGCGGCTGTGGGGGTCGGGGCCTCCGCCGGTGGTCGGGTTCACGCTGATCATGCTGCCGTTCCTGATCGACGTCACCGGGAACACGCTGAACCTGTACGACTCGATCTCCTGGTGGGACGACGCGAACCACTTCGTGAACTGGTTCCTGCTGTGTCTGGGGCTGGCGCTGGTGCTCCGGGTGGCCGATCTCCGGCCCGCCTGGGTGCGTTTCGGGCTGGTGATCGGCGGTGGGGCGCTGCTGGCGCTGATCTGGGAACTCGGCGAGTGGTACGCGTTCATCCGGCACGGCACCGAGCTCGACACCGCGTACGAGGACACGCTCGGCGACATGACGCTGGGCACGTGCGGGGCGGTGCTCGCGGTGGTGGTTCTGACCGCCATGCAGCGGCGTGTGCGGTCGAGTTAGCACGGTTCAGTGCGATATGAACCCTTCCGCGACGGAGGGGGCGGCTAATGAGCCGATGGATGTTGATCGCCGTGATGGCCATGCTCGCCGCGGCCCCGGCCGCGGCGGGCGCGGCGCCCGCTCCGGCCGCGCCGGGGGTGGTGCTCGAGTCGTTGACGGTGGCGGACACGGCCGAGGACGGGCAGCAGGTCTCCGCGTCCGCGCGGCTGCGGGCCACCGCCGAGTCGGTCCCGGTCGACGCGATCGCCGTCGCGGTCCGCGACTCCAACGGACGGCACTTCGACTTCCCCGGCGCGTCCGCGGCCACGATCCCGTCGTCCGGCTTCACGCTGACGACCGGCGCGCGGACGTTCCCGGCCGGCGACTACCGCATCCTGGTCGCGGTGAAGGCGGGCGGGCACTGGACCGGGCTCACCCCGTACCGCTACCTGACCGTGCGGGCGAATCCGGTGACGTTCCGGCAGGACTTCAGCGGACCGGCCGACGCCGGCCCGAACTACGGGCTGACCACCGCGATGTGGTTCGGCACCGACCGGGCCCGGCTCGACGGGCTCGGGCATCTCGTCCTGAGCGCCGACCGGCTCTCGATGCTCGACACGTCCGGTAACGACGGCGCTGCGGCCTGGACGCAGCAGGGCGGCCACGTCGAGATCCGGATGGCCGCGCCCTCGGGCGGGCAGGCGATCCGCGCCGGGTTCCGCACGATCGGCGCGGACGCCGCCGCCACCGGCCGGGCCGCCACCGGCCGCATCGACATCGCCTCGATCGACGGCGGGCAGCCCGGCGTCGTCGGGCAGTACGCCCACGGCGGGACGCCGGACCTGAACTTCGGAGCCGTCGCACCGGTGAGCGGCGACTGGCACGTGTACGCGCTCGACTGGCGGTCGGGTGCCGACGGCTCCCTGAAGTGGTCGGTCGACGGCGTCGTAACCCAGGAACTGACCGCGGCCAGGGCCGGCGCCGCCTGGACCGCGTTCCGCCGCCCGCACGCCCTCGAACTCGAGACGAACGGCGGCGCGCTCGTCGTCGACTGGATCCGCGTCAGCCGCTATCCCGAGCGCTGAGCAGTTTCCCCAGCAACCCGGCCAGCGCCGCCCGCTCGTCCTTCGTGAGCGCGGCCAGAATCGACTCTTCGGTCGCCAGATGGGTGGGTAGGGTCCGCTCGACCGCTGCCTGGCCGGCAGGAGTCAGCGTCACCAGGCTGCCGCGGCCGTCGTCCGGGTTCGGCGACCGCTCGATCAGCCCGCGCGCTTCGAGCCGGTTGAGGCGCTGAGCGACCGCACTGGACGTGATCATCGCGTCGGCCGCCAGCGCCGCCGGGGTCAGCCGGTGCGGGGCACCGTTCCGGAGCAGCGTCGCGAGCACGTCGAACGATCCGCCGTCGAGGCCGTTGGCGGCGAAGTTCTTGGCCAGCTTCGCGTCGACCACGGCCGATACCCGCGAAAGACGCCCGATCACCGCCATCGGCGAGACATCCAGGTCGGGGCGCTCCTCGGCCCACTGGGCGAGGATCCGATCCACGTGGTCGCTCATGTCGTGCAACCCTAGCGAATTGCTAAGAGCTTAGTTATATTCGCTAAGTGCTTAGCAATCGGACGCTTCTCCTCACCGCGGTCGCGCCGGCGACCTGGGGAACCACGTACCTGGTCACGACCGAGCTGTTACCGCCCGGCCGTCCGCTGCTGGCCGGGGTGCTCCGGGCGCTCCCGGCCGGTCTGCTGCTGCTCGCGCTCACCCGCACGCTCCCCCAGGGCCACTGGTGGTGGCGGTCGCTGGTCCTCGGCACGCTCAACATCGGCGCGTTCTTCGCGTTGCTGTTCGTCGCCGCCTACCGGCTGCCCGGTGGGGTCGCGGCGATCGCCGGCGCGCTCCAGCCGCTGCTCGTCGCCGGTCTGGCGACGGTTGCGCTCGGCGAGCGGCTCCGCCTCCGGACCGTCCTCGCCGGTGCGGCCGGCATCGCCGGCGTCACGCTCGTCGTGCTGACCGCCCAGGCTCGTCCGGACGCTCTGGGGCTCGCCGCCGCGCTCGGCGGCGCGGCGTCGATGGCGGCCGGGATCGTGCTGGCCAAGCGGTGGACGTCACCCGCTTCACCCCTCACGACGACGGCCTGGCAGCTGATCGCCGGCGGGCTGGTGCTGGCGCCGCTCGCGTTCGTGGTCGAGGGCGCGCCACCGCACCTGTCGGCCCCGGCGATCGGCGGGTACACGTACCTGTCGATCGTCGGCACCGGGCTGGCCTACGTGCTCTGGTTCCGGGGACTGGCCGTGCTGCCCGCCGGCTCGACGTCGTTCCTCGGCCTGCTCAGCCCGGTCGTCGCGGTGCTGGCCGGCTGGCTCGTCGCCGATCAGGCCCTGACGCCGGCCCAGGCGGCCGGGGTCGTGATCGCGCTGGCCGCCGTCGTCGTCGCGACCCGTCCCGAGCCGCACCCCTCCGCCGCCGGGGCTAGGGCGCTTCTACGCTGGAGATCCGGTACTTCTGTACGGACGCGTCGCGTACCTCCGGCAGGTCGAGCTCCGGGCCGCCGGAGTTCCGGAACCGGAGCAGGTCCTCGTCCGACTCCCATCGCTCCATGATCACGATCCGCCCCGGGTCGAGCGGATCCGGCGCCTGCACGAAGTCGGCGCACCCGGCGAAGTCGCGCGCCAGCGCGGTCACCGACGCGACCCCGTCCAGGTACCGATCACGGTCGCTCGCGTCCACCCGGAGCCATCCGGCCACGATGATCATCAGCTGTCCCTCCCGTGGTCGACTCTCGACCGCAGGGTAAGACTCACAGCACGGGTCTGGGGCGCACCAGCTCGTCGACCGCGTCGCGCAGGTCCTTGGCCGCGAACGGCTTGGTCAGGTACGGACAGCCGGTCGCCTGCATCCGCGTCATGAGCTCGCCGGACGAGAGCACGGTGACGAACAGCGCGGGCAGCTCCGGATGCATCCGGCGCAGCTCCCCGAGCAGCTCCACCCCGTCCGTACCCGGCAGATCGACGTCGAGCACGGCGGCGTCCGGCGGCACGTCCCGGTCGAGCGTCCGCAGCGCCGCACCGGCCGTGGCCACCGGCACAACCGAGTGACCGGCCGCCTCGAACCGGTGGACCAGCAGGTCACGCAGATCGGGCTCGTCCTCCACCACCAGCAACCGCGCCATGTTCCTCCATCGGCAGCCCGGGGCCGGTCCTAAGTTCGGACCCATGACGACCGGGTGGGTGACGCACGAGCGGTACTACTGGCACGACACCGGCACGGCGGGCGGGCCGCTGCCGGTGAGCCGGTGGGTCGAGCCGATGGAGCACATCGAGAACCCGACCGCCAAGCGCCGGTTCGCCAACCTGGTCGCCGCCTCCGGGCTGCTCCCCCACCTCACCCCGATCGAGCCCCGCTACGCGGAACCGGCCGAGCTCACCCGTGTCCACACCCCGGCCTACGTCGCCGAGATCGAGGCCGCCGCGAACAACGGCGGCGGGAACCTCGGCGGCGGCACCCCGTTCGGCGAGTTCTCGTACGAGATCGCCCGGCTGTCGGCCGGTGGCGTGCTGGCCGCGGTCGAATCCGTCGTCTCCGGGGCGACCGCCAACGCCTACGCGCTGGTCCGGCCGCCCGGCCACCACGCCACCCCCGCCCACGGCCGGGGCTTCTGCCTGTTCAACAACGTCGCGATCGCGGCCCGCCACGCCCAGGAGGTGCTGGGCATCGAGCGGATCGCGATCGTCGACTGGGACGTCCACCACGGCAACGGCACCCAGGACACGTTCTGGGACGACCCGGACGTCCTCGCGATCTCGATCCACCAGGACGGCGTCTATCCGCCCGGGTCGGGGCCGGTCACCGACGTCGGCGGGCCCGGCGCCGAGGGCGCGACGATCAACGTGCCGCTGCCCCCGGGCTCCGGCGACGGCGCCTACCGGGCCGCGTTCGACCAGGTCGTCGTCCCGGCGCTCGATCGGTTCGGGCCCGGCCTGATCCTCGTCGCGTCGGGGTTCGACGCGAACGGCTTCGACCCGCTGGCCCGTCAGATGCTGCACTCGGAGTCCTACCGCGAGATGACCCGCCGGGTGATGGACGCCGCCGAGCGGCACTGCGACGGGCGGCTCGTGCTCGCGCACGAGGGCGGCTACTCGCCGTTCGCGGTGCCGTTCTGCGGGCTGGCGGTACTCGAGCAGCTCAGCGGCGTCCGGACCGAGGTGGAGGACCCGTACCTGCCGATCGTCGAGAACTACGACGGCCGACTACGGCCGCACCAGGCCGAGGCGATCGCCGAGGCGGCTCAGTCGGCCGGGCGCTCCTGGATCGTCCAGGAGTAACCGTCGGGGTCGTCGAAGAACACGAACGAGTTCCACGGTCCGCCGCGCCCGTCGACGCGGTCCGCGCCCTCGAAGTGCTGCACCGGGCTGACCGCCACACCGGCACCGGCCAGCTCGGCCCGGGCCACGTCCACGTCGGCGACGACGAACACGAGCGCGGGCCGGCCGCCGGTGTCATCGCCCGGCTTCAGCTGCACCGAGCACCCCGAGCCGGCCGCGGTGAGCTGCACGAACCGGTTCTCGCCCTCACCCATGTCGAGGTCGACCGCGAACCCCAGCTGCGAGGCGTAGAACCGCTTCGACGCGTCCACGTCCCGGACCGGGAGGATGACGACTTCCAGCGAACCGTCCACGCCGAGCAGGATTACACGAACGACACGTCCTGGGCGAGCAGCAATTGGCCCGAGGCGTTCACGGTGTTCGTCGCCCGGCGCATGTACGCCTTCCAGGCGTCCGACCCGGACTCGCGGCCGCCTCCGGTCTCCTTCTCGCCGCCGAACGCTCCGCCGATCTCCGCGCCGGACGTGCCGATGTTGACGTTCACGATCCCGCAGTCGGCTCCGTCGGCGGCCAGGAACCGCTCCGCTTCCTGCTGGTCCCGCGTGAAGACTCCGGACGACAGGCCCTGCGGCACGTCGTTGTGCAGCGCGATCGCCTCGTCGAACGTCTCGTAGGTCAGGACGTACAGGATCGGCGCGAACGTCTCGGTCCGTACGACGTCCGTCTGCGCGGGCATGCGGACGATCGCCGGCTCGGCGTAGTAGCCCCCTTCGGCACCGGCGACCTGACGACGCCCTCCGCCGACGAGCACCTCTCCCCCGTCGGCCCGGGCCGCGTCGAGCGCGGAGTTCATCGCTGAATACGCCGCCGCGTCCACCAGCGGGCCCACCAGCGTGTCGCCGTCCAGCGGGGACCCGATCGGCAGCTTTCCGTAGGCGCTCGTCAGCTTTCCGAGCAGCTCGTCGACCACCGACGAGTGGACGATCAGCCGGCGCAGCGTCGTGCACCGCTGGCCCGCGGTACCGGCCGCCGCGAACACCACGGCCCGCGTCGTGAGGTCCAGATCGGCCGACGGCGTGACGACCGCGGCGTTGTTGCCGCCCAGCTCCAGCAGGCTGCGGCCGAACCTCGCCGCGACCCGCGGACCGACCTCGCGCCCCATCCGGGTCGAGCCGGTAGCGGAGACCAACGGCACCAGCGGCGAGTCGACGAGCGCCTCGCCGACCTCCCGCGCACCGATCACCACGCGATGGAGATCCGCGGGCGCGGAGTGCTCGGCGATCGCCCGGTCGAGCAGCGCGGAGCAGGCCAGCGCGGTCAGCGGCGTCTTCTCCGACGGCTTCCAGACCACGGCGTCGCCGCAGACCAGCGCAACCGCGGTGTTCCACGACCAGACCGCGACCGGGAAGTTGAACGCCGAGATCACGCCGACGACGCCGAGCGGGTGCCAGGTCTCCATGAGCCGGTGCCCGGGGCGCTCGGACGGCATCGTCCGCCCGTACAGCTGCCGGGACAGCCCGACCGCGAAGTCGCAGACGTCGATCATCTCCTGGACCTCACCGAGCGCCTCGGAGCGGATCTTGCCCGCTTCCAGCGTCACCAGCGTGGCCAGTTCGTCCTTGTGCTCGCCGATCAGGCGTCCGAGCGTCTTCACCAGCGCGCCGCGGACCGGGGCGGGCACGACCCGCCACTCCAGGTACGCGGCGTGCGCGGCGGCGATCGCGGCGGCCGTCTCGGCCGCGTCGGCCTCGTGCACGGACAGCAGCTCCTCGCCGGTCAGCGGCGTCCGGACCGGCAGCGGTCCGGTCAGCGCGGCGTCCGCGACGCCACAGGCCTTGAGCGCGTTCCGCGCGCTCTCGTGCAGGTCGATCATGAGATCTCCAGGGTGAGCGCCTGCAGCGAGGCGCGCGTCAGTTCTTCATTGCGGACGATGGGGTCAGCGACGTCTCGGCCGAGCGCGTCGCTCATCCACCCGACGTCCCGGGCGGTGCCGGTGAGCGCGTCGTCGCGCTGCCCGGCGTCGGTGAGATTGGACTGGAAGATGCCCGCCGCCGACCGGGGCAGGAAGTCCTCGTAGACGATGGGTTCGCGCACCGCGATCCCGGCCGCGACGAGCGCGTGCACGTCGGGCCCGGCCCCGGCGGCTTCAAGGGCGCCCGGGGCAGCGGCGGCGGGCGCGGGAGCGCTGGGCGTCGCGCCGACGCGCGCGGCCTCCTCGGCGCGAACCGCGCCTCGCGCGAGCACCTCCCGGTCGGCCGCGCGGAGCGCGCGCAGCCGGTCCGGGGCGTCCGCGGCCGCGCGGTAGGTGAACGCGCCGAGGCCTCGGCGGTCGAGGTCCTCCTCGGTGGCCGGGAGGCGCTCGCGCCAGACCTCGGCCGCCACCTCCGTGCGTGGGCGGCCCGAGGCGGCGCGGCGGGCGTCGACCTCGGCCAGCAACTCGTCGTACAGGGACCGCCCGGCCGCGGTCAGCGCGATACCGCGGGCCTCGACCTCGCCGAACCGGACCCGCAGCTCGCCCGGCCCGTCGGTGAACCCGCGCGGCTCGGCCAGGGCCCGGAACGACGTCTGCCGGAGCAGGACGTCCGGGCCCTCCCAGGCCGGTGGCCCCTGGATCTCGTCGATCATCGTGACGCCGAGATCGGTCATCCGCCGGTAGAGCTCGTCGATGTCGAGCACCCGGGGCGTGAGGTGGTTGATGTGCGTGGACGACACCCCGCCGATGTCGGCGGCCACCGCCGAGATCCGGGCCAGCTCGTCGTACCAGCCCCGGTCGATCGGCTCCCGCGACAGCGCGAAGCAGGCCGTGGCCGCCTCGACGAACTCGGCCGCGTCGCTCCCCCCGAGACCGTGGTCACTCTCGGCTCGCGCGGCCAGCTCGAGAACCCGGGGCGGGAACAGCTGACGCCGGGCCAGAAACGTCTCCAGCCGCTCCTGCAGCGACGCCGAGAAGAACCGGCGGTCGTCGGTGACCAGCACCGACGTGAAGACCCGGAACGGGTTGCGGGCGAGCTCGCCCGCGTCGAGCGGCCGGAACGCCGTCGACACCACCGGCACCGAGGACGCCGACGCGTCACGCAGGTCGTAGAACCCCACCGGGTGCATGCCGAACCCGGCGAAGATCCGGCCGACCTGACGCAACTCCTCCGGCGTCCCGACCCGGATCGCGCCGTGCCGCTCGGCGGTGACCCGGCCGATGCTGCCCAGCCGCTCGGCGTCCGCACCGCGCTCGGCCAGGACGTCGGCGTTGACCTCGGCCGACACCCGCAGCAGCGTCGTATAGGCGGGCACCTCCCGCCCGTACATCTCCGACAGGGAGCGGGCGAACGCCGCCCGCAACTCCCACTGCTGCACTACGCCTCCAGACGGCTCAGGACCCGGTCGATCGCCGCGACTCCGGCGTCCAGTTCAGCCTCGCTGATCGTCAGGGCCGGACGGAAGCGGACGCTCCGGTTTCCACAGCCCAGCGCGAGCACGCTCTCGTCGAGCCGCAGCCCCTCGATCAGCGCGTCCCGCGTCGCCGCGTCGGGCAGCGTGAAGGCACACATCAGCCCGCGTCCGCGGACGTTGGTCACGGCTTCGTGCCGCTCGCCGAGCGTCCGCAAGAGGGTTTGGAGCCGATCGCCGAGAACGGCGGCCCGGGAGACGAGTTTCTCGTCGCGGACGACCTCGAGGATCCGGCGGGCCCGCACCATGTCGGTGAGGTTGCCACCCCAGGTGGAGTTGAGCCGGGAGCTGACCGCGAACACGTTGTCGGCGACCTCGTCGACGCGGCCGCCGGCCATGATGCCGCAGACCTGCGTCTTCTTGCCGAACGCGACGACGTCGGGGACGACGCCGAGCTGCTGGAAGGCCCAGTTGGTGCCGGTCAGGCCGACGCCGCTCTGGACCTCGTCGAGGATGAACAGCGCGTCGTGCTCGTGGCACAGGTCGCGGAGGGCCCGGACGAACTCCGGGCGGAAGTGGTGGTCGCCGCCCTCGCCCTGGATCGGCTCCATGATCGCGGCCGCGATGTCGTGCGGGTGGGCCTCGAACGCTTCCCGGGCCAGCTCCAGGGCTTCCTTCTCGGCCTGCTCGACGTCCACGCCGTCCCGGACGTACGGCGCCGGGATCCGGGGCCAGTCGAACTTCGGGAAGCGCGCGACCTTGTTCGGGTCGGTGTTCGTGAGCGACATCGTGTAGCCGGTGCGGCCGTGGAACGCGTGCTCGAGGTGGAGGATGCGGGTGCCGAGCGCCGGGTCGATGCCGTGGGCCTCGTTCCAGCGGCTCTTCCAGTCGAACGCGACCTTGAGCGCGTTCTCGACGGCCAGGCCGCCGCCCTCGATGAAGAACAGGTGCGGGAGCCGCTCGTCGCCGAGGACCTCGGCGAACGTCTCGACGAACCGGGCCATCTCGACGGTGTAGATGTCGGAGTTGCTGGGCTTGTTCAGCGCGGCCCGCAGCAGGTCGGCGCGGAACGTCTCGTCGCCGGCGAGCGCCGGGTGGTTCATGCCCAGCGCGGAGGACGCGAAGAACGTGAAGAGGTCGAGGTACTCGTGGCCGTCGCGGGCATCGACGAGCGTCGAGCCGTGCGAGGCGTCGAGGTCGAGTACGAGGTCGAATCCGTCGGCCAGGAGGTGCTTGCCGATCACGGCGTGCACGGAGCCTGCTCGGACCGCCTGCGGGGAATCCACGATCTGAGTCATGACACAACGCTAAGACGATCTTTACGGTTTCACAATGTTTCTCCCGCAATATTTCCTGTAGTCCGCATGCTCGCCGCATACTTTCCGGCGCGCGAAGCGCGCCGGGTTCTGACCTGGAGCCCGCCCAGGGTGGCGCGGCTGTCAGCGTCGTTCTGGGCGGGCCGCCCTCTCGAAGAACGTTTGTAGGACGACGGTGGTGCGGGTGCGGACGTTGGCGACCTGGCGGATCTCGGTGAGGAGGTCGTCGAGGGCGCGCGGGGACGGGACCCGGACGAGCAGGAGGTAGCTCTCCTCGCCGGCGACCGAGTAGCAGGCCTCGACCGCGTCGAGCTCGGCCAGCCGGGCCGGGGCGTCGTCGGGCTGCGCCGGGTCGAGCGGAGTGATCGCGACGAACGCGGCGAGCGGCAGGCCGAGCGCCTCTGGATCGACGTCGGCCGCGTAGCCGCGGATGACCCCGCGCTGCTCCAGGCGCCGGACCCGGGCCTGAGTGGCCGAGACCGACAGTCCGGCCGCGGCGGCCAGCGTCGAGAGCGTGGCGCGGCCGTCGGCGGCCAGCTGCGCGACGAGCGTGCGGTCGACGTCATCTTCGAGTGGCGAGGTCACCCCCCGGTCATATCACCAGCAGCGCCGGCCAACCGCGGGCCGACGCCTCCGCGCGGCCTCCGGCCGGCCGGTCAGTGGCCGGCGAGCGCACCGCGGGCCAGCGCCCGCAGGCCGGCCTTGACGTCGCCGGCCCGGTCGGCCTCGAGAAGGTCGAGCACCGCGCCGCTGCGCAACGGGGCCAGCAGCAGGTGCGCCACCGTCCCGGCATTGGCACCCGCCGTCGGCTGGCCGGCTGCGGTCAGCAGCTCGGCCACGTGACCGTGCCAGAACACGTAGACGGGGTGCTCGGCCAGCGTCGCCTCGTCGTGCGGGGCCACCGCCTCGGCGTGACCGAGCGCCGCCAGCAGGTTCTTGTTGCGCGCGACCACGTCTACCACCGCGTCCAGAAAGGCCTCGAGACGGTCGGCCGGCGGCGCGCCGGGGCCCAGCGGCGGCGGGCCGCCGTCGACGGCCTCCCGGAGCGCGAGCGCGCGCTCCTGCATGAGCGCGACCATCAGCCCCATCCGGCTGCCGAACCGGTGGAACACCGTGCCCTTCCCGACCCCGGCCTCGGCCGCGACGAGCTCCATCGAGATCGCCTCCGGCCGCTGACGGGCGAGCAGCGACTCGGTCGCGCGCAGGATCGCGACCCGGTTCCGAGCCGCGTCGGCCCGTTCACGACGAGGTGGCATCGACTCCCCTTTTAAATGGACCGCCGGTCCACTACGGTCGAGGTTGACCGCTGGTCCACTTTAACGGGAGGCTCCGATGCGCCGTGTCCACTACACCGAGTACGGCGGGCCCGAGGTACTGACACTCGAGGACGCGCCGGTCCCCGAGCCCGGTGCGGGCCAGGTCCGGATCCGGGCCGAGGCGATCGGCGCCAACTTCGTCGACACGCGCTTCCGGCGGGGACCGAGCAGCGGCGCGCTGTTCGCCCGGCCGCTGCCCGGCTCCCCCGGCGGCGACGTCGTCGGCGTCGTCGACGCGGTCGGGCCGGACGTCGACGAGGGGCTGCGCGGACGCCGGGTCGCGGCGCTGGTGGCCGAGGGCGCGTTCGCGGACTACAGCGTCGCGGACGCCGCCTGGCTCGTCCCGGTGCCCGACGAGCTCGACGACGGGGCGGCGAGCATGCTGCCGACGTCGGCCCCGGTGGCACTGGGCCTGCTACGGACCGGCCGGCTGGCGCCCGGAGAGACCGTGCTCGTGCACGCGGCGGCCGGCGGCATCGGCCATCTGATCGTGCAGCTGGCGCGGCTGCTGGGCGCCGGATCCGTGATCGCCACCGCGAGCTCACCGGCCAAACTCGACTTCGCCCGCGAGTGGGGCGCCGACGTGGCGATCGACCACACCGACCCGGCCTGGTTCGAGAAGGTCACGCCCGGCGTCGACCTCGTCCTCGACGCCAACGGCGGGGACGTCCTGCGGCGGAGCCTGGAGCTGCTCGCGCCGACCGGCCGGGCCGTCGTGTACGGGGCGGCCGGCGGCGAGCTGGTCGAGATTCCGGTGACCAGCCTGTTCCCGCTCCGATCGGTGCTCGCCTACTCGATCCTGGGCCGCCGGGCCGCGGCTCCGGACGTCGTCCGGGACGAGCTGGCCGAACTCGCCGGCATGCTCGCCGACGGGCGCCTGCGGACGCACGTCCACGCCCGCCTCCCGCTGGCCGAAGCGGTGGAGGCGCATCGGATCCTCGACGCCCGGGCACAGCACGGACGCGTGCTTCTCACGCTGTGAACTACACAATGCTGTAGTAGCTTCGCGTCATGGATGCCCACACGGTCAGGAAGTCCACCGCGCGCGTCGCCCTCGCCGCCGCGCTACTCACCGGCGTATCGGCCACCACGTTCATCAGCCCCGCGGCCGCGGCCGCGCCGACCACCCGCGCCGCCCAGACGACGTACCCGCTGCCCGACGGCTTCCGGCCCGAGGGCATCGCGATCGGCCGTCAGCCGGTCGCCTACTTCGGCTCGCTCGCCGACGGCGACATCCTCCGGGTCGACCTGAAGTCGGGGAAGTCGACGGTCGTCGCGCAGGGTCCCGGCACCCCGTCGGTCGGCCTGAAGCTCGACGACCGCGGGCGACTGTTCGTCGCGGGCGGCGCGGCCGGCAACGGCCGGATCGTCGACGTGCACAGCGGCAAGACGCTGGCCGCCTTCACGTTCACGAAGGAGACCGACACGTTCGTCAACGACGTCGTGCTCACCCGGTCGGCCGCGTACTTCACCGACTCCCGGCAACAGCAGCTCTACCGGGTGGACCTGTCGACGAAGAACCCCGGCCAGAAGGACGTCACGACGATCCCGCTGACCGGCGACATCGTCTACACGGCGGAGGGCAACAACGCCAACGGCATCGCCCGGACGCCGGACGGCACCGGTCTGATCATCGTCCAGTCGACGACCGGCAAGCTGTTCCGCGTCGACCCGGCCTCCGGCGTGAGCAAGGAAATCCGCGTCACCAAGGACGGGCAGCCCTACCTGGCCACCAACGGCGACGGGCTGCTCCGGATCGGACAGACGCTGTTCGTCGTCCAGAACCGGATGAACCTGATCGCGGCGCTCGACCTGCACCGGGACTCCGCGACCGTGACGGCGCTCATCACCGACCCCCGGTTCGACGTCCCGACGACGCTCGCCGTCTACCGCGACCGCCTCTACACGCCGAACGCGCGCTTCACGACCACGCCGACGCCCGCCACCCCCTACACCGCGGTCAGCATCCCGCTCCCGTAGCCCGTACCCGGCCGGGCCGCCTCCCGCGGCCCGGCCCGGCCCGCGGCCGGGAGCCTGCCTCAGGCTCCGGTGAACTTCGGCGGACGCTTCTCCGCGAAGGCCACCACGGCCTCGGCCAGGTCGTCGGTCTGCAGCAGCCGCCCCTGGTTCTCGAGCTCGCGCCCCAGCGCCGGCTCGAGCGCGCCGAGCGTCGACTCGTTGATCGCCCGCTTCGTGGCGGCCAGCGCCAGCGGCGCGCCGGTCGCGAGCCGCTCGGTCAGCGCCTTGAGCGACGAGTCGAGCTCGTCCGCCTCGACCACGCGATAGATCAGCCCCCAGGCCAGCGCCTCGGCGGCCCGGATCCGCTCCGGGACCAGCGCCATCGCCATCGCCCTGGCCCGCCCGATCGACGTCGGCACCAGCGCGGTCGCCCCGCCGTCGGGCATCAGGCCGATGCTGGTGAACGACAGCAGGAAGTACGCGTCCGACGAGGCCAGCACCAGATCGCAGGCCAGCGCCAGCGAACACCCGACGCCCACGGCCGGCCCGTGCACGGCCGCGACCGTCGGCTGGCGCGCGTCACGCAGGGCCCGGACGACCCGGTTGGCGGCCAGGATCGTGTCGGTACCCGGCCGCCCGTTCGTCGCGCCTTCCTTGAGGTCGGCGCCGGAGCTGAACGCCCGGCCGTTCCCGGCCAGCACGATGACCCGCACGTCCGCGTCGGCGGCCGCCTCCTCGAGCAGGTCGGCGAGGTCGTCGAGCACCGCGGTCGTGACCGAGTTCAGCCGCTCCGGCCGGTTGAGCCTGATCGTCAGCACCGCGCCGTCGCGGTCGACCTCGATGTCGGTCATGACAGCACCTCGCTACGCTCGGCGCCGCCATGACCGACGGTCCGCTCTGCTAGCTGAACCTCGCGCAGACGCTCGGTCATGACACCTCCACTGGAGCGAGCAGGCCGGTCAGCCGACCGCGGATGATCGAGGCCGCCTCGTCGACGATCCGCCGCACCAGGTCCCCCGCCGTCGGGATGTCATGGATGATGCCCTGCACCAGGCCGACGGACCAGATCCCGGCCTCGACGTCACCGTTCTCGTAGACCAGCCGGCCCCGGGCCCCGGCCACCAATTCCCGGACGTCCGCGAACTCACCGCCAGCAGCGAGGATCCGCACGACCTCGGTCGACACCGAGTTCTTGGCCACCCGGGCGGTGTTCCGGAGCGGACGGAAGATCAGCTCGGTGTCGCGCTCGTCGGCGTCCACGATCGCCTGTTTGACCGCCGGCGCGATCGGCGATTCGACCGTGCACATGAACCGGCTGCCCATGTTGATGCCGTCGGCGCCCAGGGCCAGCGCGGCGACCAGCCCCCGGGCGTCGCCGAACCCGCCCGACGCGATGAACGGAATCGACAGCGCATCGGCGGCCGCCGGAATCAGCACCAGCCCCGGGACGTCGTCCTCGCCGGGGTGACCGGCGCACTCGAACCCGTCGATCGAGACCGCGTCCACGCCGATCCGCTGCGCCTTCAGCGCGTGCCGCACGCTGGTGCACTTGTGGATGACCTTGACGCCGTGTTCCTTGAACAGCCCCATGTGCGGCTCGGGATTCGACCCGGCCGTCTCCACGATCCGGATGCCGGCGTCCACGATCGCCCGCCGGTACTCGTCGTACGGCGGCGGGTTGATCGTCGGCAGGATCGTGAGGTTCACGCCGAACGGCTTGTCGGTCAGCGTCCGGGCCTTCTCGATCTCGCGGACGAGGTCGGCCGGCGTCGGCTGGGTCAGCGCCGTGATGAGTCCGAGGCCGCCGGCCTCGGAGACGGCCGCGGCCAGCTCGGCCCGGCCGACCCACTGCATGCCCCCTTGGACGATCGGGTGCTCGACGCCGAACGTCTCGGTGAATCGGGTCCGCAGCACGCTCAGAGCCGCTCGACGATCGTCGCGTTGGCCATGCCGCCGCCCTCGCACATCGTCTGCAGCCCGTACCGGCCGCCGGTGTCCTCGAGGTGGTTCACCAGCGTCGTGAGCAGCCGCGTCCCGGACGAGCCGAGCGCGTGGCCGAGCGCGATCGCGCCACCGCGCGGGTTGAGCTTGGCCGGGTCGGCGCCCAGTTCGTGGGCCCAGGCCAGCGGCACCGGCGCGAACGCCTCGTTCACCTCGTAGGCGTCGATGTCGTCGATGCTCAGGGACGCCTTGGCCAGCACCTTGCGCGTCGCCGGGATCGGACCGGTCAGCATCAGCAGCGGGTCGTCGCCGACGACCGCGAACGAGTGGAAGCGGGCCCGCGGCCGCAGGCCGAGCGCGGCGGCCTTCTCGGCCGAGACGATCAGCACCGCCGAGGCGCCGTCGGTCAGCGGCGACGAGTTGCCGGGCGTGATCGACCAGGTGACCTGCGGGAATCGCTCCGCGTAGGCCTCGGCGTAGAAGCTCGGCTTGAGCCCGGCGAGCTTTTCCGCGGTGGTGCCGGCCCGGACCGTCTCGTCGATCGTCACGTCGCCGACCGGGATGATCTCGCGGTCGAACGCCCCGGTCTTGATCGCCTCGGCCGCGCGGGCGTGCGAGGTCGCCGCGTACTCGTCCAGCTGCTCCCGGCTGAACTTCCACTTCGCCGCGATCAGCTCGGCCGACACGCCCTGGTTCACCAGGCCCTCCGGGTAGCGCGCGGCGAATTTCGGCCCGAACGGGTTCTGGCCGATCGCCGACGTGCCCATCGGCACCCGGCTCATCGACTCGACGCCGCAGGCGATCACCACGTCGTACGCGCCGGCGATCACGCCCTGCGCGGCGAAGTGCGCGGCCTGCTGGCTGGAGCCGCACTGCCGGTCGACGGTGGTGGCCGGAATCGACTCCGGCAGACCGGCCGCGAGCACGGCGTTGCGGGTGATGTTCACGGCCTGCTCGCCGGCCTGGCCGACGCAGCCGCCGATGACGTCGTCGATCTGGGCCGGGTCGATCCCGGTGCGCTCGACCAGTGCGGACAGCGCACCGGCGAGCAGGTCGACCGGGTGGATGCCGGAGAGCGCGCCGCCCGGCTTGCCCTTCCCGGCCGGAGTACGGATGGCTTCCACGATGACCGCGTCACGCACAGCTGCCTCCTCGGCTATCCCGTCGTCGGGCATCTCCGAGTCTCGTCGGCTCCGGAAGAAACAGTCAAGGCCGACCGGAAATTGGCGCTCACTTCGTGAGCAGGATCTCCTTGGCCAACTGCTTCCACCCGCGCAGGCTCGGCTCGGTCGTCGGGTCCCGCTCGTCGAACGCGTAGGCCAGTGCGACGCCTCGCATGCTGGTGAACAACGTGTTCCGGACGACGGGGTAGAGCGGGTGCGCGGCCAGCTCGGGCCCGAACATCCCGTCGAGCGAGGCCCAGATCTCCCGTCCCAGCCGACGCTCGGCCGGCCGGATCACGTCGGCCAGCGCGGGCTCGGTGCGGGAGGCGACCCAGAGCTCGGTCGCGGCCCAGAACTGGGGCTCGTTGAACGACCTCCACAGCCCCTCGACGACCGCGTCGATCCGTTCGGCCGGGTCGACCGGCAGCGCACGCTCGCCGCCCTGTTCGCGCCGGAGCGACAGCACGTGGTGGGCCGCGGCCACCAGCAGCTCCTCCTTGGACGGGAACTGGTGCAGCAGCCGACCCCTCGACACCCCGGCCTTGGCCTGGATCGCCAGCGTGTTGGCGCGGGCGTACCCGCCCTCGATCAGCAACTCGACCGCTGCGTCGAGGATGCGCAGGCGGGTCTCCTGGCTGCGCTCGGCCTGCGGCCGACGCGCGGCGGTATTGGCCTCGGGCGAGCTCGACATGCGGTCGAGCATACGAGCCGACGCGGGCGTCCTAGGATTTCGGCGGACGATGACGAGAAAGGGACGTGCAGTGACCGAGACGCTGGAGTTCCAGGCCGAGACCCGGCAGCTCATGCAGCTGATGATCCATTCGATCTATTCGAACAAGGACATCTTCCTGCGCGAGCTGATCTCGAACGCCTCCGACGCCCTGGACAAGCTCCGGATCGAGAGCCTGGTCGATTCCGACCTCGACGTCGATCGCTCCGATCTGCACGTCGAGCTGGCCTCCGACCGGGACGCCCGCACGCTCACCGTGCGCGACAACGGGATCGGGATGACCCGCGACGAGGTCGTCTCGCTGATCGGCACGATCGCGAAGTCGGGCACGGCCGAGATGCTCCGCCGGCTCCGCGAGACCGAGCAGAGCGCCGAGCTCATCGGTCAGTTCGGCGTCGGGTTCTACTCCGCGTTCATGGTGGCCGACCGGGTCACGCTGGTGACCCGCAAGGCCGGCGAGGCCACCGGCACCCGGTGGGAGTCCACCGGCGAAGGCACGTACACGATCGACGAGGTGGACGACGCCGGGCAGGGCACCACCGTGACGCTGGAGCTGAAGCCGGCGGACGACGACGACCAGCTGTACGACTACTCCGACCCGGCCGTGCTGCGCAGCATCGTCAAGAAGTACTCGGACTTCATCGCCTGGCCCATCCGGCTGGCCGGCGCCGAGGAGCCGGTGAACTCGATGAAGGCGCTCTGGGCCCGGCCCCGGAGCGAGGTCACCGACGAGGAGTACAACGAGTTCTACAAGCACGTCGCGCACGACTGGACCGACCCGCTCGAGGTCGTGCACATGAAGGCCGAGGGCTCGTTCGAGTACGAGGCGCTGCTGTTCGTCCCGGCCCGGGCCCCGTTCGACCTGTTCACCCGGGACGCGCCCCGGGGCGTCCAGCTCTACGTCAAGCGCGTGTTCATCATGGCCGACGCCGAGGCGCTGATCCCGCGGTACCTGCGGTTCGTCAAGGGCGTCGTCGACGCGGCCGACCTGTCGCTGAACGTGTCCCGGGAGATCCTGCAGCAGGACCGGCAGATCCAGGCCGTCCGCCGGCGCCTGGTCAAGAAGGTCCTGGGCACGCTGCGCGAGCTCTCCCCGGAGAAGTACCAGACGTTCTGGGCCGAGTTCGGGCGCGCGTTCAAGGAGGGCCTGATCGAGGACCCGGCGAACCGGGACGCGATCCTCGACCTGCTGTCGTTCTCCTCGACCGCCGAGGAGGAGAAGCTCACGACGCTCCGGGAGTACGCCGACCGGCGGCCCGAGGGGCAGACCGAGATCTACTACCTGACCGGCGACTCCCGGGCCACGATCGAGAACTCGCCGCACCTGGAGGCGTTCCGGGCCAAGGGCTACGAGGTGCTGATCCTCACCGACCCGATCGACGAGGTCTGGGTCGACCAGGTCACCGAGTACGACGGGATCCCGCTCAAGTCGGTGGCCAAGGGCGCGGTGGACCTCGGTTCGGAGCCGGTGGAGCCGGGCGCGTTCGGCACGCTGCTGTCGTGGATGACCGAGACGCTGGCCGAGTCGGTCAAGGAGGTCCGGCTGTCGTCGCGGCTGGTCACCTCGCCGGCCTGCGTGGTCGGGGACGCCGACGACCTGACGCCCACGCTGGAGAAGATGTACCGGGCGATGGGCCAGCCGCTCCCGCCGATCAAGCGGATCCTGGAGCTCAACCCGGAACACCCGCTCGTCGTCGGACTTCGGGACGCGTACGGGAAGGACGCGGACGACCCGACGCTGCCGGAGACCGCCGAGCTCCTCTACGGGATGGCGCTGCTGGCCGAGGGCGGCGAGCTGGCCGACCCGGCCCGCTTCTCCCGGTTGCTCGCCGAGCGGCTAGCGAAGACGCTCTGACCAGCGGCGGACGACCCGGTCGATGTCGATCGGCATGAGGTTCAGCGGCGGTCCGACCGGAGCCACCCGGATCGCCGCGCGGATCTTCTTGTTGATCGGCTCGAGCAGGTCCCAGATCTGCTGCTCGGTGCGGGCCGCGTAGGCCGCGTCCAGCGCGTCCTCGACCTCCTTGCGCAGCGCCAGCGACGGCGGCACGACGCTCAGGTTCTCGCGCTTCATCTTCTGCTTGATCCACCAGAGCGGGTCGGGCGGGTCGTCGATGCCGGGGATCGGCTTGCCTTCGCCCGGCAGGTTGTCGAATTCGCCCCGTTCGATCGCGGCACTGATCTGCCGCTCGACCCAGGACTCGATCGGGCCGGTCTGCTCCGCCATGCCTTCCAGTGTGCCCCGGGCGGATCAGGACCGGGTCAGCGTGAACGTGCTGCAGCCGGAGAACTCGACGGTGCCGGTGATCGTGGTCGCGGAGATGCTGGTCGAGGTCAGGTTGACCATCCCGTAGCCGTCGGGCTGGTTGATCCAGGCCGTGCCGATCAGCCGCATGGTGCCGCCGGTGACGTTTCCGGCCATCGAGTACGAGCCCGACGGGACGTCCGTGTTGGTGGACGTCGCGTAGAACTCGAACGTGGCCTCGAGCGCGCTGTCCTGGCCCTCGATCGTCAGCGTCAGGCCGGTCTCGCCCTGGTTGCAGGTGTAGGTGCCCTTCCACACGCCGGCCACCCCCTGCTGCGCGGCCGCGGACGGCGACGCCGAGGGGGCCGCCGGGGCGCTCGACGTCACGGCCCGCGGGGTCTCCGCGTCGGATTCGCTGGCCTGGCCGACGAAGTAGCCCGCGGTGAACGCGACCGCGGCCACCACGATCAGCGCCACGATGCCGCCGATGACCAGCGGTAACAAGCTGCGGCGTCCGGGTGGGGGCGGTAACGGCGCGCCATAGGAAGCGTCCGGATAGGGAGGGAAGCCCGACGGCGGGTACGCCGACGTGGTCGGCGCGCTCGACGGATAGCCGGAGACCGGCGGGGCCGGAACCCCGGACTGGGGGAAAGGCGGCGGGTAGGCCGCCGTACCGGACGGGTAGTACGGGTCGGCTCCTGAGGTCGGAGGCTGCACCGGGTCACTCCAGGTCCGGGGGCGTCTGCGCCGGGCAGCCTACCGTGTGAGGACAACGCGGATTGGGGAACACTGGGTCGCATGGACGTCAACGACCTGCTCATCGAGTTGTTCGACCGGATCCCCGACGAGGTGCGGGTGGCCGCCGAGGGCCTGACCCCCGAGCAGTTGCGCTGGGCGCCGGCCGAGGGGGCGAACTCGGTCGGGTGGCTGATCTGGCACCTGACCCGGGTGCAGGACCACCACGTGTCCGAGTTGCTCGACGCCGACCAGGTGTACCTGACCGGCGACTTCGCCGGGCGCTTCGGGCGCAAGGCCGACCCGTCGGACACCGGGTACGGCCACGGCCCGGCCGACATCGCCGCGGTCCGGCCGGAGAGCGCCCAGGCCCTGTTCGACTACTACGACGCGGTGCACGCCCGGACGCGCTCGTACGTGTCGGGCCTGACGGCGGCCGACCTCGACGCGGTCGTCGACGAGCGGTGGGACCCGCCGGTCACGCTCGGGGTGCGGCTGGTGTCGGTCGCCGACGACGACTCGCAGCACGCGGGCCAGGCCGCGTACGTCCGCGGTCTGCTGCCGTAGCCACCATGGACGACGACGTGCTCCGCGCGCTCACCGAGGAGCGCGCGGACACGGTCGCCCAGATCAGCGCGCTGACCCGGGATCTCGACGGGATCATCGAGGCGGCGGCGATGGTCGCGACCGACGACGAGCACGACCCCGAGGGCACGACGATCGCCTACGAGCGCGCGCACACCGCGTCGCTGCTGTCGGCCGCGGCGGGCCGGCTGGACGACCTCGACCGGGCGCTGGCCCGGCACGCGGCCGGCGACTACGGGCGCTGCGAGTCCTGCGGCGGCCCGATCGCCCCCGAACGCCTCGCCGCCCGCCCGTCGACGTCCACCTGCATCGCCTGCGCCGCGGCCCGCTGACGGCGCCCCAGCAGATACACCCCGTACAGGGTCAGAACCGCACCGACCCCCACGACCGGCCCGAACACCCGATGATTCGACGCCGCATTCTGCGCCGCGGTGATCCGCGTCACCACCCCGCCCTGCTCCAGCACGCACACCTCGTCGGCCCGCATCTCGTGCCCGTGGCACTCGTTGCCGGTCACCCCGAGGACGGCCACCACCAGCAGGAACACCCCGATCACGAGCGCGGTCAGGCCGCTCGCGATCGACCCCCGGGGCGCCCGGGGCCGGGCGACCTCCAACTGCTCCCACGTGTTCCGCACCGCGACAGCGTCGCAGGTCGGAGGCGTTGGCGGGCCCGGTTCGACAACCATCGGACATCCGGAGGACACCGGCTGGTCACGGCAGCGGCTCGAACTCCGTCACCGCGTCGATCGAGACCCCGTGCGGCGTGTTCGCCTCCCGCTCGATCAGCACCTCGACGAGCACCGGCCGGCTGGTGCGCGCGGCCTCCTTGCGGGCCCACTCGATCGCCTCGCGGATCTCCCCGGGCGCGCTCACCCGCCGGCCGGAGCACCCGTAGGCCTCCATGATCTTGACGTTGTCGGTGCCGACCGCGTCGTAGTGGATGTCGACCTCGTAGTTCATCCCGTACGGGAGCTCGGCCTGCCGGATCAGCCCGAGGTACTCGTTGTTGAGCATGATCAGCACGAAAGGCACGTCGTACTGGGCCGCGACGGCCAGCTCCTCGACCAGGAACTGGAACGAGTAGTCCCCGACGACCCCGACCACCTCGGCGTCCGGGGCGGCCTTCTTGACGCCGATCGCGGCCGGGATCTCCCAGCCCAGCGGCCCGGCCTGCCCGCACACCTGGTAGCGCCGGGGCCGGTGCACCTTCTGGTGCTGGCCGCCCCAGATCTGGTACAGCCCGATCGCGGTGACGAAGTACGTGTCCGGCCCGAACGCGTCGTTGATCTCCCGGTAGACCCGTGGGGCCTTCACCGGCACGTCGTCGAAGTCCTCCCGGCGGGTGAGCGTCCGGCGCAGGTGCTGGACGCGGGTGACCCAGCCGTTGGGTTGCCTTCTGGCTTTCCTGGTGTGCGCTGCGGCCAGCAGCGCCCGGAGGAACAGCTTGGCGTCCGACACGACGCCCAGGTCCGGGCCGAACACCTTGCCGAGCTGGGTCGGGTCCACGTCCACGTGGATGAAGACCCGGTCGCCGCGGTAGACGTCCAGCGTGCCGGTGTGCCGGTCGCCGAACCGCGCGCCAACCGCCAGCACCAGGTCGGACTCCAGGAACGACGCGTTCCCGTACCGCTGCGAGGTCTGGATCCCGGTCATTCCGGCGTGCAGGTCGTGGTCGTCGTCCAGCGCGCCCTTGCCCATCAGCGTCACCTGCACCGGCACCTGCAGGTACTCGGCCAGCTCGCGCAGGTCGTCGGCCGCGTCGGCCAGCACGACCCCGCCTCCGGCGAGGATCAGCGGCCGCTGCGCGGACAGCAGCAGGTCGAGCGCGCGCTCCACGCGCGGTCCGTGCGGGGCGACCGGCGTCACCGGCAGCGGCGCGTCGATCGTCGCGTCCCACTCGATGAGCTCTTTCTGGACGTCGAGAGGAAGGTCGACGAGCACCGGGCCGGGACGGCCCTCCCGCGCCAGTTGGAACGCGCGCCGGAAGATCCACGGGGCCTGGGCCGCCTCTTTGACCTGCACCGCCCACTTGGTGACCGGTTTCGCGATCTCGACGATGTCGACGGCCTGAAAGGCCTCCTGGTGCAATTTGGACGAGACGGCCTGGCCGGTGATGCACAGGATCGGGATCGAGTCGGCCTGGGCGGTGTAGAGGCCGGTGATCATGTTCGTGCCGGCCGGCCCGGAGGTGCCGATCGCGACGCCGACGTTGCCGGTCGTGCGCGACCAGCCGTCGGCCATGTGCGTGGCGCCCTCCTCGTGGCGGACGATCAGGTGCTCGATGCCGCCGTCGGCCTGCAAGGCGGCGTAGAGGGGCAGGATGGCGGCGCCGGGGCAGCCGAAGACGGTGCCGACGCCCTCGGACTTCAGCACCTCGACGACCGCCTGCATCGCGGGGATCTTCGGCATTTACCGCTCCTGCCCGGCGAGGGTCTCGGTGACCTTGAGCAGCGCGGAGTGGTCGAGCGAGCCGTAGCCCATCGCGCGGGTGGCCGCGACCAGCTGGGCGACCAGCCCGGTGACCGGGAGGGCCACGTCCGCGCGCCGGGCCGCGTCGAGGACGATCGCCAGGTCCTTGTGGTGCAGGTCGATGCGGAACCCGGGCGTGAACTCGCGGGCGATCATCGACTCGCGCTTGAGGTCGAGGATGCGGCTGGCGGCCAGGCCACCGGCCAGCACGTCGAGAGCTTTCCCGGCGTCGATGCTCGAGTTCTCGAGCAAGACGATCGCCTCGCTGACCAGCGCGTAGATGCCGGCCACGACGAGCTGGTTGGCGGCCTTCACGACCTGGCCCGCGCCGGGGCCGCCGACGTGCCGCGGGGTGCCCAGCACCTCGAGCACCGGCCGCGCGGCCGCGTAGTCGGTCTCGTCGCCGCCGGCCATGATCGAGAGCATGGCCTGCTGGGCGCCGGTCTGACCGCCGGAGACCGGGGCGTCGAGCGCGCCGAAGCCCTGGCCGGCGGCTTTCGCGGAGATCGCCACCGAGGTCTCGGGGCGGATCGTGCTCATGTCGACGAGCAGGGTTCCGGTGGCGGCGCTCTCGAAGACCCCGTTCTCGCCCAGCACCACTTCTTCGACCTGCGGGTGGTTCGGCAGCATCGTGATCACGACGTCGGCGTCCTTCACCGCCTCGGCCACCGTGCTCGCTCCGGCGCCGCCGTCGGCGACGAACGCCTCCACCGCCGGGGTGTGGACGTCGTAAGCGGTGACGGTGTGGCCGGCCTCGAGGAGGTGCCTGGACATCGGGGCGCCCATCACCCCTAAGCCGATGAACGCGATGCTCATGACGCGACCTCCTCGAGTCCGGAGAGCCAGCCGAAGCTGTCGGCGCTGGCGCCGGTCGGGACGTACTCGACGCCGACCCAGCCGCGGTAGCCGTTCGCGGCCAGGCGGCCGAGGTGATGCTGGATCCGGAGCGCGCCGGTGCCGGGCTGGTGCCGGCCCGGGGCGTCGGCGACCTGGACGTGCCCGATCCGGGACGTGTGCCGGGCGATGACCGCGTCCAGGTCGTCGCCGTTGACCGCGAGGTGGTAGAGGTCGGCGAGCAGCCGGATGTTGCTCCGGCCGGGGAGCCGGTCGATGACCTCGAGGACGTCCACCGCCGTGCGCAGCGGGTACCGCGGTGCGCCGGACAGCGGCTCGATCAGCACGTCGGCGTCGATGCGTGAGGCCGCGTGCGCGGCCAGCACCAGGGCTTCGGTCGCGACGTCGTCCTGCTCGGCCGGGTCGATGCCGTCGAGGCGGTTGCCGTAGAGCGCGTTGAACGCCCGGCAGCCGAGCTGGGCCCCGATGCCGACCGCGATGTTGACGCTGTCGAGGAACTCGCCGGTGCGGCCGGGCCAGGACATCACCCCGCGGTCGCCGGCGGGCATGTCGCCGGCGAAGAAGTTCAGCCCGACGAGCCGGACCCCGGCGTCGCTGATCGCCCGCACGAACCGGTCGACGTCCGCGTCGGACGGCACGGCCTCGGCGAACGGCCACCAGAACTCCACCGCGTCGAACCCGGCCCGGCGGGCGGCGTCGGGGCGTTCGAGCAGCGGCAGCTCGGTGAACAGGATCGAGAGATTGACGTCGTACCGCACGGGATCCGTCATGCATTGCATTCTGTATGCAGTATGGCGCCGCCGTCAACGGCCGGGGTTCTCGCCGCGCGGCGAACTCGGCAGCCGCCGGCGCGTGACCGCGGTGGCTCGCGGGATCTGACGAGTGCGGAGGAGGTGCCGGTTGCGGTGTGGCGGCCGGGGTGGCCGGCGCCACGC